>JANMKR010000208.1:0-5737 GCA_031372145.1 Actinomycetota bacterium | reverse complement strand
ATCCTGCTGGCCTGGTACGTCCTCGCCCGTGATCCGTCGCGGCGCGTCCGTGCCGTCGCCGCCGTGCCGCAAGCCCGCGCACTGCTGGAGGATGCCTACCGGTTGGACGACCTGTACGACGACCTGTTCGTACATCCCGGCCGCGTCGCGGGCGAGCGGCTGCGCGATGACGCCGAGCCCCTGGCGATCCAGGCGCCGATCCGGGGCGTGACCGCCGCCGTGCGCGGCATTGCGCGCGGCCTGAGCTGGGCGCAGAGCGGGCTGGTTCGCACGTATGCGTTCACAATGGCCGCAGGGGTCGTCGGCGTCGCGGTCATCTTCATGCTGGTGCGCCGATGAGCTGGGTCACCATCATCGTCCTGCTGCCTCTGTTCGGCGCGCTCTCGATGTTCGCGGTGCCCGAGGGCAACGCGGCCCAGTCACGCGTCCATGCCCTGATCGCTGCGACGACGACGCTCGTGCTGACCTGCATCATGGTGGGCCTGTTCGATCGGGGCTCGGGCGAGCTGCAGTTCGTCGACCACCAGGACTGGGCCCGCAGCGCGGGGCTGGCCTGGGATGTCGGCGTCGACGGCATCTCGCTGTGGCTGGTGCTCTTGACCGCGGGGCTCTTTCTGCTGGCGATCGTCGCCGTGGCGGTGCGCACGCCTGACCGGCCGCGCGCGTTCCTGGGGTTGCTCCTGCTGGCCGAATGCGGCCTGCTGGGCTTGTTCGCCGCGGGTGACCTGATCCTGTTCTACGTGTTCTGGGAGGCGATGCTCGTCCCGTTCGCGCTGCTGATGTGGATGTGGGGATCGGGCGAGCGCGGCCGGGCCACGATGACGTTCGTGATCTACACGATGATCGGCAGCCTGCTGATGCTGATCGCGATCCTGTCGACGGCGTTCATCGCCCAGGGTCCGGGCGATCCGCTGACGTTCAACATCCACGAACTGACCGGCCACACGTGGACCACCAACCAGTCCACGTGGCTCTTTCTGGGCTTCGCGCTGGCGTTCCTGATCAAGCTGCCGTTGTGGCCGTTCCACGGCTGGATGCCGGGCGCCTACTCCACGGCGCCGCTGGTCGTGACCGGGCTGTTGGCAGCGGTCATGAGCAAGGCCGGCGTCTACGGGCTGCTGCGGATCGGCGTCCCGATGTTCCCTGAAGGGGCCGACCGCCTGGCGACCCTGATCAGCGTGCTTGCCGTCATCGGGATCATCTACGGGTCCCTGATCGCGTGGCGTGCCAAGACCATGCGCATGCTCGTCGCATACTCGAGCCTTTCGCACCTGGGCTTCATCGTGTTGGGGATCATGGCCTTCAACATCACCGCCGGGCAGGGCGCGGTGCTGCAGATGGTCAACCACGGCATCGTCACCGCCGCCGCATTCGCAATCGTCGGCATCGTCACGCGTGCCCGACGCGGCGACGAGGAGATGGACCAGATCGCGGGCCTCGCCAACGGGGCGCCGTGGCTGGCCGGGGTCTTCCTGGTCGTCGCGATGGCGGCCCTCGCGATCCCCGGCTCCAACGCGTTCGTCGGCGAGTTCTTCATCCTGACCGGCGTCTTCGCCGAGCGGCCGCTGTTGGCCGTCCTCGCGTGCTTCGGCATCGTCTACGCCGCCATCTACATGCTGCGCCTCTACCAGTCGAGCATGAACGGCCCGAGGCGCGGGATGGCCTCCAAGGCCGAACTCGGGTGGCGCGACGCGTTGTACCTGTCGCCCTTGGTCATCGCGATGCTCTTCATCGCCCTGTGGCCCGCGGCCATCGTGGGCTCTACCAGGCAGTCGGTGATCAAGTCTGAGTTCCCGGCGGCCAACATTGCGTACACCTGTAGCGGTTGGGCCGCCTACACGCCGGAGGTGCCGGACGAGTTTCTCGACCACCGCGCAACATGTGCGGGCTTTGCGCAATTTGCCCCCACCGGCGGATCGACCCCATGAACAACGTATCCGCCGCCACACCTTTTCTGATCGTCTCGGGCGCCGGGATCCTGGCGCTGATGCTGGGACTCGTCCCCAACCGGCGCCTGCAGCGCACCCTGCCGACGCTAGCCGGGGTCGGCGCACTCCTCGCCGCGGGAATCATGTCCGCAGTGCTCTGGGACGAGCGGCGCACGGCACTCAGTGACAACTTCATCTCGGACAAGTTCACGCTGCTGCTCAACTTCGTGTTTCTGGGGGCTGCGGCCGCAACCCTCGCCCTGGCCTGGCGTGAGCCGTCATCGGCGGACAAGCGGGGCGAGTACGCCGCGCTGATCCTGCTTTCGACCGCGGGCATGATGCTGGTCGCCGCGGCCGGAACCACGATCGTGCTGTTTCTGGGCATCGAGCTGTTGTCGGTGGCGCTTTACGTCCTGTGCGCGATCGAGACCTGGCGCACGCGCTCACTCGAAGCCGGCCTCAAGTACCTGATCATCGGCGCCGTGGGTTCGGCGTTCTTCCTGTACGGCCTGGCGCTGTTGTACGGCGCGACCGGGACGACGGTGCTGGGCCGCGTCAGTGGACGCCTGGCCGACACCGGCCTGGGCGGTGACCCGCTCGCCATCGCGGCGCTCGCGCTCATCGTGGTGGGGCTGGCATTCAAGGCGTCGGCGGTGCCGTTTCACATGTGGACCCCCGACGTCTACGAGGGAGCACCCACGCCGATCACCGCGTTCATGGCGACCGCCACCAAAGCCGCCGCCCTGGCGGCGTTCATGCGCGTGTTCTCAGACTCGCTGCTGGACCTCGTCGACGACTGGAAGGTCGCGATCGCCGTGATCGCCGCGGTCACGATCGTGATCGGCAACATCGCGGCGCTGCGCCAGCAGAGCATGAAGCGCCTGCTCGCATATTCGGGTATCGCGCAGGCCGGGTATCTGCTGATCGGCATCGCCACCGGAACGGTCCAGGGCGCAGAGGCGGTCCTGTACTACCTGTTCGCGTACCTCGTGATGACGCTGGCGGCGTTCGCGGTCGTCATCGTCCGCGAGCGCGAGGTCCCCGACGGGGACCGCATCACGTCGTTTCGCGGGTACGGCCGGCGCAACCCCCTCATGGGCATCGTCCTGACGCTGGCCCTGTTGTCCCTGGCCGGCATCCCGCCGCTGTCGGGCTTCGTCGGCAAGTTCCTGCTGTTCGGCGCCGCAGTCGACGCCGACATGACGTGGCTCGCGATCGTCGGTGCCGTCGGCAGCATGGTCAGCCTGGGCTACTACCTGCGCGTCCTGGGCATCGCATGGCTCGAAGAACCACCGGTCGGCGAAAAACGCCTGCGCCTGCCGTCCGCGGTGGGCACCGTCGCGATCACGTGCGCGGTGTTGATCGTCGCGTTCGCGATCGGCGGCGGCCTGCTGATCGACCTGTGCCGCGATGCGGCGCAATCGATCTTCGCGGGCTGAGCGGCTCGTGGCACCGCCGCGACTCGACGGACCGCGCGTGGTGCTCGCCGCACTGGCACCGCAGCACGCCGCGGCTGTGCGTGCGATCCGCGCGACACCTGACGTCGCGAAGCGGTGGCCGGATGACGAGGGGTTTCCACTCGACGACGAGCCGGAGGCAACGCGATTCGTGGTGCTGCTGCGTGACGCGGCGATGCCCGACGGTGTCGATCCCACCCCGCGGGGGCTCGTGCAATTCGGCGAGGAGGCCACGCCCGACTATCGGCACGCGAGCATCGACATCTTCCTGGACCCCCGGATCCACGGCCACGGATACGGACGTGAGGTCGTCGCCGTCGTCGCAGCGCACCTGGTCGACGACCGCGGCCATCACCGCATCACGATCGACCCGGCCGCCGACAATGCCGCTGCCATCGCCTGCTACGCGGCCGTCGGCTTTCGCCCGGTGGGCATCATGCGCCAGTACGAGCGCGGCCCCGACGGGACGTTTCACGACGGCCTGCTGATGGACTTGCTGGCTGACCAGCTTCTTCGGCCCCGCGGGTGACTATCTGAGCTGCTCGAACGCGTCTGCCGCGAGGGCCTGGACTTGGGTTGCGAGCATCGGCTTGACCTTGTCCGGGAGGGCGGCCATGACCTCGATGATGAACGCATCCAGCTCCGCGCGCGCGGCCGGACGATTGCCGTCCCGGGCCGCTGCGTCGGCACGTTGCAGGCGCGCACGACCCGCGTCGTAGACGGCCTGGTCGGTGACCTCGCCCTGTGCACGACCCGTGTCCCAGCGTTCGATCGCCTGATGCAGCAGTCCAAGCGTGTCGGCATCCGCCGGGGGCGGGGCGATCTGCATGTTGGCGGGGTCGTTGCCCGCGGTAAACGTCTCGTTGGCGGCGATCGCGCCGGCACGAACGGTTCCGTCAGGCGTCACGCTCGCCGCAGCGACCACTTCGCGACCCACGACCAGGCGCGCCATGTCGATCGTCGACGGCACCGTCAGGTTCGTGTGCACCGGGAACGACGGGTCGGAGATGTTCGAGATGCGGACGGTGCGGCTGGATACGTCCATGGCCGAGAGCCGGCCCGAGATGGGAATCGCGGCCGTCCCGCTGGTGGTGAGGATCCGGACGCCGTCGCCATGCAGGCGCCCATGCGGCCCGAACCTGACGTTCGTGACGATGGTGTCGCCGCGGACGGGCAGCGCGAATGCGTTGGTGGTCGCGTTGCCGGTCTTGGGAAGCCACACGGCCATCCTGACGACGACGACGCCGCCGGGCGTCCCGATCGCGACACCGCCGCCGAACCGCCGCACCACGACACCGCGAACGGGTGTCCCTCCGGCTCGGCGGATCGAGAGCAGCCTTGACGAGTACGTTCCGTTGCGCGCCCACTTGATGCCCCATTTGACGCCTTGTGGCGCGACCGACCACGTGACACCGCTCGTCGGCGTGCCCCATTTGATGCCGTCGATCCGCACGCGCGTTCCGGGCTGCACCCGGCGCACCGAGTGGATCGCGAGCAGACGTCCCGAGCCGAGCGCCACGGTGGCCGTGCCGGACCGTGCCCGCCAGTCGACAACGACCCCCGAACGATCGTTGGGGAGCGGCCGTACCGCGACCGACGCCACATCGGCCATCGCGGGAGCTGCCGCGGTGGCACCGGTGACGATGATGAGTGCGAGCATCCGTGACCGCACGTCAGAGACCTTTCCTAAGAAAACCTATTAGCCAGGGTAGCAGGAGAGACGGTTGAATCAAGGCCTTAGTGCTCCCGTTCGTAGGTTCGCGAACGTTTCCCGCGCGAAAATCGAGCCAGGGGAGGACGCAGTGTCCCGCCGCTATCGGTCGCCATAACGGTGGGACCGAGGACAATGCCTGGCGATGATTTGCAGCCGGGAACCGTCGTGATACTTGCGAGCGGGAGCACTTAGCCCGTCACGCGCGCGCGGTTGCTGACGGCGACGCCGGCGATGACGCGGACACGGGCGGCGGCGCTGACACTCGGAGCGTTCGCAGCGGACGCCACGGCCGCGCAACCCCGCATCCCGCGGGTGTCACGGTCAGCCCGCAAGACCACGCGCAGGACCTTGGTCTGCCCTGCTTGCAGCGTGCCAAGTTGCCAGCCTATCTGACCGTTCTTGCGCAACGAAGCGGCCTTGACGCCCCGCATCAGCGACAGACCCGTCGGAACGCAGTCGGTCATGACGACGTTGGTCGCCGGCACCGCGCCGCTGTTTGTGACGCGAATCGTGAAGACCACCTTGCCTCCCGCTCTGACGACCTCGGTGCCGGCCTTGGTGATCTTGAGGCGTGTCGGCGTGGGCGCCGGGCCGCTGACCGAAACGGTCGCACTGGCCTGCTCTCCGCCGGGACCGCC
>JANMKR010000207.1:0-4830 GCA_031372145.1 Actinomycetota bacterium | reverse complement strand
GCGCCTGGGTTTCAACTATCGGCTGTCGGACGTGCATGCGGCGATCGGCGTCGCGCAGCTGGAGCGGCTGGACGACATGCTCGCCGACCGGGATCGCGTCGCCGGCTGGTACCAGGCCAACATGGCCGAGGTCGACGGGGTCACGCCCATGTTCGAGGGTCCGCAGCGGCGGTCCTGGTTCGTCTACGCGCCGCGCCTCGACGCGGACATCGACCGCAACGCGGTCATCGGCACCCTCGACGCGCAGGGCATTGCGGCCAAGCCCTACCTGCCGTGCATCCACCTGCAGCCGTTCTATCAGGAGGTCCACGGGTACCGGCCCGGGCACCTGCCGGTGACCGAGGCCATCAGCGCGTCGACCATCGCGCTGCCGTTCTTCCCCGCGATGACGCAGGCCCAGGTCGACCGCGTGTGCGCCGCAGTGTCGCAGGCGATCGCCGATCAGCGGAGCGGGGCGTGAGTGAGCTGCGGCTGTGGGGCGGGCGGTTCGCGGGCGGACCCGCCGAGGCGTTCGAACGGCTCAACGAGTCGCTGTCCGTCGACGGGCGGCTGTGGCGCGAGGACATCGACGGGTCCCGTGCACATGCTCGAATGCTCGGCGCCTGCGGCATCGTGCCGACCGAGGATGCTGCGGCGATCCTTTCGGGGCTCGACGAGATCTTTGCAGAGATGGAGTCCGGCGCGTTCGTGTTCGTCCCGACCGACGAGGACATCCACACCGCGGTCGAACGGCGCCTGACCGAGATCGCCGGCGATGCCGGCCGGCGCATGCACACTGCGCGCAGCCGCAACGACCAGGCTGCGACCGACACCCTGTTGTGGATTCGACGCCAGTCCCAGGCGCAGGCACCTGCACTGGGCGACCTTGCCGGGGCCTTGATCGAACAGGCCGAGCGGCACATTGACACGATCCTTCCCGGCTACACGCACCTGCAGCGCGCCCAGCCTGTGCGCCTCGCACACCACCTGCTGGCGTACGTGTGGATGCTGGGTCGCGATCGCACGCGCCTGGCGGCGGCGATCACCGCGACCGACGAGTGCCCGCTGGGGAGCGGCGCGCTGTCCGGTGTCGGCTTTCCGGTCGATCGTGCGATGGTGGCCGAGGAGCTGGGGTTCGCGCGCCCCAGCCCCAACAGCATGGACGCCGTCGCCAGTCGCGACGCGATGGCCGACTACCTGGCGTTCGCGGCGCAGTTGGGTGTCCACCTGTCGCGGCTCGGCGCCGAACTCGTGATGTGGTCGAGCGAGGAGTTCGGCTTCGTCGAGCTGCCCGACGCGTTCACGTCCGGCTCGTCCATGCTCCCGCAGAAGAAGAACCCCGACGCCGCCGAGCTTGCCCGCGCCAAGGCCGCTCGGCTCGTCGCCGACCTGGCAGGGTTGCACGGCGTCGTCGCCGGCCTGCCCCTGACGTACAACAAGGACCTGCAGGAGGACAAGCGCTTCTTGTTCGACGCCGCCGATACGATCGACCTGTTGCTGCCGGCGATGACCGGGATGATGGCCGGCGCTGCGTTCCACCCCGAGCGCATGGCGGCCGCGTGTGAGGGCGGCGCCATGGCCGCGACGGATCTCGCCGATCACCTGGTCCGGTTGGGCTGGCCGTTCCGCCGGGCGCACGAGACGGTCGGCACGCTGGTGCGAGCGGTTCTGGCGCGCGGTGTGGGTCTCGAGGCCGCCGACGCGGCCGAGCTCGACGCGGCGGGGCTCGGGGACGTCACGCTCCCGGATCTCACAGCGCAGGCCTCAGTCGAGGCCAAGGCGGTGCCGGGTGGCACGGCACGGGCTATGGTCGTCGCACAGTTGGATGCGGCACGAGTGGAGGTGGAGCGCTGGTGAGCAGTGGATTTGTCTCGTTGGGTCTGGGCCGGTTCGTCCGGGCCGACCGGGTGTTGGCGCTCGAGCCCATTGAGGGTGACGAGCGAGGACCGGGCAACCGAACCCGGGTGTGGCTTGACGGGCTCGCCCATCCAATCGTCGCCGCCCGCAGCGAAGCCGCCATCCTGGCCGATCTGGGTGGCGCGGTCGAGGCGGCGCCGGATCAGCCCGAGCGCGGTCGGCGCAAGCGGGGCGAGGAACCCCCATCGCTCTTCTGAGCAGATCGATGACGCAGACACTGCTCGACGAGGCGTTCTTCGCGCGCCCAGTGGCCCAGGTCGCCCCGGATCTGTTGGGTTGTGTGATCCAGGTCGGCGACCTGGCCGGCGAGATCGTCGAGGTCGAGCGGTACCAACAGGACGATCCGGCGTCGCACAGCTTCCGTGGCCCGACGCCTCGTGCGGCCGTCATGTTCGGACCGCCCGGCCGACTTTATGTCTACCGCAGCTACGGCATCCATTGGTGCGCCAACGTGGTCTGCGAGCCCGAGGGCCAGGGTGCAGCGGTACTGATTCGCGCGGTCGCGCCGACACGTGGCCTGGAGGTCATGCGGACGCGCCGTGGCACGTCGGATGCGCGCAGGTTGTGCTCGGGCCCCGGCCGGTTGTGCCAGGCGTTCGGCATCGACAGCTCGATGAACGCCTCGGTTCTTGGCGCGGGTCCGGTGCGCCTGTTCGCAGGGGGGCCGGTGTCCGACATCGCGGTCGGCCCGCGCATCGGGATCTCGGTTGCGACGGAACAACCGTGGCGATTCGGCGTCGCAGGCTCACCGCATCTTTCTCATCCGTTCCCGATGCCGGTCGCGGCATGAGCGATGCCGTGGCGCTGGCGGGCCGGGCGGTCGAGGTCGTCCCGCCGGATGGGCTGGCGGCCAAACTGAAGTTGGGGCGACCGCTGCGCGTCAAGCTCGGCGTCGACCCGACCGCGCCGGACATCCACCTGGGCCACACGGTCGCGCTGCAGAAGCTGCGTGAGTTTCAGGATGCCGGCCACATCGCCGTGTTGATCATCGGTGACTGGACCGCACGGGTGGGCGATCCGTCTGGCCGCTCGTCGACCCGACCGATGCTGTCGGCGGAGGAGATCGATGCCAACGCCGCGACCTACCGTGCGCAGGCGTTTCAGGTGCTCGATCCCGACCGTACGGAGGTCCGTCCCAACGGCGAGTGGTTCGCGACGATGGGGCTGGAACCGCTCTTTCGCCTTGCGGCGACCACCACCGTCAACCAGCTGTTGCGGCGTGAGGACTTCCACACACGGATGACCGAGCAGCGCCCGATCTCGGTACTGGAGCTGTTGTACCCGCTGATGCAGGCCTACGACTCGATGGCGATCGAAGCCGACATCGAGCTGGGCGGCACCGACCAGCTCTTCAACCTGATGCTGGGCCGCGAGGTGCAGCAGGCCTACGGCCAGCCGCCGCAGGTCGCGTTGACGATGCCGATCCTGCCCGGCACGGACGGCGTCGCGCGGATGAGCAAGTCGAGCGGCAACTACATCGGCGTCGCCGAACCCCCCGAGGAGCAGTTCGGCAAGATCATGAGCATCCCGGACGCGGCGATGGCCGTCTTCTACGAGTTGCTCTTCCCGGCCGAGCCCGGCCCGTCCGGCCACCCTGGTGCCGAGAAGCGCCGCCTGGGCCGCCTTGTGGCTGACCGCTTCCACGGTGCCGGAGCCGGTGAGCGAGCCGAGGCCCACTTCAACACCGTGACCCGCGATCACCAGGCGCCGGTGGACACGCCGACGGTGACGATCCCGCCGGGTGACGTCCACGTGCCCGCGTTCCTGGTCGACCACATGGGGGTCGCCAGCCGCGGCGAGGCCCGGAGGTTGGTCGCGCAGGGCGGGGTGACGGTGGACGGTGAGCGGCTGGACGAACTTGACGTGCCTGCGGCGACGCTCGACGGCAAGGTTGTGCGGGCGGGAAAACGCCGGTTCGCGCGCGTCAGCGTTGCGGGCTGAGCCGCCTGCTCTGAAAGGAACCGTTCCGCTGCAGCGTCCATTGGGCGAGGGAGTGCAGTGTCGAGCGAAGGTCTCGATCGTCCAGCCTGCGCGGCAAACTCACGAGTCACCAAGTCAGGGCCGCGGGCACCTCCAAACAAGGGCGGGTCCGCGGATTCGTGCTCGAGCAGGCCGGCCCGGTTCAAGATCTCCGACATTCGGCGAGCCCCGCCAGGAATCAGCGATCAGACAATCCGACTCGTCCTTGCGGCGCTCCGCGACGAGGGGAGGATCGTTGCCACCGGATCGGGCCCCGGATCTCGGTGGGAGCGCCTGGAAGCTGTGTCCGCTTCCTCAGGCAAGGGTACGTCGCTCTAATGCCAATCTCGTGTTGCGACAACCACGGCTCTGACACGATCATCGGCTACTGAAACCCTCATTTTGCCGGTGATTCGTGCGGCGCCCAGCGTCGTTGCGGGGGATCGAGCGGCGGCGTCCGAAGCGGTCTGCTAGGTTCCCGCGGCCTGAGCAACCGGTCTTGACCGGGGGCTCTCGGCGAAGGCGTCGTCTGAGGCGCTTGACGATGCCGTGGGGGGTGCTATCCTCCCGAGTCCCGCTGGCCGGATCTTCCGGTCCTGTGGGGTGTGCCCGGAGACGGGCGCGAGAACCTTGAAAACTAAACAGCATGCATCAACGGTCCTCCGCGGCTCTGTCGCGGGGTGGCCAAATGATGATCAGGTAATTTTCACGAACCCTGTCAAGGCGAGCAGTCCGGCGTGAGCCGCGCTGTTCGTTGGGGCCCTCCCACCTTCGGGTGAGGGGGGCAAACGCCAGAACTTCGATCGCATCCCCGGTTCGCCGGTCGGATCGCGATCAATGAAGATCTTTTCACGGAGAGTTTGATCCTGGCTCAGGACGAACGCTGGCGGCGTGCTTAACACATGCAAGTCGAGCGAGAAAGCTCCTTCGGGAGTGAGTACAGCGGCGAACGGGTGAGTAACACGTGGGCAACCT
>JANMKR010000149.1:0-2142 GCA_031372145.1 Actinomycetota bacterium | reverse complement strand
CTCCGGAACGCAGGTGGCGGACATCGGGACCTGCCCCGGCTGTGAGTTCTTCACGCCGCTGACGACGGGCACGTTCGCCGTGCCCCGCTCCACGGTCTCTGTCCGCGTCGGGTTTTTGGGAATGCGCGGCTTCTGCTCGGCGATCGTCGTGAACGCCAGTTGCGCCCAGCCGGTGCTGCGGGCGTTTGACGCTGCCGGTCAGCAGGTTGCGGCCTCGACTCCGATTCTCGTGCGACGGGGCGCGGGCGTCCACTCCCTGATCTCGGTGTCGACCCCGACCGCCACGATCGTCGGATTCGAGATCACCGGGTCGCCGGCGCGCGACGTGTCCAAGCACATCGCAATCGATGACTTGACCTTCGACGTGCCGGCGGTACCACCGCCACCGGATTTCACCTTGACCACGCCGACACACACCGTCGAGGTTGCCCAGGGCGCGAGCACTGCGGTGCCGATCACCATCAACCGGATCGGACCGTCGGACGGCGCTGTCGCCCTCGGCGTCAGTGGCGTGCTGCCACCCGGCGTGCAAGCGCAAGTAGCCCCGAGCGCCACGACGGGCCCGAGCGCCACCCTGACGCTGAGCGCCGCCGCGACGACCCCGGTCAGTCAGGTGCCGTCATCGATCACGGTCACGGGGACCCCGACCTCCCCGTCTGTCGGTCCCGGGCCACGTCCCCTCAATCTCTCGGTCGTCGTCAAACGCGACTGCGTCACAGTGTCGACCCGGCCGCAACTCGTCGATGCCATCGTCGCCGGCCGCAAGTGCATCTTCGTGAACAACGACGCCAAGATCGACCTGGCGAGCGGCGATCCCATCGCGACACCGTTCGTGGTGCTGGACATCCCCGCCGGGGTCTCGCTCGAGAGCGGACGATCGGCGTCCAACCTGGGCGGGGTGCTCTTCATGTCGCACGCGGTGCAGGATAAGAAGTGGATGCTCCAGCTGGGCGCCGGCACCCGCGTGACGGGCCTGAGGCTCCTGGGCTACAACTTCGGCGACACCCGGGACAGTCACGACCGCACGTCCGCCATCCGCACCGATGCCGACGCCGTGTCGATCGACAACAACGAGATCGCCGGCTGGCCCAACTCGGCTGTGGAGATCAGTGAAGCGACCACCACGCTCCAGACGGCCGACCGTATCCACGTGACCGGCAACTTCATCCACAACAACGTGCAATGCAATGCCGGCTACGGGGTCTCGATCGGCGCCTCGGGCTACGCCCACATCGACCACAACGTCTTCGGATTCAACCGCCACGACGTCTCGGGCGACGGGCAGCCCGGGACCGGGTACTTCGCCGATCACAACTTCATGCTGACGCGCGGGCCCACCTGCGGCGGCTTCTACAACCAGCACTTCGACATGCACGGGGTCAAGGCGGACGGCACGACCGGCAACGGCGGCAAGGCCGGCGAATTCATCGAGATTCGTCACAACACGGTCCGGGGGGACCAGACGTACGCCTTCGCAGGGCACCTGACGCGCCCGGCATTCGAGCTTCGCGGCACGCCTGCCATCAAAGCGATCTTCTCGGACAACGTCATGGTGCACTCGGGCGAATCGGAGGCGCTGCGTGTCAAGGGCGTCCCCGCGCCGTTCGGACGAACTGGCGCGTTCGCGTTGAAGCAGGCCGGCAAGCTCGTCGCGCGCCGCAATCACTACGGCGTCGACACACGGCGCGAACTTGCCGTTGGCGACTTCGACGGGGATGGGCGCGCGGATGTCTTCCAGTCAGTCGGCACGGTCTGGGTGGTCTCGTCGTCGGGCCGTCGCGAATGGCAGATCCTCAACGACTCGACGCTGCGACTGGATCGCCTGGCGTTCGGCGACTTCGACGGCGACCGCAAGACCGATGTCTTCGCGCAGGAGGGCAGCCGGTGGCGGGTGTCGTACGGGGGACGCAGCGCCTGGACCGGGCTGCCCGCGGGTTCGAACATTGCGATGTCCACGTACCGATTCGCGGATTTCGACGGGGATGGCAAGACGGACGTCTTTCGGGCCAACGGCACCCGCTTCTTCATCTCGAGCGCCGGGGCGAGTCCGTGGCGAGCGCTCGCCAAGTCGAACATGACGATCGGTCGGCTGCGGTTCGGCGACTTCGACGGCGATGGACGGACCGACGTGTTCAGCCTGGC
>JANMKR010000123.1:0-18152 GCA_031372145.1 Actinomycetota bacterium | reverse complement strand
CGAGGCCGCGGCGGGCGAATCCTCGCTCGACCCACGGGCTGCGGGGACGCTGCTGACCCAGTTTCGCGAGCTGTCGGCCAAGCAGGCCGAGGCTGAGCTTGCGGGTCTGACCGACCGCGAACGGCGCATGCTGGCGCTCATCGCCGAGGGCTACACCAACCGGGCGATCGGCGAGGTGCTGCATTTGTCCGAGAAAACCGTGCGCAACCACGTCAGTCAACTGCTGCGCAAGCTCGGGTTCCAGCGCCGGTCCCAGGCGGCGGCGTGGGCTGGGCAGCGTCGCCTGGAGTTGCCGCCAGAATAACGGGCGTGCGGGCGGAGCGACGGAGTACCCTCCGCGCCAGTGAGCCGCCGAACCATGCGGGTGTTCCGCCCCCAGATCGTGATTCCCGCGATCATCGTGCTCGTGGTGCTGGCGCGGATCGCGCTGCATTACGGGGCCGAGCTCACGGTCAAAGGCGCGTTCTACGATGCGCTTGGCATCGGTGCGGTCTACGCGACGCGCTGGCACGCCACGATCGCATTGCTGGCCATCGGGGTGGGCTTTGCGCTCGTCCTGTCGCTGCCGCTGCTGTTCCTGCGCGGCAAATCGCGACCCATCCTCCTGGATCCGGATGTGCCCGTCGGCGATCCGACCGATCCGCGCGGCGACGTGTTCATGCGCCGATTCCCAGGCTTGGGTCGCGGAGCACAGACGCTCGCGCGTGACCCGGGTGGGACGATGGTGCGCGGTGCGCTGCGGCTGGCATGGCTTGCGGCGTTCGTCATCTTGACCGTCGCGATCGCGCCGACACTCGCCGGGGCCCGCGACGAGCTCCTGGCATGGCGGCACCGCACGAACTTCGGGGTCGTCGACCCGGTGTTCCACAGCGACGTCGCGTTCTACGTCTTCTCAGAGCCTGCGCTCGCATCGATCGCGCGGATCGCCGCGGTCGGTCTTGCCCTCGCCACGGTTGCGGTCGTGCTCGTGGGTCTGGGATTGAGCCTCGTGGAGCGCCAGCGACTCGGCCCCGCTGCGTCCGTCGGAATCGTGCGGCGTACCATGACGTTCGGGTTTGCGCTCGGCGGGTTGTTCCTGCTGGCGCTCGGCTCGCTCATCTGGCTCTCGCGATACGCGCTGACACGGGCCGGTGACGGGGACGTGTTGGGTGGTGCGGGTGCCGCGGTGCGCGGTGTCGACATCCCGACGCGCACGGTCGGCGCGGGGTTTGTGGCGGCGATGGCGCTGGGTCTGATCGCGCTGGCCGTGCCCGCGATCCGCAGCCGCGCCGGACGAATCCCCCTGCCGCGCGCCGTGCTCATCATCGCGTTCATCTGGGTCGGGGTTGCGCTGGCCCTCGTGGTGCTCGCGACCCCATGGTGGCTGATCCTGCTGATCCCGGCGGTTGCGGCGATCGTCTGGTCGCGCAGTCTCAGCGCCACCCACCCGCTGACGCGGCAGCTGACCCCGGCGGTGTTCTGGCCGATCGTCGCCGTCGCCAGCACGTTTGTCGTGGCGCTGCTCGGCCCGGTCGGTGCGGCGCTCAACGACGCCATCGTGCTGCGCGGCTCGCAGCTGCAGGTCGAGCGACAGAACATCGAGGCGACCCTCACCGCCACACGTGCCGCGACCGGACTCGACAAGGCCAAGGTCGTCCAAGCCGACTATCGCCAGCGTGGCGTCACGCGGGCCGCGATCGCACAGTCGCCCGCGTCGGTTGCGTCGCTGCGGTTCCTCGACATCCCGCCGACTCGCGAGGCCTGCTCACGCCTGCAGACCATCAATCAGTTCTACACGTGTGCCGATGTCGACGTCGATCGCTACACGATCGCCGGCCGCAAACGCACGTTGTTCGTGATCGGCCGCGAGATCGACTACTCGAAGTTCTCGGCGTCTGACTTCCAGCGCCAGCATTTCGCGTACACGCACGGGTACGGGCTCATCATGGCGCCGGTTGACGAGATCGACGCGACCTCCGGCCGCCCCAAGTTCGTCGTCGGAGGAATCCCGCAAACCGTCGACGGGGACTTCATCCAGCCCCCGGTGACGCAGCCCGCCATCTATTTCGGTGCGCAACCCAACATGCCGTGGGCGATGGTCAACACCGCGCAGCCCGAGTTCGATCGCACGACGAACGTCAAGATCAACTGGAGCGGAAAGACCGGAGTCCAGGTGGGCTCAGGATGGCGGCGGCTCGCCCTGACCGAGTACCTGGGTGGGCTCCCGTACGTCGGTGGCGGGCGACGGGTGTGGAACGCCACCGGTGGGCGCCCGGCCAACGCGGATTCGTCGACGTTGCTCTTTCGCGACATCGGCAGCCGCGTCCATGAGATCGCGCCCTTCCTGACGGTCGACGCCGATCCCTATTTCACGGCTGCCGGAGGGCACGTGTGGGTGGTTGCCAACGCCTACGCGTCGACGTCCCGCTATCCCTATTCGGTGCCGTCGCGGGGCGTCAACTACCTGCGCCACACCGTGACCGCGGTCATGGACGCCTACACCGGCGAGACCAAGCTGTATCTGATTGATCCGACCGAACCCATCACCCGTACCTGGCAGAAGGTCTATCCCAAGCTGTTCACGCCCGGGTCACAGATCCCCGCGGACCTCCGTGCACATCTGCGCTACGGCGAGGATCTGTTCGACTACCAGTCGGCGGCGATCGAGCGTTTCCACGTGACGGACACCGACGTGTTCTTCAACGGCGACGATGCATGGGCGATCACCGAAGAGGCCTACGGCGCCGGGGCGAACGGCGAGCGGATCGAGTCACCGGCACGTTTCACGTACGCGGTCTTGCCGGGTGAGAAGGACGAGCGGTTCCTGGCGGTTCGCGCCTACAAGCCCGCTGCGCGTGGTCGTGGCATCGGGTTCTCGGGATGGCTGGCCGCGTCCAACGAACCCGCCGACTTCGGCGCCCTGACCGTCCTTCGCTTCCCCACCAACGGCGATCAGGCGCTCGACTCGCTCGACACGTTCACCTCGACGGTTGCGCGGGATCCGGATCTGTCGCAGCAGATCACCACGCGCCGGGACCAGGTGCTTCGTGGCAACACGATCGTCACGCCGATCGGGCAGGGGCTTCTGTACGTCCAGCCGCTCTACCTGGATGCCCCGGGCGATTCGTTGCCCACGCTGTGGCAGGTGATCGTCGGCTTCGGTGACGGCAAGGTGTACGCCGCGCCGAACTTCCAAGAGGCCCTGTCCAAGGCGCTTGGCGTCGAACCCGAACCCGTGCCCGGAGCACCTTCGGGTCCCGGCGGCACACCAGCCCCCGGTCCGACGCTCGCGCAGCTGGTCCAGCGCGCGTCGGACGAGTTCACCGCCTACCGCAAGGCATTCGGCGAGGGCAAGGACGACGAGGCCGCCAAACACCTTGCGGCGTTCCAACAGGCGTTGGCACAGGCGCGCCGGGCCGCCGACCAAGGTGGCGCCGCCACCCCGTGACGTACGGGCCGGGACGTCTGCTCGACTTGCGATCGGGCGTCGGCAGGGCGGTGCTGTGGGGGTTTGCGACCGAGGACCTCAACGTCAACCTGCTGGCCTGGCCGGCCGGTGATGGCGTGGGGTCGCACACCAACGCGGAAGGCGATGTGCTGATCGTCGTGGTCGACGGCGAGCTCTCGGTCAACATCGACGGTGATGTCCAAGCGATGGGTGACGGCCAGGCGATCGTCATTCCGCGCGGCGCGACCCGTTCGCTCACCGCGGGGGTCGGCGGGGCGCGGTACCTCTCCGCACACCGCCGCCGCCCGCCCCTGACCTTGTCGTAGGTCCTACGTCACGGGCGGCAGCTCGGCCTGGCGCATGATCACCGTGCGCGAGACCGATCTGGCACCAAGCCGGTCGCGGATCAGGTCGACAGCGATGTCGGGGTTGAACGGCTTGCACGAGAAAATGTCGATGTATGCGTCTCCGGTCAGGTCGCAGAAATGACCGGTGATGTTGGACG
Source organism: Actinomycetota bacterium (assembly GCA_031372145.1). Classification (GTDB taxonomy): domain Bacteria; phylum Actinomycetota; class Thermoleophilia; order Miltoncostaeales; family Miltoncostaeaceae; genus CALMEC01. Next base: position 14,220 of record JANMKR010000123.1, on the reverse strand, counting down.
TCTCGATGAGTTGCACGAGGGAGTACCCCGCTGCATCGGGCGTGTGCTCGGCGAAGTGTTCGATCCTCGGCGCCCCGTGCGCCCGCATGTCGATCGCCTCGACGAGGTCGCAGACGAAGTCCGCGAGTTGCTCTGCGTCCGTGACGATGTCCCTGCGGCAGCCGGCTGCGTCAGCGATCAAATGCATTCCCCACGCCATCGAACACGCTCCTTGTCGAGATCCAGTGCTCTCTAGAGATGACGGATGGCCTGCTGATACACCGCGCCATCACGCGATGAGGAGGAATCGACTGCCGGCCGTAGAATCCGCCTGACGCTCATTCCCCCTCGCCAGAGGTGCGTCAAATGTCACGATCGGCCCGAGTGTTGGTACTCGCGAATCAAAAAGGTGGCGTCGCCAAGACGACGACCACGCTCAACCTCGGTGCCGCGCTCAGGGAGCGCGGGTGCCGCGTCCTCGCGATCGATCTCGATCCCCAGAGCAACCTGTCGATGAGCCAGGGCATCGACATCGAGACCCTCAGCACGACCATGTACGACGTGCTGGTCACGGGCCGACCGCTTGCCGAGGTCATCCATGCGAAGGAGATCGACATCGCCGCCGCGGGCATCGAGCTTGCCGGTGCCGAACTCGCGCTGTCGGGGATGATCGGGCGCGAACGCGCGTTGGATCGCACGATCAAGCCGTACCGCGACCTGTACGACTACATCCTGATCGACACCCCGCCCTCCCTGGGCTTGCTGACGATCAACGCGATGGTCGCTGCAGACGGGGTCATCGTCCCGGTGCAATGCGAATACCTGTCGCTGCGCGGCTTGGCACAGCTTCGTCAGACGCTCGGCCAGGTCCGCGAGCACCTCAACCCCCGCGTGGACATCGTCGGGATCATCCCTACCATGTACGACGGGCGCACCGTCCACGGTCGAGAAGCGGTGCACATGCTCGAGGAGAGTTTTGGTGACGTCGTGTTTCGCACCAGGATCGGCAAGACCATCAAGTTCGCCGAAGCCCCCGTCAAGGGTCAGAGCGTGTTGACCTATGACAGCGGCGGGCAGGCCGCACGGTGGTATCGCCGTTTGGCAGACGAGGTGCTCGAGCGCGACGCACCGGTGACCGCGGGAACGAAGGCGGCTGCATGAGCGGGGAGCGATCCAGCATGCGTGAGGGTCCGCTGAGCGAACTCTTCCGCAACACCACCGACGTACCCCAGACCTCCCCGCCCGCTGAGCGCGAATCGCCGCCCGCGTGGGGTCGTGAGGCGCCGCTCTACAAAGGCGAGCGGTCGAGCTACATGGCCGTCATCAAGTGCGTCGGGATCGGTGGCGCCGGCGTCAACGCCATCAACCGAATGATCGAGGCCGGCATCCGGGGCGTGGAGTTCATCGCGATCAACACCGATCGCCAGTCGCTCGACACGACCGAAGCGGACGTGCGAATCCCCGTGGGGCTCGAGCTGACGCGCGGACGCGGCACCGGCGGCAACGCTGCGCTCGGTGAACAGGCGTTGCGCGAGAGCGAAGAGCACATCCGCCGCGCGCTGCGCGGCGCCGACTTGGTGTTCATCGCAGCAGGTGAGGGTGGCGGCACCGGGACGGGTGGGGCGCCCGTTGTCGCCAAGCTCGCGCGGGAGATGGGTGCGCTGACGATCGCCGTCGTCACCAAGCCATTCGCGTTCGAGGGTTCGCGCCGTCAAGGCATGGCTGACACCGGTATCGGGTTGCTGCGCGATCAGGCCGACACGATCATCGTCATCCAGAACGATCGGCTGATGTCCGTGTTGGATCGGGGCGTCAGCATGGTCGACGCGTTCCGCGTCTGCGACGACCTGCTGCGCCAGGGAGTGCAGGGGATCACCGACATGATCACGTTGCCGGGGCTGATCAACTTGGACTTCGCCGACGTGCGCACCGTCATTCGCGGCGCGGGCTCCGCGTTGCTCGGCATCGGCTACGCCAGCGGCGCCAACCGTGCGGAGGAAGCGGCATTGGCCGCGATCAGCTCACCGTTGCTCGAGACGCCGATCGACGGCGCGCGCGGGATCCTGCTGGGAATCACCGGTGGTCCCGATCTGTCGCTGAGCGAGATCAGTCGCGCCGCCCGAGTGGTCGCGGATGCGTCGGACCCCGAAGCGAACATCATCTTCGGGGCGACGGTCGATCCAGAGCTCGAAGGCAAAGTGTGGGTCACGGTCGTCGCGGCCGGATTCACGGGTCGTCGCGCGGTCGCGCCCCACGCACCAGCGTCGGCGCGGCAGGCGTCGTTCGCGCGGCCCGCGCCGGCTGTTGCCGCTGCTTCACCCGTACCCACAGCGGCACCGGCGTCGCTCTTGCCGTTCCAGCTCAGCGAGCCACACGATGCACCCGCAGATCCGCCGGAGCCGCCCGATCTCTCGGCGTTGGGGCCCGACGAGGAGGGCACCAGTACCCGCCTGTTCCAGTCGCCGTATCCAAGCGCTCCCGCTCCGGATGAGCGGGGAGACGAGGGATAACAATCTGCGCCGGTCCCGTCGCGGTTGTCGCGGCGGGCCACCGTGAAAGCGCGCGTGCCGGCGCCGAGATCCTGGCGCGCGGAGGCAACGCGGTCGATGCCGTCTGTGCTGCAGCCTGTGCGGCGGCGGTTGCCGAAAGCCCACTGACCGGGCCGGGTGCCGGCGGGTTCCTGCTGGCGCGGTCACCCGACGGGACGGCCACGCTGCTGGACTTCTTCGTCGCGGTACCGGGACTCGGCCCCGACGGCCGTCGGTTGGATCCGGCCGATCTTGCGTCGTTCACGGTGCCGTTCGGTGATGCCGAGCAGGTCTTTCACATCGGCCCGTCCTCGGTGGCGGTCCCCGGGATGATCCCCGGGATCGTCACGGCGATCGAGCGGCTCGGCACCTTGGCAGTGCGGGACATCGTCGCACCGGCGATGCGGCTGGCAGTCGAAGGCGTCGTCGTGACGCCCCAAGTCGCGTATCTGTTCGCGATCCTCGAGACGATGCTGACCCATACCCACGAGGCAGCCGCGATCTTCGCGCCGACGGGCCACGTCCCGCGGGCAGGCGACCGGTTTGCCATCCCGGAGCTGGCCGACACGTTCGCCGAGATTGCCGACGCGGGCGCGGGGGCAATGTGTGGAGGGCGGCTGGGGCAGTCACTCGTGACACATCTCGAACGCACCGGCGGCCTTGTCACCAGCGAGGATCTTGCCCGGTACACGGTCATCGAGCGAACTCCGCTCCAGGTCACCCACGGCGATGCGACCCTGTTGACCAACCCGCCGCCGTCGTCAGGCGGCGTGCTCATTGCGGCCGCACTCTCGGCGATGGACGGCGCCGTGGTGTCAGACGATCTGAGCTTCTACCGCCAGGTCGCCGATGCGGGTACGGCTGCGAACGCATTGCGCGAGCAAGGGTTCGCGGAGGCGCTGCACGATCTGGACGTCGCCGATCGGCTGCTGGCACGGGTCAAGCCGTCGCGCAAACCGACGGGGACGACCCATGCGAGCGCGGTGGACGCCCAGGGCGGTATGGCCAGCCTGTCGTCCTCGTGTGGCTCGGGCGGCGGGGTCGTCGTGCCGGGCACGGGTATCCTGTTCAACAACATGGCAGGAGAAGAAGACCTCAACCCGGATGGCTTCGGCCGCCTCCAACCGGGTACACGGATGTCGTCGATGATGGCGCCGACGGTCATCACCCGCGACGGCGTGCCCGTCGTCGCGCTGGGATCGGCCGGATCCAACCGCCTGCGCTCGGCGATCCTCCAGACGGTCGTCAACATCGTCGACCGTGGCATGGATCTGGCCGATGCCATCAACCTGCCGCGCGTGCACGTCGAGGGTGGGCATCTCGATGTCGAAGGTGGCGTGGCGGATCACGTCGTTGCGGCGCTCGTCGCGGACGGTCACGCAATCCATTGCTGGGGCGACCGCAACCTCTACTTCGGCGGTGTTGCCGCGGCGGGGTTCGGCCCGGGCGGCCTGACCGGCGCCGGCGATCCGCGCCGCGGAGGAGCGGCCGCCGGCGTCACGGCATCTGGACAGGTGATCGACCTGTGAGCGACGAGCCGACGTTCGAGGTCGAGGCCGGCGGAGCGCGCTATACCTTGGTGCCCCAGCCGCTGCGCACGAGTTTGTCGGACTCACCGGCCGCGTTGTGGGGGTTCCAGGTTCACGTGCTGCGCAACGGGGAGCTGGTCGGCATCAAGACCTGCTTCGTCGGCCGTGTCCGCGTGCACACCAAGGACCCCTCCGCCGCAGACGGCCCGGTCGCGGCGCTCATGCCGATCCTGCACGACGTTGCGGTCGGAAAGATCCGCGAGCGGCTGGAGCAGGGCGAACCGGGCGACGAGATCCTCTTCGCCTGACAGGAGGGTTCGCCCAGAGACGGCGATTGCATCGCGCTACCTGGGCGCCCCGTCGCCCCTGCCCCCGGCGAAGATCCCGCCGATGGCATCACGGATCGCGGCCGTGATCTGCGCCTTGGGGAGGCCGCGGTTCTCGGTGAGGTGCCGGTAGAGGTCGGGGGCGAGGGGCGCGAGGACCAGGTCAGCCAGCACGGGCGCATCGCACTCCGGGCGGGCTTGGCGCAGGAGCATCGCGACGTGCAGGTGGTAGGCCGCATAGACGCTGGTGCGATACCGGCTGCTGCCGACTGCCTGGAGCAGCTCGCCGAGCCGGTCGACGTGGTCGATCATCGCGTCGGTGAACGCCAGCAATCGCTCGCAGGGCGGCGCGCCGGGGCCGAGGGGTGGGTCCCCGCGCAGGATCTCGTGCTGCAGGAGCCGATCGTGTGCGTCGAGGACGGCCATGGCAAGGCCTGATCGGTCGCCGAACCGGCGGTAGAGCGTTCCTTTGCCGACGCCGGCCGCTGCCGCGACCTCGTCCATCGACACCTCGCTGACGCCGCGTTCGGCGAAGAGGCACTCGGCTGCGTCGAGCACCTTGCGACGGTTGCGTGCGGCGTCGGCGCGCTCGGTCGCGGCGCGTGCAAGAGGGTTGATCGGTGTGAAATGGCTGCCCATTGACAAAGCGGACTGTAGTCCGTTACTCTCCCCACATCAAGCGGACGCGAGTCCGTTTCATGACCACAACCAATTCAAGGAGCACAGAACAATGGCAGACATCCCCGCCGGCAAATGGGCAATCGATCCGGTTCACTCCTCCGTCGGCTTCGAGGTCAAGCATCTCGGCGTCTCGACCTACCGGGGCAGCTTCGCCGGTGTGGAGGGGACGATCAAAACCGTCGACGGCGCCGTGACGAGCGTTGCCGGAACAACGCAGATCGAGAGCCTCGTCACTCAGGACGTGCAGCTGACCGGTCACCTGATGAGCCCGGACTTCTTCGACCAGGCCAACCACCCGACCGGCACGTTTGCATCGACGAGCATCGCGAGCGACCGCAACGGCAAGCTCAAGGTCGTCGGCAATCTGACCCTTCGCGGCGTCACGCAGCCGGTCGAACTCGAAGGTGAGCTTGAGGGCGTCGGCCCGGACCCCTACGGCAACACGCGCATCGGCATCAGCGCCACCGGTTTCATCGACCGCACCAAGTTCGGCTTGAGCTGGAACGTCCCGCTCGGCGATGCCGCCGTCGCGGTCGGCGAGAAGGTCAAGCTCGTCTGGAACGCAGAAGGGATCAAGCAGTAACCATGGCGACCACGTTGCCGACATTCCGCATCCTTGCGATCCCCGGCAGCCTCAGGCGCGGATCCGTCAGCAGGGCGATGCTGGTGGCCGCGCGCGAGCATGCAGCGGCCGGAGTCGAGATCGAGCTGTACGACGGTCTCGGCTCCATCCCGCCGTTCAACGAGGACGAGGAGGGCGATCGCACGCCGCAGCCGGTGCTCGAGCTGCGCGAGCGCATCGACGCGGCGGATGCCCTGTTGATTGCGACGCCCGAGTACAACCACTCCGTGCCCGGTGTGATCAAGAACGCAATGGATTGGGCATCGCGTCCATATGGCATGAGTCCGCTCGTCGGCAAGTCGACCGCGGTCATGAGCGCCTCGCTCTCGCCCTTCGGTGGCGTGTGGGCCCAGGCAGAACTGCGCAAGGCGTTGGCGGCGTCGGGTGCCCGTGTGTTCGAGGACGGTGTGGCGCTCAGCAAGGCCGGTGAACGGATCGACGCCGAGGGGCGGTTGGTCGACGACGAGGTCATTGACCAGATCACGGCACTCATCGAGGACCTGAGGGCGCTGGCGCAGACGCCGCTCGAGGTGTGGTGAGTGCGTCTGATCGACACTCGCTGGCGATGATGCCCGGATCAGCCGGAGACTTCGACGCTGGTTGCAATGTCACCGGGGCGGGCACGCCGCGCCAGGGCGAGCGCCAGCCCGGTGGTCGCCAGATGCAACGCAGCCACGATTGATGCCACGACGGTCAGGCTGGTGCGCGACTCGCTCACCTGGTGCACGGCCTCGCGGATGTCGAAGATGGCGAAGGCCAGGGCGACCAACGCCACGAACGCAAGAAGCGGAGGCGACGTCGGCAGGCGCCAGAGCGCGAGGGCCAGAAGCAGTGACGCCAGCGCCGCTGCGATGACAAGCCCAATGGATTCCGGGTTGATCCCGAAAACACGTTCGCCCGTGACTTCCTTGACCGCCGGTTGCGAGGCCTTCCCGGTGGTCGCCTCACCGGAGGTCTCACCTGAGGTTGCGCCGTCCTCCGCATGCGTTTCGGTGGCAGGCGTCGGCGCGTCCGTGCGGGTCTCGGTCGCCTCGCGCGCTGCGCTGTGGGTCGGTTGGGAACGTTCGATCGCCACACCAACCGCGAACAGGGCGGCGGAGGCGATGAGGAGCGCGATGAGCAGGGCCCGTAGGCTGAGCGATGTCGGCAAGGTTTCGTCTCACTTCTCGGTTGGGTCCAATGCCAACTCATACTCGTCATCATGTCCATGTGGATGCATCCAAACGCACCCGCAGCGACGTAGAAGGAATATTGAGCGGAAACCTTCCCCTCGGGTACGTACGAGATCACCGTGACGACGTCGCTTTCGAGACGCGCCTGCTCGCCCAGGTCGCCGCCGGAGACGCTGATGCCTTCCGGACGTTGTGGGGTCGATATCGCGGTCTGGTACATGCAATGTGCCTGGCTGTGGTGGGTGAGCGTGCGCGGGCCGAGGACGCCGTGCAGGAGGCCTTCGTCCGGATCTGGCGGGGCGCCGGTAGCTACGACCCTGCGCGCGGAGTCCCGGCCGCGTGGATCATGACGGTGGCCCGTAACGTCGCCCGGACGGCGTCTCGCACCCGACCGCCGCTGCCGGTGGCATATGAACCCCCCGCGGGTGATGGCGTCGAGCCGATCGTGGACCGGTTGTGGCTGCGGCAGGCGTTGAGCAAGCTGTCGGAGCCAGAGCAGCTGGCGATTGAACTCGCGTATTTCGCCGATCTGAGCCACGCGCAGGTGGCCGCGCGCTTGGGCGAGCCCCTTGGCACCGTCAAGGCACGTATCCGTCGAGCGCTGCTGCGCTTGGCGGAGCTCGTGGGGGAACGATGAGGCACGAAGTCGCTCGTGAACGCCTGCCCGAGCTACTCGGTCTACATCCGGCATTCACTGACGAAACCGCGTTGCGTGCGCATGTGGCCACCTGCGCGGAGTGTCTCGGTCTCCTTGCGACGCTCGGTGAGGTGGACCGGGGGCTCCGCGGTGTCGGAGCCGTGGAACTCAGTCGCGAACTCGATGAGCGGGTGCTGGCAATTCCGACGATCCCGGTCGTCGACGATCACGCGCGGCGGCGGCGCGCTGGTTGGGTCGGGTCCGCGGTGGCAGTGGTTGCCGGCCTTGCCGTCGCGTTGTCGTTGTCGCTCACCCGTGGCGACTCCACGGTGCCCGGTTTCTCGGCAGCGCGCATTGTCACGTTGACTGGAGCGATCTCCGGAGTGCGCGCAGAACTGCAGATTGGGCGACCCGAGGGTCCCAACCAACCGCTCCGCCTGGTGGCGCATGGACTCTCGCCAGTCGGTGCGCGCTACTACGTGCTGTGGCTCGCTGGTCCCGAGGGACGCGTCTCGGCCGCGACGTTCCGGCCCGATGCTGACGGCGACTGTGTGGTGGTCGGCGTGGCCCCCCGTGATCTCTCCTGGGACCGCGTGAGCATCACGGGCGCCGGAACATCTGACGGAGCGGCAATCGCGACAGGGACGTTGTAGTCGGTTGCGCGGGCGTTGCAAACGCCCACCCCGCTGGGCGAAAACTGGGAAGTTGAACCGCGCGTTTCGCGCAGCGCCCTCGTCCATTTTCCTGTCAGACACGGATCGTGCTCGGACCCGTAACGTGTTGGCGATGACGGGCGACGCTGCACGTGAACTCTGCGTGGGACTGCTGGAGCGCGCCGGCGTTCCGATCGGCGGGCCCGAATCGTGGAGCATGCGCGTCCACGACGAGCGGGTGTGGGAGCGGCTGGTCGGTGAGCGGGAACTCGGCATCGGCGAGTCGTACATGGACGGCTGGTGGGACGCCGATCGCCTCGATGAGATGCTCGCACGCGTCATCGCGTCCAACATCCGTGACGCCATCCGGCCCGGCCCCAAGCTCATCGCAACCGCGGCCAAGTCCGTCGTCATGAACCGTCAGACGCTGCGCCGGGCGCGGCGCAACGCCCACCACCACTACGACATCGGCAACGACCTGTACGCAGCGATGCTCGACGAGCGGATGGTCTACAGCTGCGGGTACTGGAACGATGCGAGCGATCTGGACGCCGCTCAGGAGGCCAAACTCGACCTGATCTGCCACAAGCTCCATCTTGAGCCCGGCATGCGCTTGCTCGACATCGGCTGTGGCTGGGGCGCGTTCGTGCAGTTCGCACACGAACGCTACGGCGTGCAGGCGGTCGGAATCTCGCCGGCCGCCCGGCAGGTGGAGTTCGCCCGCGAGCGCTGCGCCGGCACGCCCGTCGAGATCCGACAGTGTGACTACCGCGAGGTCACCGGCACGTTCGACCGGATCACGTCCGTTGGCATGATGGAGCACGTCGGCACGCGCAACCTCGCGGAGTTCTTTCGCGTGTGCGACCGGTTGCTGACGTCCGGCGGGGCGATGCTGCACCACACGATCGGTGTGTTGCGCACCAAGAGCTACACCAACCCGTGGATCGACAAGTACATCTTTCCGGGCGGTATCCTGCCGTCGCTGACGCAGCTGGCCAGAGCCGCCGAGCCCACGTGGGTGGTCGAGGACATCCACAACTTCGGTCCCGACTACGACCAGACGCTCATGGCATGGCACGCCAACATCGACGCGCGGTGGGACGCCCTGCCGACCTACGACGAGCGCTTTCGCAGGATGTGGCGGTTCTACCTGCTGTCGTGCGCAGCCGCGTTTCGCACCCGGCAGCTGCAGCTGTGGCAGATCGTGTACCGGCGGCCCGGCGTGGCCGACCGGTACCAGCCGGTCAGGTGAATTCGGCGCCGGGGATCCCTCACGCTGGGATGGTCACCACGATGTCGCCCTTCGCGTCGATGCGGCACGGGTAGACGGAGATGTCGCAGTCGCCGACCTCGGCCAATCCGGTGGCAAGCGCGAAGCGCTGTGCGTGGAGGGGACAGACGACGGAGTTCTGCCCGACGATGCCGTCGGCGAGCGGGCCGCCCCGGTGCGGACAATCGGCCTGCGTCGCGGCGAGGCCGCCCTCGCGCAGTCGGAAAACGGCGATGTGGTGATCGGCCACGTGGAACGCACGGCCCTCGCCGAGTGGGATCTGACCGATCGGCCCCAGGCTGCGCTCGACCAGGCTCTCGGTGGAGCTCACACGGACATCGCGATCGGCGCGGCGAACTGGTTGGCGGTCACGGGTGCTGCCGCCTCGGTCTGCCAGGGCTCCACGTACTCGTCGATCGTACGCTGCATCTCGGCGTCCAGGCGTGCGGCAATGCCGTCGCGGTCGTCCACGACGATCGCGCGCAGCTCGTCCAAGCCGATGCGCGGGACGAACGCATAGGTGCGCTCGAGCCAGCGCGCGTGCTCGCGGTAGTACTGCATGAAGCGTCCCGTGATCTGCAGCACCTCCTCGTGGGAGTCGACCGTGCACAGGACGTCGCCCTTACGCACGTGGGCCCCGGCTGCGCCACCGACGTAGATCTCCCACCGACCGCCCTCGACCGCGACGGCGCCGACGTCCTTGACCATTGCCTCGGAGCAGTTGCGGGGACAACCGGCCACCGCGAGCTTGAGTTTGGCCGGGGCCTCGAGCCCTTTGAAGCGGTCCTCCATCTCGACGCCCAGCGAGATCGCGTCGCCGACGCCGAAGCGGCAGAAGTCGGTCCCGACGCACGACTTGACGGTGCGAAACGACTTGCCGTACGCGTGGCCCGAGCGCATTCCGAGGTCTTTCCAGACGCGCGGCAGATCCTCTTTGGTGATGCCGAGCAGGTCGATCCTCTGGCCCCCGGTGATCTTGATCATCGGCACGGCGTACTTGTCGGCGACGTCGGCGATACGCCGCAGCTGGTCTGCCGAGGTGACGCCACCCGAGATGCCGGGGACCACCGAGAACGTCCCGTCACGCTGAATGTTGGCGTGGACGCGGTCGTTGATGTAGCGCGCGTCGCGTTCGTCGCCCAGCTCGTCCGGCCCCCAGATCGTGCGCAGCAGCGACGTCAGCCCCATCTTGCTGGCCGGGTCGTCCCGCCCGCCGGCCAGCGCGTCGAACACCTCCGAGGCCGAGCGCAGGTCGAGCCGGCGAATCTGCTCGACCAGCTCGGCCTTGGGGAACGGGACGCCCGGGACGTAGTAGTGGGCGGACGGGTCCTCCACCAGGTCGCCCCCTGCCGCCCATGTCACGATCTCCTCCACCTGAGCCTTGCAGGATCCGCATCCGGTCCCCGCCCTGGTGGCTTTCATCACCGCTCCGACGCTGAGTGCGCCGCCCGAGGCGCACCGGGCGATGTCGCCCTTGCTCACGCCGTTGCAATTGCAGATCTGGGTGTCGTCGGGCAGCGCTCCGACCGGCACAGCGGCGACCGGCGCCCCCAGGTCGAACATCAGCTCCAGGCGATCCTCGGGCAGCGGGGTGCCCTTGTCGAACAGCTGCGTCAGGTAAGAGACCTTGCTGACGTCGCCGAGCAGGGTCGCGCCCACGAGACGGCCATCGCGCAGGATGACCGTCTTGTAGACGCCGCGTTGAGGTTCACTGAACTGCAGCACCTCGTCGTCGTCGTGCTCCGGTTCCTTGATGCCCATGACCGCCAGCTCGACACCCATCACCTTGAGCTTGGTCGCCAGCTTGGAGCCCTCGTACGCAGCGGACAGGTCGGTGCCGGTGATGTGGTCGGCGAGCACCTCGGCCTGTTCCCACAAGGGGGCAACCAGGCCGTAGACCATGTTGCGGTGCTGCGCGCACTCGCCGACCGCGTAGACATCCGGATCCTGCGTGCGCATCTGATCATCCACGACGACGGCACGTTCGACGTCCAGACCACAGGCGGCGGCGAGCTCGGCGTTGGGGCGGATGCCCGCCGCGACCACCACCATGTCGCAGGCCAGGTGGGTGCCGTCCTTGAACGTCAGACCCGTCACGTGGTCGTCGCCTGTGATCGCGGTGGTGGCGGCGCCGCAATGGACGCCGATGCCCATCTCGCGCAGGGTCCGAGCCAGGATCCGACCACCCTGGGCGTCCAGCTGCTGGCCCATCAGGTGTGGTCCGGCCTCGACCACGTGGACTTCGACGCCGTGGCTGAGCAGGCCGCGTGCCGCCTCGAGGCCCAGCAGGCCTCCGCCGATGACCGCCGCCCGCGAGCAGCTCTGGGCGTAGTGAGCGATGGCGCTGCAGTCGTCGATCGTGCGGAAGACGAAGATGCCGGGGCGCGGTCCGTGGCCGTTCATCACACCGTCGATCGGCGGGACGAATGGGCGGCTGCCGGTGGCGACGATGAGTTTGTCGTAGGGGGCGCAGCTGCCGTCGTCGGCGTGGACGAGGTGCGCCTCCCGGTCCACGTGGTTGACCCGTGCACCGGCGCGCAGTTCGATGTCGTTGTCGGCGTACCAGTCGAGCGGGTTGATGAAGATGTCGGTCGCATCCGATTGGCCCGACAGCACCCCGGACAGCAGGATGCGGTTGTAGTTGCCGTATGGCTCATCGCCGAACACGGTGATGTCGAAGAGTTCGCCGCCTCCCCGGGCCAGGATCTCCTCGACTGTCCGGGCGCCGGCCATGCCGTTGCCGATGACGACCAACTTGCGGCGGGTCGCCGTGGCGGACCCGTCCTCCCGGATGTCTCCCAGCTGGGCGGTGGTCATGGTCGGACTCCTTCGGGCGTCGGATTCGGATCGGGGCACGGCTCGATGCGCACGGCGCAGGTCTTGAACTCCGGCATTCGTGAATGCGGGTCGAGGGCGGGGTTGGTCAGCAGGTTCGCCCGCCCGTTCCCGGCCCAGTGAAAGGGCATGAACAGGGTGTCGTGGCGGATGGCGACCGACAGGCGTGCACGCGCGGTGGCGGTGCCGCGCCGGCTCGCCAGGGTCACGAGCGCGCCTTCCTCGATGCCGAACAGGCGCGCGATCTGCGGGTGCATCTCGACGAACGACTCCGGCGACTGTTCATCCAGCTCGGCCACCCGCCGCGTCTGGGTCCCGGACTGGTAATGGCCCATCACCCGTCCGGTCGTCAGGTGCATGGGAAAGTCGTGGTCGGGCTCCTCGGCAGCGGGACGATGGTTGACCGCATGGAAGCGCGCGCGCCCGTCCGCCGTCGCAAACCGCTCCAGGAACATGCGCGGCGTGCCGGGGTGATCCTCGGCCGGGCAGGGCCAGAACACCCCGTCCTCAGCCGCGATGCGCGCGTAGGTGATGCCGGAGTAGTCCGCCGGCCCTCCCGCGCTCGCGCGTCGCAGCTCGTCGAAGATCTCCTGCGGTTCGGTGCTGGTGAACAAGTGGCCCCGGCCCAATGCACCGGCCAAGCCGACAAGGATCTCGATGTCGCTTCGCACGCCGGCGGGGGGCGCGAGCGCGCGGCGACGCCACAACACGCGGCCCTCCAGGTTCGTCATGGTGCCGTCTTCCTCGGCCCATTGCGTCGAGGGAAAGACCACATCGGCACGCTCTGCGGTCTCCGACAGGAACGGGTCGGCCACCGCCAGAAAGTCGAGCGCGTCGATGCGCTCCTGGATGTGGCCGGCGTCAGGGGCAGAGACGACGGGATTGGAGCCCATGACCAGTAGCGCGCGGACGCCCTCGGCGGTGCCGAGTCGGTCGAGCATCTCGTAGGCCGAGAGTCCCGGACCGGGGAGCTCGTCGGGGTCGACTCCCCAGACTCCGGCAACGTGCGCTCGGGCGGCGGTGTCGTCGATGCGGCGGTACCCGGGAAGCTGGTCGGCCTTCTGTCCGTGCTCCCGGCCGCCCTGCCCGTTGCCCTGGCCGGTGATGCATCCGTACCCGCTGCCGCGCCGGCCGGCACGTCCCAGGGCGAGGACGAGGTTGATGAAGGCCAGCACGGTCTCGGTGCCGTTGCTGTGCTGCTCGGACCCGCGCGCGGTCAGCACCATCGCGGTCGTCGCCTGACCGAGCATGAGCGCGGCGCGCCGGATGTCGTCGGCGGGCACACCCGTGATGCGCTCGACGCGATCGGGCCAGTACGTTGCGACCGCCTGAAGCACGGCGCCGAAGCCACTCGTGCGCTCATGGATGAACTCGCGATCGATCATCCGCTCGCGCACCAGGATGTGCAACAGGCCGTTCGCGAGCGCCAGGTCGGTTCCTGGGGCGGGGGCCAGGTGCAGGGTCGCCGAGCGGGCAGTCGACGTCGCACGCGGGTCGATGACGATCAGGCGTCCGCCGCGACGGCGCTGCTCGTCAAGGAAGCGCATCGCCGGGGGCATCGTCTCGGCCGGGTTGGCGCCCACCAGCACCACGACCTCCGCCAGGGGGATGTCTTCGAGCGGGAACGGCAATCCGCGATCGACACCGAACGCGCGGATCCCGGCGGCGGCCGCCGAGGACATGCAAAAGCGTCCGTTGTAGTCGATCGATGGCGTCTGCAGGCCGATGCGCGCGAACTTGCCGAGCAGGTATGCCTTCTCGTTGGTCAGCCCGCCCCCGCCGAACACGCCCGCGGCGGCGGGGCCGTGTGCCCGCTGCGCCGCAGCGAGGCCGCGGGTGGTGCGCTCGATCGCGTCGACCCAGGTGGTCGCGACCAGGGGACCGTCGCGCCGATCGCGCGCCAGCGGCGTCCGCAGGCGTTCGGGATGCTTCAGCAACGAGGTCGAGGTCCAGCCCTTGCGACACAGGCCGCCGGCGTTCGTGGGAAA
>JANMKR010000100.1:0-3122 GCA_031372145.1 Actinomycetota bacterium | reverse complement strand
GTCGAGCGGTGGCGAGGGCTGCGCGACGAGATCCACACCGAGGTCCTGGAACGCGGCTGGAGCGACGAGCGCCAGGCGTTCACCCAGTCGTATGGGTCGCCAGACCTCGACGCCAGCCTGCTGCTGATGCCCCTTGTGGGTTTTCTGCCGGCAGACGACCCGCGTGTGGTGTCGACCGTCGAGTCGATCCGGCGCGAGCTCACGGTCGACGGCCTGGTACTGCGGTACCTGGCACGCGACGACGGGGCCGTGGACGGCCTGCCGGCCGGCGAAGGGGTGTTCCTGCCGTGTTCGTTCTGGCTCGTGTCGGTGCTGGCGATGCAAGGCCATCAGGGCGAGGCGCGCGAGCTGTTCGAGCGCCTGCTGGATCTGCGCAACGACGTGGGGTTGCTCTCAGAGGAGTACGACCCGGTGGGCAACCGTCAACTGGGCAACATGCCGCAGGCATTCACCCACCTGACCCTGGTCAATGCCGCGCTCGCGCTGGCGGCGGGACGTGGCGCGGCACGCTGAGCCCTGAGCGGCGGAACTCTTCGAGTGGCAGTCGGTTCCTCGAGGTGTTTCCGTCGCCGGGTTCTCCTGCGATGGCATCCGCGAATTGCCGTCGTCGTTCAGGCCGGCGATCTCCTCGCCCTCTCCACGGTGGTCATCTGCCCGACGTCCGGATCAACGCCGCCTGCGAGCTTCCATCCTGACGTCATGGTCGTTGGTGAGCCGACGCGGGTGATGTGCGAGATGGTCGGCGTCGTCGATGCCCGGGCGTTGGGCAAACACGTGGGGCATCTCAGCCACGACGAGCAGCGCGATGTCGATGATGCACTCCAGCTGGTCCTCGATCTCGTCTGACCAGGCGCACGTTTCCGAGCGATGCCAGCCGAACCGGCGCTACCAGCCGGTGCGCACGTCGATGAGGTCGACGACGAAGACCAGGGTCTCGTTGGGCCCGATCACACCGCCTGCGCCCGCAGCGCCGTAGCCCAGGTCCGGCGGGATCGTCAGCCGACGTCGGCCGCCGACCTTCATGCCGGTGATGCCCTGGTCCCAGCCTCGGATCACCTGACCTTTGCCCAGCTTGAAGCTGAAGGTATTGCCGCGATCCCAGGATGCATCGAACTGCTTGCCGGTCGACCACGATGCGCCGACGTAGTGCATGACGGGCGCACTGCCGGACACGGCTTCGACGCCGTCGCCGACTTCGAGGTCTTCGACCAGCAACGCCGCGGGCGGGTCGCCGTCAGGGATCGTGATGGTGGGTTTGGTTCGTTCGGCCATGAGCGAAGCGTACGTGAACGACCCGGTCGGACAAGCCGTGTCGATTCAGCCGAACGCGTTCGTCATATCGGTGAGGCGGATCGTCGATCCGCAAAGGTCGAGATCGTTCGAGAGGAGCAAGACGATGGCGAAGTTCGTGTTGACATATTCAGGCGGCGGCCCGATGCCCGAGACGGATACCGAGCGTGCAGCCGTGATGGGTGCATGGACCGCGTGGTTCGGTGGGTTGGGGTCTGCGGTCGTCGATGCCGGAAATCCGTTCGGCGGGTCGTCGACCGTGACCTCGGGCGGCGTGACGGACGGATCGAGTTCCGGTATCAACGGCTACTCGATCGTGACGGCCGGGGATCTCGCCGCGGCGGCCCAGATGGCGAAGGGCTGCCCGATGCTCAGCGTCGGTGGCGCGGTCGAGGTGCACGAGGTCTTCGAGATCATGTAGCCGACGGCTGCTCCCCGGTGGATCAGACGAGCCTTGCCGGGGAGCACTCGCCGTCACAGAACGCACGCCGTGGCGTCAGGTTGGTTGATCGGACGCCGCTCTTCCCCGCACGCGACCGAGTCGCGTATCCAGGGCCAGCGCGGCGAACGACAACGCGAGGAACAGGCCGGCCACCAGCGCGACGTTGACCAGCACGACCGGGTAGCCGTGCTCCTGAACATTCATGAACGGATACGGGTAGTAGTCGTTGCCGAACCGGTCCTGCACCAGCGCGCCCCGGACCAGCGTGTAGCCGAGCCACATGACCGGCGCGATCACCGCCAGCAGGACGACGCGGGTCGTGATCTGACGCGACGGGCCGAGCACGAGCCACCCCACAACGCCCAGGATTGGCGAGAGCGTGTGCAGGATGAAGTCTGCGACGGCATTCCAGCCGGTGAGTTCCTGAAGCTGGGCAAGGGTCAGGTGGAAGACCACTCCGGTGACGGCGATCGCGACCACGCCGTCGAGTCGAAGAACGCGAAACAGCGTGGACCGACGCGTCGGGTTGACCGCAAGCAGCCCGGTGGTGACGGCCACGGCGACGTTGGAGAGCACCGTGAAGTAGCTGAAGAAGTTGACGATCCGGTCGGGCGTGGACGCGAACAGCTCCGAGCCGGTGTCTGACGTGACCGAGAGGGCGAGCTGCAGCACCAGGCCGGCCGTGACAATCGCCGATGTCGCCGCGAAGGAGATTCGAGTCATGGTCACCGATCGCATCCGGTCGAGTCTATTCACGCGCGGTGTCGAGAACAGCCGGGTCTGTCGTCGTCGCTGGTTCGCACTTGCGCCGTCAAGCGGTGACGGCAACCAACATTGCGAAGGCCGCGACGCCTGCAGAGGTGCATGCGCCGTCAGTGCCGGACGCGTACCGCGCTACAGTTCCCCGCATGAACTGTTCGTTGACGCTTCCACTGCTGCGACCGCGACCCGGACGAAGTCAACGTCCCACGCCTTCGCTCGTTCGGGCGACGCTGTGGCAGAACGGTGCGAGGAGCCTCGAACGCGGTCCGCTCCTCGCGGTCGACCTCGACAGTCCGTCGCGGATCGTCGTGGAGAACGGATCATTTGTGTGGTGTCGCAGCTACGTCGGGCTCGCCGGACTCTTCCGCAAGGACCGGGGACCGTCGAAGGAACTCGGACGAGCGCTCTGCGACGAGGTCAAGCAGCGATTCGGCTGTGAGGGATTCCTGACGACCGACGAACTCCCCCGCTACGGGATCAGCCGCGAGTCGCGCCGGACCATCAGCAGTGCGGCCGGGGCGGCCGGGAGCGACTGCGTCATGGTCTACGCGTACGCCGAGCACGTCGCGCGCGACATCGACGAGTACCTCCACACGCGCCTCAGCAGCATGCTCTGAGGTCCGGAAGG
>JANMKR010000081.1:0-2948 GCA_031372145.1 Actinomycetota bacterium | reverse complement strand
TTGCGGCGCTCGTGCCACCGGACGGTGTCCCAGCCCTCCCACGTGAAGCCCTGCGTCCGCAACAGCGGCTCGCCCTCCACTGCGATCGCGATCCCGAGTTTGTCGATCCTGCGGGTCGTCACGACCTTCGCGTCATCCGGGTTGGGTGCCACCACGTACAGGAGGTGGGTCGAGGGGTCCGCAAAGCTCAGCATCGACCACGGCAGCGCGATCTCGAGCACACCGCCCGAGCCGTCGATCAGGTGGCGGTCGTCGAATGCCGCGCTGGCGGGATCCGTCGTCCCCCAGGGCATGAGCGACGCATCGCGAAGCTCGGTCGGGTTCATGCGGCCGGTCGATGGCAGGCGGTACGGGTAGTTGAGGATCTGTCGAATCGGCTGCCACACACCGCTGCCCGGCTGGATGTCGCCCCACGTGGCGGGAAGAAAGTTCTTCTTCGTGGCCGAGAAGCCGCCGTAGCGGACTCCGAGCGGCTCGATCCACGCGGCGTGGTGCATGCGGGCCTCACCGTGGTCGATGACCACCGCCATCTCGGCGGCCGGGTCCACTCCCGGCAACCCCGGCAGACCCTTGTTGCCGCCCGGGCGGGCGTCGAGACCGAGCACGATGCGCTTGTGCTTCCACAGCTCCGGAGCGACCTTGAGCCGCAGATACACGTTCTCGGCGTCGCTCGTGGCGGCGACCTCCGTGACGGAGCCGGTGCCGGTCGCGATCGACGGGAACGTCCACTCGCCGTCAACACCATCCAGAACGACCTTGTCGGCCGGGCCCGGTTCGGCGGCGATGATCCCGAAGTGTTCTTCGTTGGTGAACACGCTGCGCCACATCGCGCGATTCTGGTGCGGGAGCTCATAGTCGATTGTGTTCCACGTGAACTTGAACCACTCATCGAGCCACATGAACACGATTCCCCCGGCCAGTCCCTCATCTTTGAGGTCGCGCATCATGTCGACGACGTTCGTGGCGGCCTCCTGCTCGCTGTGACACCCCTGGTCTCGCTTGAGCGGCGCGTAGTGGGCACAGCCCAGCGACGTCGGCTGGCCGAACTCGGTGACCATCAGCGCCATGCCCTTGTGATGTTGGCGGAGCTCGTGGATGTAGCCGGCGTAGGGATCGATCTTGCCGTCGCGCGGTCGCCGGTAGGTTTGGTAGCTCCTCTGCCAGCGCAGGAAGTCGGGGTAGTACGGGTAGGCGTGGAAGCTTGCGAAGTACCCGGCCGGCCAGGCGGCGGTGGCCTGCAGGTGGGTCGCATCGATCGCGACCAGGTCCTCGCTGAACAACGGCTCATCGGGATGGCGGAGCGGGTCGGTCGTGTCCCAGTTGGTGAACGTGATCGGCACGCTCCAGCCATAACGAGCTTGCTGATCGGCAAGATAGTCCAGGTTGGATCCGATCCAGCTCTCCATCGGCGAGGCGCCTGGCCTGGCGCGGAAATACGCACCTTGGTACGGCTTCATCCCCCGGTGCTTCAAGTTGGTCCCGTTCGACGCCTCGGGATCCCACTCGATCCCAAACGACCAGCCCATGAGCCACGGTGTGATGTCCGAGTTGTAGATGCCGCTCGCGTGGCCCGGCACCTTTGCGATGACCGCGTGGCCCGAAACGGCCGCGACGGCGTCGCGGATCTCCTTCTTCTGCGCTGCGACGACCATGGGATCCCAAGCATCCTTTGTCGCGTAGAAGCGGTCTTCTCGGGGGATCCAGATACCGTGCAAGACGTAAATCGGCTTGGTGGGGTTCTTGAGGTTGAACTCGCGCAGGGCGTCATAGAACGCTGGTCCCAGCACGGTGTAGACACGGACGACGGTGATCCCCAGATCGGCCATGCCGGCGAGCCAACGGTCGTAGTCCGGGCGCGTGGCCGCGAGCGCCCCGGGCTCTTGCCCAGGCACGCTCGAACCCAGGTTGACGCCTGCCCAGAAGATCGGCGCAAAGCGGCCACCGACCGCCGGGCGCACCTGATCACCGACGACCTTTGCGGGCAGCCTGAGACCCGCCTCGAGGACACGGGCGGGCGGTGGTGGCAGCGGTGGCTCAGCAGCCGGCAGCATGGGGGGGTCCGGCTTGAAGAACGGGACGAACGTGGCGCCCGCCGAGACGAATCCGGCAAGCAGGAACAACCCGGCCCAAATGCCGATGTATGCGAGCTGGGCTGCCCGCTCACCCAGGCGTGCAAACAGGCCCCGGCGCGTACGCGTCGGGCGTTTCTCGCTCACCGTGCGGCAAGCATTGGAGCCGGCTCATGCGGCCTGTGGGAGGACAGGGGTGCCACGCCCTCTCTCTGTCGACCGGAATGCCCTGCGACTTGAACCGGTTCAGGCTGATTCGGACAGCAGGATCAGGTGCGCGACGATCCCGTCGGCGCTGACGTCCAGCACCCCGACGTGCCTGCGCATGGCCGCGTCGCCCAACTGCGTGCGATATGTGCGGACCCATCGGTCTGACGTGCCCTGAAAGCCGGTGCCCGGCGGTCGACCGCCCTCGAGGCTGCCCCACGGGCACACGGCACCGGGCGAGAACACGAGCGTGCCGTCAACGTGCGTGATGAGCGGCTCGTGCCAGTGCCCGTAGACTAGACAGTCGACGGGCCCGATACGGCGCAGGAGCGACCGGTGGAGGCCCGCGCGCCAGTGCAACCTCCCCCGCCCGAGCACGTTGACGACGACGACCGCCAGGTCCAGCAGGTAGCTCCGCCGGCCGTGGATCAGGCCGATGCGAAACCCCTCGACGGTGACGACCGTGTGCCGCGGCAGCTCGAGGCCGTCGAGTTGGTCGTGATCGCCGCGGACCGCCACGACCGGTGCGATCCGTGCCAACTCGTCGAGCACCCACGGGCGCGAGATGTCCCCGGCGTGCAGCACGAGGTCACATCCCTGGAGCGCCGTGAACAGCTCCGGCGGGAGTGCGTCGAGGTACTCGCCGACATGTGTATCGGCGACGACGCCGAT
>JANMKR010000063.1:0-16963 GCA_031372145.1 Actinomycetota bacterium | reverse complement strand
CTGCACCCATATCCAACGATATGGCCACAGGCTGCGTCCTCGACAGGTGGACCGGTGTGACCACCGGTCCCCGGCGTAGGGATATCGGACTCTCCGAGTCCAATATCCCTATCCGGCGGGCTTTTCACTCGCCAAACCATCAAAGAACTCCCGTGACAGGACACTGGGGGACGCTTACCGCGCGGGGAGCCGTATGTGCATGTGGTCCTCGTGGTGCGCGGCGATCTCGATGAGGTGACGTCGTCCCGAGGCGTGCAGGTCGGTGCCGGGGCCCACGACGATCAGCGTCGCCCCCGCCGCGGCGAATCGGTCCACGAGTTCCTGTGCCTGCGTCAGGTCGACATCTCCTGGGCTTTGCGGCGCGGTCTCCCGACCGTCCCAGCGCGGGTAGTAGACATCGACGTCGCGACCGTTTTGATGTGACGCGTGCCCAAGGCCGCCGAAGCGCGGACCGAACGGGCCGCCGCGTGGGCGACTCAGGTCGCCGATGACGACCCGCGGCGCGTCGGGATGTGCGCGGCGGTAGTCCTCGATGACACACAACGTGGTGCGCAGCGTTCGGCCGGTCCCCCAGCGCCGCCCGGGGCGGTTCGGTGTCGCGTGCCGAACGGGATCGTAGGTCACATGGTTCGGCCCGTCGGCGGACAACTGCACGCCGTGACGCAACCTGCCGTGGTTGGTGCGGCCGACTGCAACCGATGTCTGCCAGACGATCGGCGGGTCGTAGATGCCGACCGCCGGCTCGCAGGAGGTCAGCGAAAGCGCTGCCATCACGATGCTCATGCCACCCGCCACGAGCTGATCCTGGCGTGGATCGAGCCCCGGTGCAAATGTCCCGGACCTGTCGATGTCGTTGGAGTCATCGCTGCCGGAGGGGCATGATCGAGGTTCACCCGATCGAGGAGACCGCCATGCGCACGGCAGTTGTTGGAGCGACAGGACTCATCGGTCGGCGGCTGATCGCCCAGCTGGTCGCGCGCGGCGACGAGGTGGTCGCCCTGGTGCGCGGTGGCACGCGCGTGGACGGGGCGTCCGTGATCGCGTGGGACCCCAGCGCGGGTCCGGTGCCGCCGGGGGCGTTCGACGGGTGCGACGCGGTCGTCAACGTCGCCGGCTCACCGATCGGCCGGCGGTGGAACGCCGAGGTCAAGCGCGAGATCGCGTCGAGCCGAATTGACCTGACGGATTCCGTCGTCCGCGCGTTCGCCGTCGGCGGTCCGCGGACCCTGATCAACGCGAGCGCGGTCGGCTACTACGGCGACCGGGACGAAGCGGTGGACGAGGCGGCTGCCCCTGGCCAGGGATTCCTGGCGGACATCTGCGTTCGGTGGGAGGCCGCCGCGATGGCCGCGACCCCGCATGGTGTGCGGGTCGTGGTGCTTCGCACGGGGATCGTCCTGGCCACCGAGGGCGGTGCCTTGCCGCAGATGCTCGGGCCGGCCAAACTCGGCGTGGGGGGACCGATCGCCGGGGGCCGGCAATGGTTTCCGTGGATTCACGTGGACGATGTGGTGGGGCTCATCCTGCACGCGCTCGACACCGCTGGGGTCTCGGGTCCGGTCAACCTGGTTGCGCCGGGGATCCTTCAGCAGGGGGCGTTTGCGAAGGAACTCGGCCACGCGGTCCACCGGCCCGCCGTCGCGCCGACGCCTGCGTTTGCGATCAAGCTGCTCCTCGGTGAAGGCGCGCAGATCGTCCTGCAGGGCCAGCACGCCATCCCGCGCGTGGCGTTGCAGTCCGGGTACGCCTTCCACTTCACCGAGGCGTCCGCGGCACTCGCGGACCTCGTCGGTGAGGATTAGGCAGGGGGTTCCTCGGGAGGGAAGAGCCGTTTGAGCTCACCTTCCAGGACGAGCCAGCTCTCGCGGACGTACGTCGTGGCGACGTGGTACCGCGCGCCGGGGAGGCTTCGGGCCAGCTTGACCCTGTCCTGGTCGGGCCGCCGCTGCTCTTGGAGGTCGGCCAACATGTCGCGGTACTCGGCGATCAACTGGGCCATCTCGAAATGCTTGACCATCTGCTGATCGAGAAGGCGGTCGACGACCGCGAACGGGTCCTCTGCGTGTTCGCTGCTCACCGCCACGATGCTACCCTCTGCGTCCCGGGGGGGATTAGCTCAGCTGGGAGAGCGCCGCGTTTGCAACGCGGAGGTCGTCGGTTCGATCCCGTCATCCTCCACTACCGAGAACCGTTTGGTAGAGACGTCTCTCGGTCTCCCAACGGCCCAGCCGCGAAGACCGAACGCGGCCGTGGACGTCCGTTCGACCTCCAAAAGCGCTGCCCTTCGACGCGTACTGGTCGGCCGAGCTGTCGGCATGCACGTCGCCCGCGCTCTGACCCGGCAGGATTCGTGCAGGTATGGCACTCCGCCGGGTGCCGAGCTCATCCGGGCCGGCGGTGGGCGGCCTTGAGGGTGAAGTTGTACCGGCCGTTGTCCGAGCGGATACCGATTGGGCCGTCGAGATCGTCGGTGAGGTCGGCGGGCAGGGGCTCGTCGTAGACCTGGGTGCCGTCGGTCAGGACGGTCAGCCCCAGCGTTCCGTCCGGCTCGCGGCGGGTGCCGGCTTCGAGGACGTGGGATTGGAGGTCGCGGACAGATGGCGGCGTTGCGAGCGGGATCTTCGTGACATCGGTGTAGCCCCGGTTGCCGCATTGCGACGAGGTGGTCTGCCCAGGGTTTCGTTTGATTGAGATCGCGATCTGGTGGACCGGGTACTCCCACCACATCACGTACACGAGGTTGCACGGGTCGCCGGCCTGCAGCTTCAGGCCGATCTGCCGTCTGATCGCGCCGGATCCGAGCGTCGTGGTCTCCTCGCTCGGCTGCTGGTAGCGGAACTTCAGGCGTGCCCATTGCGCGTGCCGTCCCGCGTCACGCTCCACCGCCCGCATCTGCGGACGACGCGTCTGCAGGAGACCCGATCGGAGGGTTGTGACCGCGCCGCTTGTCACCTGCAGGTGGGCGAGCGGGACCGGTGCCCACACCGTGGCTGCGCCGGCAGCGGGGATCGGCACGACGGTGGCCGCGAGGCAGGCAGCGAGCGCGGCGGCAATCAGGATGATCGAGGTGCGGGGCGACGGCGTGTTCATCAGGGGTCCTTCGTCGGAGCGGGTGGGTGTCCATCCATCCTGCGGGATCCGCGCACTCCCGTCTGTCACCCGCACGACGCAGTGTGCGTGCCCTTCGCGACACGCCGCGACGCGCCGGGTAAGCGAACGTTAAGCGCATCGCAAGTTCGTCGAGAGAACGCCTTCGTACGGTCCGCGACAACCAGACCAGGAGGTTCGAACGATGAAACCACGTGTGCTCCTCGGAGCGTTTCTCGCAGTCGTCGCCGGTGCAGTGCCGGCAATGGCGGCATCAGGTTCAGGTGACGGCGCCGTCTTCACCCTGACCAACCAGGCGGCCGGGAATGCCGTCCAGATCTTTGATCGTGCCGACGACGGAACCCTGACGTCCGTGGGCTCCGTGCCCACCGGCGGACTCGGCTCAGGCGGCGGGCTTGGCAGCCAAGGCGCGGTCGTGCTCGATGACGATCGTCTCGTCGCGGTCGACGCCGGCAGCAACGAGATCGCCGCCTTCGACGTCGACGGCACGTCGCTGCGCAGGACGGCACACGTGCCATCGGGCGGCGAGCGACCGATCAGCGTCAGCGTGCACGACAACGTCCTGTACGTCCTCAACGCGGGTTCGGCGACCTCACCGGGTAACATCACCGGCTTTCGTATCGGCAATCGTGGCCGCGTCACGCCGATTCCCGGATCGACCCGGCCGCTCAGCGGCGCGGCCGTCGGACCGGCGCAGCTGCAGTTCAGCCCCGACGGCGACACGATCGTCGTCACCGAGAAGGCGACGAACCTGATCGACACGTACAAGGTCGACCACGGCATCGCGAGCGGCCCGGCGTCGTCACCGGCCACCGGTCCGACGCCGTTCGGTTTTGACTTCGATCGTCGCGGCCACATCATCGTCACGGACGCTGCCGGTGGAGCGGCGGGTGCCAGTGGCGTGTCCTCGTACTCGGTCGCAGGCGGTAACGTCACCCCGATCACGGGCTTCCTGGGCGCCGCCCAGACGGCGGCCTGCTGGGTCGTCACGACCGGCAACGGTCGCTACGCGTACGTGGCGAACACGGGGAGCGCCAGCATCTCGTCCTTCGCGATCGGCCGCACCGGAGACCTGACGCTGCTGAGCGCGGTCGCCGGGACGACGGGCACCACTCCCATCGACGTGGCGCTCGGCCGTAACAGCCGCTTCCTCTACTCCCTCACAAGTGGCTCGCACGGCATCAGCGCATTCCGTGTGAAGGCGGACGGCAGCCTCGTTGCGCTGACCGGCGTCAGCGGGCTTCCGGCCGGCACGGTCGGCATCGCCGCCGGGTAGTTCGTCCCGTGGAACAGGCCCGGAGAGACCGCAGCGCGCGGGCTCTCCGGGCCGATGCGCCACCGTCCGCGGGGCCACACGCTCGTCGTGACCGGGAGACCCGTAGGCCCCGGGGGGTTTGCGCCCGGGCACAACCGGCGACGACGCGTCCTACCCCGGTCCCGGGTCGGTCACCGGGCGCGGTACGGGTCGAGCGATCACCGTCCGCCCGCGTCGGGGCACCATGAGCATGCCCCCGGCGCCCAGGAGGCCTGCTCCGGCCGCGATCCAGAAGGTGGCCGTGAACGCTCCCTCGGCGGGGACCGCACCAGCGGTGCCCGCGATGGTGATGGAGCTCAGGAGCGCGGCTCCGATCTGCCCTCCGATCACACCGCCGATGGTGCGCATGACCGTGTTCATGCCGATGGCAACACCCGTCACCGCCGGCTCGACCGAGTCCACAATGAGCTTCGCGAGCATCGCGTAGACGGTGCCGACACCAATGCCGACCAAGCCCATCGCCAACACCAGCTCCCAGCGCTCGGCGTGGAGCAGGGCGAGGAAACCGGCGCCCAGCGCCAGCACGATGAGGCCCACCAGGTTGACCGCCCGGGCGCCGACGCGCCGCTCGATGATTCCGCCGGCCGGTCCCACCACCAGCATCATGAGCGACGCCGGAAGCAGGAAGAGTCCGGCCTCGACGACGCTGGCTCCGAAGCCGTAGTGCACGGAGGCGGCCAGCCCCGCCGGCAGGCCGCGCGGCATCTGTACGAAGGTGGGGACGAGCAGGTACGTGCCGTAGAGCGCAACGCCGGCAAGCACCGCCGCCACGTTCGTCCAGAAGACCGTGCGCTCCTTCATCATCCCGATCTCGACCATCGGTTGCGCGACGTGCAGCTCAACCCAGACCCAAAGGCACAGCACCGCGATCGCGGCGGCGAATACCCCGAGCGTGACCGGCGAGAGCCAACCCCAGCGCTGCCCCTCGCTCAGCGCGAGCAAGAGCGCGACGAGGCCCGTCGACAGCGTCAGCGCTCCCCGCCAGTCAAGGCGCGAGGGCGTGCGCACCCGCGACTCCGGAACGAGTCGCCAGACGAGGACGAGGGCGAGCACGATCGGCACGGTTCCGATCCAGAAGAGCCAGGGCCACGACAACGACTGCAGGATAAAGCCCGACAGGACCAGGCCGAAGCCGGCGCCGACACCGAGCATCGCCGAGATCACGCCGAGGCCGAACCCCACGCGTTCGCGAGGGAACTCGTCCCGCACGATCCCGAACGCGAGCGGAAGGATCGCTCCGCCGATCCCCTGCACGATCCGACCCATGATCAGCAGCGCGATCGAACCGGCGACCGCACAGACCACCGTGCCGACGGCGAATCCGACCAGCGAGATGACCAGGAGCCGCTTCTTGCCGTAGGTGTCGCCGAGTTTGCCGACGAGCGGCGTCAGCACGGCCGAGCTCAGCAGGAATCCCGTGAAGACCCAGGTCACCCAGGTCGTCGACGTGTGAAGGTCACGTCCCAGGAGCGGCAGTGCCGGGACCACCAGCGTCTGCTGCAGGGCATAGGCCAGCGACGCCAGCGCCAGCAACCACAGCGTCACGGTCGGCGTCACTCGATCCTCGCCCGCGCCCGACGATGGCCGTGTCAGATCGTCCCGGTCGTTGCCTCGAATGACGATGGGTCCGCTCACGCCGCGGCGCGCCGCACAACGTGCGGGTGCCAGAGCGGGCCCGGAATGCGGCCATCATCGGCCGCTGGTGTTTCGAGTCCCATGACGCAGAGCCTGTCGTGTGGTGAGTTCGGGAAAGAGTATGTATGGTACACACAACTATGACGACGACAAGCGCCATCGAACCAACGCGCGTGCCTGAGGGGGAAAGACTCACCGCGCTCGAGCGCGAACTGGCGGTGCTCGTGCGCCACCTCGAGGGCTTCGGGCGGCGAAGCGATCTCTACGGAGGTATGGGGACCGGGCGCGCCGGCTACCTGCTGCTCATGACCCTGGAGGAGGCCGGCCCCTCGACGATCGGCACGCTGGCGGCGACGCTCGGACTCGACGCGTCGACGGTCACGCGACAGATCTCCGCGATGGAGGCGGAGGGGTTGATCGAGCGCAGCAGTGACCCGCAGGACCGGCGCTGCAGCGTCATCGGCGCCACCGGGCGCGGCAGTTCGCTCATGCAAGGCGTGCGCGGACGCCGGATCGAGCGGATCGACGCGCTCCTGAGGGAGTGGCCGGCGGGGGACGTCGCCGACCTGGAGCGACTGCTCGGCAGCCTCAACAGCGCGATCACCGCGGTCGCAGCCCGCCAGAACCAGCCCGGCGACGCGACGACGCCGTCACCCCACACCGATCGACACGGCCCGTAGCGCCCTCCGCACGCACCACGACACGTGGGCCGAGGCCACGTCTCGCTGCTCATGGTCCGACCAGTGTGCGGCGCGTGGAGGCAAACGCGTCGAGGAAGATGCTGCCCGCGCGGTTGGTGTTCGCGCCGGCGAGGCCCTGAACTCCGAAGCGGGTCGACTCGATTCTGTTTGTGGCGCCGGTGTTGAGCGCCGTCAGCGTCTGAGTACGCGCGCCGTTGAGGATCAGCGTCGCCGTCGCTGAGGCCCCAGCTCCCCACGACACTTCAATGGGGGTCACCGCCGTGTTCACGACAGTGAACCACTTGGTGAATGTGGTCCCGCCGGAGCGGGCGACGGTGAGGCGCACCTGTCGGGCGCCCCCGTTGAGGCGGTACCTGACCGCGAAGCGGTTGCCCCCCCCGCCGTTGTTTGCGGTGTAGCCGCCAAGGATGACGATGCCGTCGCTGCCGCCACCGGGCGTCGAGTTGTTCGGGTTGAACGCGAACCGGGCATGGTAGGTCGCCTCGGCCACCGGGGAGTTGTCGGTGACATAGGCCGAGACCGGCGTGGTCCGGGCGATCGTGCCCGACAGCGTCACCTTCATCCCGACCGTACCGGTTGCGGCCATGTTGGCGGCCGGCACGAACGCGAGGCGCCCGGCGCCTGAGGTCGCACTCCAGGCCGCGGCGTTGCCGCTCTCGAATCCGTTGCGGAAGATCACATTCGGGCGGACGACGGAAACCGCGATCTGGACTGGTGCGCCCCAGGTGCCCAGGGCATCACGCGCCCGAACCACGATCACGCGGGAGCCGTCGAGCCACCCGAGCGAGACGAAGTTGACCGTCGCGGTGAGACTCGCGCCAGCCACAGCGATCGCGCTGCCGTTGCCCGGTCCAGGGTCGACCCCTGTGAACCACTCGGCGTGTGTCACCGCGCTGTCGGTGGCGGTGACCCTCGCCGTGAGTGTGAACGTCGCGGTGTTGCCCGCCGGCAGATCGAAGGGATTGGGTGTGAGCAGGTTGGTCGGGTTGGCGGTCGCCACCAGATCGTCGACGACCGGGCCGGAACGGTCGATGAACAGCGCGGTCGTCGTCGGCGTGCCCCAGTTGCCGACGGCGTCGCGGGCGCGGACGCCGATCGTGTGCGCTCCCGCACCGAGCGTGGCGGGATCGATGGTGCCTGTCAGGGCCTCGATCGACTGATTGAAGGCACCGTCGGCAGCCGTCATTGCCGTGCCGTTGCCGGTGCCGGGGTCACCACCGTCGAACCACTCTGCAGCTGCCACGGTGGACGACCCATCGGCGGCACTCGCGGTCAGTGCAACCGCGCCGGAAGCGCCCGGTTTGGGAGCTGCGCTCACGCCCGACACGACTGGTCCCAAACGGTCGATGACGAGCGTGGTCGTGGCCGGCACGCCCCAGTTGCCCGCCGCGTCGCGCGCCCGTACGCCGATCGTGTGCGCACCTGGGCTGAGCGCCGAGGCATCGACGGTGGCGCTCAGCGTCTCGGTCGATTGGTTGAAGGCGCCGTCGGCGGCCGCCATCGCGGTGCCGAAACCGGCGCCGGGGTCGGTGCCGTCGAACCACTCCGCCCCGGCCGTTGTTCCTGCGGCGTCGATGGCCGTGGCCGTGAGGGCGACCTCCGTGGCAGCGGTGACGCCGGGCGTTGCCGCCAGACCGGACACGACCGGGCCGATGGAGTCTGCGGGGAGCGTCGCGATGAACTGGTCGGCGGCCACGATGTCGAGCCGGCCAAAACCGAACGTGTTGTCGGGCCCTGCGGTGCCGAGGTCGACCGCGCTCTGCTCGAGCGCGGCCTCCTGCTGGGCCGGGGTCAGTGTGGGGTGCGCGCTCAGCAACAGCGCGAGCGCGCCCGCGACGTGGGGCGCCGCGAGGGAGGTGCCTGACTGGGTCGCGTAGAGCCCGCCGAGATCCGTGGTGCGGATGGCGACGCCCGGCGCCGTGAGCTCGGGGAACGTCGTGGACGGCTCGCCACATGCAGCGGGCCCGCGGCTGGAGTCCGTCGCGATCGCATCCGTCTTGGTCGTCGACCCGACGGCGAGCGCGCCCGGGTTGTTGGCCGGGCTCGCGCTCAAGCTGCCGAAATTGCCCGCAGCGAACACCGGCAGGATCCCCGCGGACCGGAGCGACTGGATGTCCTGTGCGAACTCGAGGTTGCAGCCCCCCGACGCGAAGCTCCAGGAGCCGTTGACCACCTGAGGGGCGTCATTGGTCGCCGCGTTGCCGTCGGGATCGAGCAGCCATTGGAACGCCTGGTGGGTCGCGCTGAGGGTGCTGTTGCCCTGGTCGTTGAAGATCCGCGCCGCGATCCAGCGCGCTCCAGGCGCGACGCCGACAGCCGTCCCTCCTGCTCCACCGCCGACCATCACGCCCATGACCTGCGTGCCGTGGCCGCTGAGGTCCGTGGGGGCCGTGGGGTGCTGACCGAACGGGTCGAGCCAGCTGTTGGTGCCGCCTCGCCAGCTCCCTGCCAGATCGGGGTGGTCGACGTCGACGCCGCTGTCGAGCGACGCGACCACGACTCCCTGCCCGGTGTTGCCCAGATTCCACAGCGTTGGCGCGCCGGCGAGCGCGATGTTCCACTCTGCCGGGCCGGTTGCACTCGGCACGATCCGTGCGGCGTCGCGGGTCACCCGCGCGACCGACGGGTCGTTGGTGAGGGTGGCGACGACGGCCGGAGTTGCCGTGATCGCGAAGCCGTTGAACACCCAGAAGCGCTTGATCGCGGTGATCTGACCGGTCTGACGCCAGGCGGCCAGGCGTGTGCGGAAGGTGGCGTAGCCATTGTCCGAGTTGACCTGGTGTCGCCTGATCACCTCGCGCAGCCGGGTGGCGCGCGGTCCAGTGATCCCCGTCAGGCTCGCCTGTGTCTTCAGGGTGACGACCACGCGCGTGAGGGAAGGGGGTGGCCCCACCGGAGCCGAGCGTGCTCCGGCGACGCCAACCGTGAGGGCGAGGAGGATGGCGGCGAGCCACGCAGGCGAGCGCGTCATGCCCGAGCCGTCCTACGTCTCGGCCAGGATGTGCTCGACCCGCACGCTGTTGATCACGACGCTGACCGGGACGCCGCGTTGCACGACCCCGCCGGCGTTGCCGATGAGGATGAAGTAGCTCGCACCGCTCGTCGGCGTCACATGGGAGTGGTGCCCGCCGTGGGGCGGCGCCAGAACGGTTCCGGTGGGTTCGGCCACGACGGCCGGCATGACGGCCGGGTCGTCAAACAGCTTCTTGGCCTTCTCGGCGTCGGTGATCTTGAAACGCAGGTCGACGAGGCCACCGGCGGCGGTCACCCCCACCAGAGTCAGGCGGATGCCGTACTGGTTGGCAAGTTGCTTGCGTGAGATGGGCACGCTCGCCGCCTCGAGGTTGTGATGAGCCGCGTGCTGGTCCGAGGAGGAGGAAGGGGACGAGGACAACGCGCTGAATGCGACCGCCCCTCCCAGCGCCGACGCCACCACGGCGCCGATGGTGACGAGCCATTGTCGGCGGCGCGAAGGCCGCGACGGGCCCGGAGCGGTCTGCTCCGGGCCGGTGATGATCGGATCGACCTCGGCGCTCACGACCCCACCACCGTGCGGCGCGTGGAGACGAACGAATCGAGGTACAGGCCACCAAGCCGGGTACCGGAAAGGTCCTGGGCCCCGAAGCGCACGGACTCGATGCGGTTTCCGTTCCCTGTGTTGAGGGCAGTCAGGGTCTCGGTTCCGGTCGCGGGCCCGGGAGGGTCGACGGTGAGCGTCGCCGTCGTGTTGTTCCCGGCCCGCCAGAACATCTCGATCCGGGTGGGCGCGTTGTTGGCGACGGTGTACCAGGCGCTACTTGTGGTGCCGCCCGCCCGGGTGACGGTCAACCGCACCTGCCGATCGGTCCCGTTGAGCCGGTAGCTGACGGTGAAGCGGTTGGTGCCGCCGCCATTGTTCCCGGTGTAGCCACGCAGAATGGTGCTCCCGTTGGCGTTGTTGCCCGGCGTGGAGCCGTTCGGGTTGAAGAAGAATCGGGCGTGGTAGGTCGGCTCGGCCACCGGCGTGTTGTCGGTGACGTAGGCCGCCGCACCCGTGAGCGCCACGCGCATCCCGACCGTTCCGGTCCCGGCCATGTTGGCGGCCGCGACGAAGGTCAGCCGGGGGGCGTTGCCTCCCGTCCCGGTGCGCGAGCTCCAGGCCGAGCCGCTGCCGCTCTCGAATCCGTCCTTGAAGATCAGGTTCGGCCGGACGATCGTGACATTCCGCGGTGCGCTCGGTGCGCTCCAGTTCCCCGCAGCGTCGAGGGAGCGAACCCTGATGGTGCGGGTTCCGTCGAGCCAACCGAGGGTGACGAAGTCGACCGTCGCGCTGAGGTTCCATGTGGCGGGACCGCCGCCGACCGTCATCGCCGTGCCGTTGCCGACGCCGGGGTCGGCACCCGAGAACCACTCGGCGCGGGTGACCGCGGTCAGGTTGTCCGTCGATGTGGCCGTGAGCGTGAACACCAGGTTGTTCGTGGCCGTCGCGAAGGTCGTCCCGCTGTTGGTGGGATCGGGGCTTGCCGTCGGGGTCGAAACAGCCGGAGGGGTCCTGTCCACGATCAGGGATGTCGCGACCCTGGCGCCCCAGTTGCCCGAGGAGTCGCGACCGTGGAGGTAGATGGTGTGGGGTCCCTCCGTCAGCGACGTGACGTTGTTGAGCGGGATATCCGCCTGGAGGACCTCCTGCGCGGTGTTGAAGGTGCCGTCGGCGGGCACGAGCGGGAACCCACCCCCGTCTGGCTTGCTGTTGGCCGCCTCGATAAAGCCCTCACCGGCGGCGATGGTGCTGTGCACCGTGGCCACGGTCGGGTCGGTCACGGTCGCCTTGACCCGGACCGCGACGATCGTCGCACTGAAGCCCTGGATGCCGTTGGTGGGCGATGCCGACGCGTTGGTACTCGCCGGACCGGTCGTGTCGAGCTGGAGCGTGGCCGTGACCGGCGCACCCCAGTTGCCTGCGGCGTCGTGGCTACGCACTGAGACTGTGTGCGCCCCCTCGCCGAGTGCGGCGACCGTTGTCGCCTGGATGGTCGTGTCGATGGCGGCGACGGCGCCGGCGCCATTCGAGGTGAAGCCGACGGCAGCGCCGCCGTCAATCGTGTACTCGGCATCGGTCACGTCGGATCCACCGGTGGCCGTGTCGTCGCCGGTCGCGTTGAGCGCGACGACCTTGGAGCCGTTGCTCGGGTCGGGCGAGAGGCTGATGCCCTTGGTGAGCGGGCCGGCAGTGTCCGCGTTCTTGTAGATCAGCGAGCTGACCGGTCCCCAATTTTCGTTGGCGTCTTTGCCGTGCACGTAGAGGGTGTGGTTTCCGGCGGGCAGCCCGGCGATCGAGGCCGACACCGCAACCGTGGGAGCGCCGAAGGTGCCGCTCATCGCCGTGCCCGCGCCGTTCGCGCCGACCGCGTCCACGAAGTACTCGGCGGCGGTCACGTTTGCGCCGCCGGTGGCGGCGTCGCTGACGCTGGCAGACAGCGCCGGGTCGGCGAATGCCACGCCACTCGTGCCGGGGCCGGCATTGTCGGCGGACGCGCCGCCCGGAGTGACGTCGAGAAAGGTGAGGGCTCCGCCCATTCCCGGGGATGCGTTGTTGTTGAGCGCGAGGCCGGCGTCGTAGACCGGCATCTTTCCGGACGCGTCAGCAGGAAGCGTCACGATGACGTCCTCCGTCTGTCCGGCGCCGAGCGTCTCGGCGACCATGTCGCGCGGGTTCGGGAGCGCGTTGCCGTCCTCGCCCACGACCCGTTGGCCGGCGCCAAGCAGCGCCACCGAGTGTGCCTTGACACCGGCGTTGACCCAGCGCAGCAGCACGCGGTCGCCTGCGTTCGCGGGGAGGGTCGCCGTGTCGGGCGAGGCCTTGCCGTTGACCAGGAAGTAGTCCGGCGAGTACTTGCGCATGTCGAAGGTGGAGGCGTTGGCAGCCGTGATGTCCTTGTCGAGCTCGCTCACCACGACGAGGTGCTCGGCGTTGTAGGCGGAGCCGGCCGAGGCGTATGCCTGGCCGGACGTCGCGGGTCGAACGACGAGGGCGCCGCTCATCCCCATCGCCGCCTGGTACTGGCTCCCGCCGCCGCCGGTTGTCGTGACGAACGGGTTGGCCTCGTAGAGGTACGTCCCTGCTGCCGACGCCCTGAAGGTGTACGTCGTGGTCCCGTTTGCCGGCACCCCGGTGTGGTCGGCCGCAACCGCTTGCTCCTGGAAGAGCATTCCCGTGGGGACGGCGAGTGTGTTGTGGAGCGTGACGGTGACGGTGGCACCGATGTCCGCGACGATCGTGGGACCGGGCAGGACGGGCGGGTCGGTTGCGGCGCCCGAGTAGCCCATCACGGCGACCGCGCCGCCAGGGACGTTGAGGCTGTCGCTCTTGGCCCAGAACTCGCACGTCACGGTGCCAAGGTCGGCGGTGCAGCCGGCTCCCTGGGTGACCGCCCCGGCCGCCGTGCCGATCGGCACGAGCGAGCTCAGGGCGACCAGCCAGAGGCCGGCCGTCCGTGAGGCGCGAGACGTGAGCTTCACGTGTGATCTCAAGTTCATCTCTGGTCTCCTCACGAGCACGTTCCGTTGGGCGGGTTGACCCGCGTGTATGTGATGGGGCCCGTCATGTTCACGCCCCATGAGGTGATCTGGTACAGCGCGTGATTGTGGGCGATGATGTAGTACTCGCCGCATTCGTTCTGGGTCGACGAGCCGGGCGGCAGCGGTCCGCGCGCACCGAGGTACGGGGTGCCGCCGTAGAACGTCCCGACCACCAGGTTCTGAAGCTGCGGGTCGGTTGTCGGGACCTTGTTGGTGTCGGGGTTGTACTGCTCCTCGTTGGTCCAGTCGAACAGCGCGTCCCACGTCTGGCCCGGCCCGGCGGGGATGGAGAACTTGTCGAACGACAGGTCTGCGCCACCCGGGGTCTGGAGTGGGTAGCCGTCACGACCGATGATCTTCGCGTTGTTGCCGTGCGGGTGGAACGGGTAGTCCTCGGAGCCGACGCTCAGGTAGCGGTCGACGCTCGGGTCCGGGTTGCCGGCGTCCTTGGGCTGGATCTCCGCGAGGGAGCCATATGGCTGACTCGGGAGCCAGTCGGCGAAGTTGTCGGCGATTGAGTCGGGGAAGCCGCGACCGTTGATGAGCCAGTAGCGCGGGTGGTACCCGGCCAGGTTGAACGGCGCGGGCGGCGTCTGGTTTGCGTCGCGCTTGGTCTTGATCTGCTCCATGCGCTGGTTGAGATAGGGGTCGATCTCCGACAAGAGGACCATGTACTCGCTGCCCGGGTTGAACTGTGAGTCGGCCCGGTCGTACACCCAGTTGGGGTGGCCCGCGGGACGCACGATCAGCGAGCCGAAGAGGCCCATCTTGACCTGGACCTGCGGGTTCGTGCCGGACTGGTAGAGGAACGTTCCGGCGCGGTTTGCCGTGAACGTATAGGTGACGGTGCCGCCGTCTTTGCCCGCCGTCTGGGCGAGCGACGTGACGGTCGAGCCGCTGAATTGTGGTTGCACCCGTGCGCCATCGGCCGTGACGTTCGTCTGACCCGGGAAGACGATCGACGTGTCGTCGTACTTGAGCTTGTTGTGCAGCACGATGGTCACGGTGTCGCCTTGGGTGACGCACAGCACCGGCCCGGGGTGCTGGAACGCACCCTCGTCGCCCGGTCGCACGTTGCCGGTCGCGTGGTCGAAGCCGGTCGAGTAGCCCCACATGTAGGCCGTGTTGCCGTCGGGCAGCTGGACGCGCCCGTCCTTGGCCGTGAAGTCGAAGGTGTCGGTGGGGCTCTTGGTGCAGACGATGCCGCTCTTGTGTCCTGATCCCGCGTTGCCGCTCGCCATGAACGGCGCGAGCAGGGCGGCGCAGCCGGCGAAGGCGGCGGTCGCGATGAACGCGGCCCGGCGACCGGGTCGCACAGACGTGAACCTCTTCATGATGTTCGCTCTCCCGGTCATGGTCAGACCGCCTCGTGCGGGTAGGCCTGTGGCCTCAGCGCATTGGTCGGGTACACGCGGATCTCGGTTGCCTGCCCGCCGAAACCGCCGGGCGCGAGGTTGTTGGAGCGCTGGTACTCGCGGTTGTAGAGCATGTAGGTGTCCGGCCCGTTGCCCCCGGAGTGCGGCGGTGCGGTGAAGATGGCGTCGACGCTCTCGCCGGCGCCGACGGTGATCGAGTCGGTGGTGTACGAGGCGTTCGCCCCCGTCCGGCCGCGCAGGAGCGTGGCGTCTTTGCCGACGATCGTGGCGCGCAGGCCCGTCAGCGTCAGGGTCTCCTGTTTGAAGCCGAGGTTCGCGAAACGCAGCAGCACCCGCTCGCCGGTGTTGCACGTGACGAGCGACGACAGCGGCTGAAAGCGCAGCTCAGGCCGGGCCGGAACGGGCAGGTCGCCCCCCGGCAGATACGGCGTGTAGGTCCCGCTGACGTAGGGATTGACGACCGTGCTCGGTGCGAGCGTATCGGGGTACACCCGTCCGTTCAGCAGCGCGAAGTCGGCACGGTAGTCGCTCCACTCGGGAAGCTGGATGTGTGCGTCGGCCCAGTGGGCCTCGGCCCACACCTCGGACATGAACATCGCGAACTCGCGGTCGTATCCCGTCGACCCGTCGCCATCGTTGTAGGCGTACTTGCCGCTTGGGAAGAACGACGTGTCCCCGTTCTGCTTGGGTCGCACGAAGATCATCCCCGTCATGCCCATCTGGACGTGCTCCACGTCCTCGACGTGGCAGTGGTACATGTACGTCCCGGGGTCGTGCGGTCGGTAGGCGTACTCGAACGTCCGGCCGGCCGGAACGGCGACCGAGCCCGAGGGCTCGCCGTCGTAGTACGGGATTGCGTTCTTGAACCCGTGCCAGTGCAGCGTATGGGCGTCGAACAGATCGGGCCGCTGCGCCAGACCGAGGTTCGTCAGCTTGATGAAGAGCGTGTTGGCGGGGATGCCGTCGTACTCGTCCACCCACAAGAGCGGTGCACTGTGTTGCGCCTTGTTCTTCTGGTTGAACTTGTCTGTCTCGCTCAACCCCGTCACGTTCCGGAAGCCGAAGATGTACGTGGTCAGCTGTGATGCGGCGTCGCCGTCGACGGCTTGGGGTGCGAGGTTGTCAGGGTGGTACGGCGGGATCGCCGGAGTCGGCGGAAGCCAGATCCAGCCGTCGGTGCCGCCAAGCTCGAGGGTCAACGGTCCGGCCGCATTGGCCACACTCGGCCCGGTGAGGTCACGCACGAGCTTGGGTCCCATCCCGCCCGCCGCGGTTGCGACGAGGATGGCGCCACCCGCATATTTGAGGAAACTGCGCCGGCTGAGGTCGCGGGATCGTGGTTCGTGAATCATGGCCTGGTCAGTCCTCTCCGAGCCGTTGGTGTGAGGATGGAATGTGGTCATTTGCCGAGGTGTTTGAAGAAGGTCCGGTTTGCGATTCCGGTTGCCCGGAGCCCCCAACGACGCTGCAGTGTCTTCACGGCTCGCTGGGTCGTGGCGCCGAACGACCCGTTGATCGTCACGGTGCGGCCGCGCGTTCGCAGGATGCGTTGCAGCTGTGTGACGTCGGCGCCGCGCATTCCAAGCCGAAGCACCCGCGATCCGAGCGGGACCAGATTCGCGGCCAGCGTCCCGCCGCGGAGGTTGTCGATGCGCGAGCCGTTTGGGAGACGGATGCCGATGCGGCCACCTCCGCTGCCCTGCGACCAGCTGCCTGCACCGCTCGTCGGGATGCGGACCACGCCGATGAGCTGGCTGTTCTTCCAGACGCTCACCGATCCGTCGGCACGGGCGACCGCGCTCAGTGTGTCGGGGACACCGAGGCTCGCTGCGAACGCGGCCCGCGCCGTAAGCGAGTTGCCTCCGTTCGTGGTCGTCGCGACGTTCACCGCGTGTGCTGAGCTGTCGTAGCTCACGAGGATGAAGTTGGCGGGCTGATTCGTCGTGCCCCCGGTCGCCTTGAGGATGAGCGCCGCCGATGCGTTGGCCAGGTCGAATGCGGCGCCCTGGTCGGCTCCGAAACCGATGGCCCGAAGGGCCTGCCCTTGCGCGTTCGCGAGCGCCTGGTTGGCGTTGACCCGGATCGCCGCCGAACCGCCGTTCGTCGATTGGTTCCAGCCGTTGCCGAGAGTGTTCGCGTTCGTCCGTGTGAACGCGTCGAGCACGGTCAAGCTCGGCAGAGCCGTGTTCGGCAAGGGAACGGTGTCAGTGTCGGTGGCACTGTTGTTGCTGTTGTCGGGGTCGACGGTCCCGGACGGGGCGGCGATGGTC
>JANMKR010000052.1:0-6983 GCA_031372145.1 Actinomycetota bacterium | reverse complement strand
GACTCACCGCCTGCCCACCGCTCCCACACCTGCACCCGCTGCACCTCCGACAACCCAGTGTCGTTCATCTCCCACCTCCACGACGAGAATTCCATTCCCCGCCCAGGTGGTGCAACCACCCGTTGAGACCACCTTGGATATGGGTGCAGGCGAGGACAAAGCCCCCGGGGCGATTGCTCCTGCTCCCAGCGGATCGAATCCGGCGGAGCTTTGCAGCCGCCAAACCGCAAAGAGACTTCCGTGACAGGGCGCTCTAGCAACCTGACGGCGCGTCCGCGCGACGTCGATTCCTGGCGACGCGCGCGTACAGGCGCACACCGACCCATCGCACCGGTCTCAGGCTGAGCGCCGGTCCGAGGAGCCGGCGCCGACCAGGTGCACTGACCACGATCGCGACCACCGCGTCGTAGCCGCGAAACACCGTTCCCGCCTGATCGACCACGTGCAGCGCGCGCAGTGACGCTCCCGTCTCAAACCGCTCGTCCGCCGCCGCCGGATTCGCGATGCGCAGCCTGCCCGCAATGTCGTGACGGGTCGCGATCCTCGCAGCGCCGACGCACATCGGGCACGCGTCGTCGACGTACACCGTCAGTGGCCCCGGAGCCGGCAGGATCGACCGCATCACCTCAGTATCGCCCGCGCCGAGCCACCATGCCCGGCACCGCCGGTCACTCGGAGCGCTTCTCCGCCTGCGCGGCCTCGCCGGCCGACGGTGGCTCGACTCCGAACTGGACCTCCAACCGCAGGATCCGCGATCCCTTCATCTCGAGCACCGTCAGCGCGATGCCATCGGAGTGGATGACGTCACCGATCTCCGGGTGGCGGCCGAGTTCGCCGAACACGAGTCCCGCCATCGTGTTGAAGTCCTCGTCGTCGAGCTTGGTGTCGAACTCCTCGTTGAAGTCGTCGATCGAGAACGTCCCGTCGATGCGGATGCGACTCTCGTCGACACGCTCGACCCTGGTGTCGGGCAGGTCGAACTCGTCCTCGATCTCGCCGACGATCTCCTCGAGCAGATCCTCGAGCGTGACGATTCCCTGCGTGACGCCGTACTCGTCGACCACGATCGCCATGTGCTGCTTGGTGCGCCGGAAGTCCGCCAGCAGCGCAGCCAGGTCCTTGGTCTCGGGCACGACGTACGGTGGGCGGAGGATCGCCTCGACATCGACGGCCTCGACGCCGTGCGCGTGCACCGCCGAGAAGAGGTCACGGACGTGGAGGACGCCGATGACGTGGTCCAGGTCATCGCGGTACACGGGATACCGCGTGTACGGCGAGTCGACCACTGCCGCGAGCAATTCCGTGGGGGGAAGGGCGGCGTTGACGGCCACCATCTCGGGCCGCGGCACCATGACCTCTTCGACTTCCTTCCCGGCGAAGTCGAAGACCTTGTAGAGCATCTCCTCTTCGGCCTGCTCGATCTCGCCCACGTCCTCGGCCGCGGCCACCGACTGCAGGATGTCCTCACGGGTGTATGTGATCATCCCCGCCGGCGCCGGCTTGACCCCCATCATCCGCAAGACCCCTCCAGCGGACTTCTGGAGCACCCATACGATCGGGTACAGGAACTTGGACAGGAACGTGATTGGCACCGCCAGGGCGACGGCGATCGCCTCGGCCTTCTGCAACGCGAGCGCCTTGGGGATCAGCTCACCGAGCGCCACGGACAGGTACGTCAGCACCGCAAACGACAGAACGAACGAGAGTGACCGCGGCAAGGCCTCGAAGTA
This sequence comes from Actinomycetota bacterium, assembly GCA_031372145.1. Lineage (GTDB taxonomy): Bacteria > Actinomycetota > Thermoleophilia > Miltoncostaeales > Miltoncostaeaceae > CALMEC01. The sequence goes on along the minus strand of JANMKR010000052.1, from coordinate 5,253 downwards.
GCCCGAGACCAAGGGCTCACCGATGGCGCCGAGCGCGATGCCGAACACGGTGATCGCGATCTGCACCGTCGAGATCAGCCGCACCGGCTCGTCCATCAGGCGCAATGCGGTGCGGGCGCTGCGGCCTCCTTTTTCCGCGCGTTCCTCGAGGCGATGGCGGCGCGCGGTGACGAGCGCGTACTCGGCCGCGACGAAGATCGCGTTGCCGATCACGAGCAGGAAAACCGCCCCGATGCGCAGGGCGTCACTCATGTTGCCCCGACCCGCGGGGCGCCGATACTCGGCGGGATGTCGCCGTCCACTAGGTGGAGAAGTATAGGCGATGCATCCGTCGGCGTCGCGATTGGGTGATATCGCATGTGACCTGATACCACTCCGACTCGAATGACGGGTGATGAGGATGCCACTGCCGTGGTCGAACGTGAGCGCGACCCCACCGATTTGCGGGCGCGCCGTGAGCAAAGGCGGCGCGTTCAGCGGCGACGTCGGCTCGCCGGCGCCATCGGCATCTGTGCATTCGCGGCGATCGCGGCGGCCCTGCTGGGCGCAGACCGCGGCGACATTCCCCCCAAGGTCTCGGTCGGTGGTGTCGACATCAGCGGGCTGAGCTTGGACGCCGCGCGCAGCCGGCTGGCCGAACGTGGACGAACCCTCCTGGACGGCCGCGTGACGCTGACGACGCCCCGGGAACCGACGTTCACGATGGACGTCGCGGCCGACACGCTCGCGTCAGCGCCACGCCTGGATGAGGCCATCGCCGCCGCCAACTCCGCTCGGGGTCGATTTGGCACGGTGCTCGCACGACTCGGACTCAATGGTCGCAAGGAGCTCCCACTGCGGTTCGCCTTGCGTGACGGTGCGGTGACCCGCCTGATCCAGGATGCGCAGGCCCGGATCGGACGCAAGCCGATCTCGGCGACGGTCGCCGTCAAGGGTGCGCAGATCGTGACGACACCTGCGCGTCCGGGACGCATCGTCGACCGCACGACGCTGGCGGCACGCCTTGCGACGCTGCCGGTGTCAGCCGAGCTTCCCGTCCGCGAGGCACGACCGCCGCGCGACGACGCCGCAGCAGCAGCTGCCCGTGGCCTGGCCGTGCGCATCACCGCGCGAGCCCACGAGGTGACCCTGACGGATCGCACGGCGCTACTGGTACCCACCGTCACCCGCAAGGCCCTGCGCTTCCCGCCGCGCACGGACACGATCGGCGTCGAGCTCGACACAGACGTCCTGCGCGCTGCCCTGGTCAAACCGCTCGCGGTCAGCGAACGCCCCCCGGCCGATGCGCGACTCGAGATTCGCGGCAACGTGGTGGCCGTCGTGCCGTCGCGCCTTGGACGTCGGCTCGACACGCGCGCGCTGAGCGCCGCCATCGTGGCTGCCCCCGATGCGCCCACGGTTGCCGCCACCCTGACCACGGCCAAGCCCACGTTCACCACGGCCGCGGCACGGGCACTCGGCATCAAGGAGAAGGTCTCCGAGTTCACGACCCCGTACCAGTGTTGCCAGGCGCGGGTCACCAACATCCAGCGCGCAGCACAGATTCTGAACGGCACGATCATCCGCGCCGGCAATCGGTTCTCGCTCAACGACGCTCTGGGCGAGCGCACCGGCGCGCGCGGGTTCGTCATCGCGCCCACGATCGCCGCGGGAGAGTTGGTCGACTCGTTCGGCGGCGGGGTGAGCCAGGTGGCGACGACCACGTACAACGCAGCGTTCTTCGCCGGGCTCGAACTGCAGGCCCACACGCCGCACGAGTTCTACATCTCGCGCTATCCGATGGGACGGGAGGCGACGGTCTCGTGGCGCACACCGGATCTGGTGTTTCGCAACGACTGGCCCGCGGCGATCCTGCTGTCGATACGGGCGGGGAGCAACGGCGTCACCGTTGCGTTCTACTCGTCCAAGTTGGGACGTCGCGTCGAGACGACCACCGGTCAACCCACCAACCGCACCGAACCCAAGACCATCGAACGGCAGAAACCGGACCTTCCGCCCGGCACCCGCAACGTCGTTCAATCGTCTGGCCCCGGGGGCTTTGCGATCAGCTACACGCGCAAGGTCTATCGCGGCAACAGTGTCAAACGGGACGAGACGTTCCGCTGGACCTACCGACCCGAGAACGCGATCGTGGAGGTCGGGCCTCCCGCACCCGAGACGCCGGAGCCCGAGACCCCATCGACGGGTGGCACGACGACGACTCCGACAACGACGACGCCCAAGCCCACGCCGCCAAAGCCCACGCCGGCACCGACACCGACGACAACGGGCGGCGTGACTTCGCCCTCGACGCCGTAGCCGCGCCGGTGTATCGCCTCGCGGTGGCGAGACGAGCGTTTCGAGTCACCGCACGAGGTTGAGCGTTGACTGCGAAGGTCCGATGTAACGCGCGGCCGGCCGGATGAGCCGACCGGTCTGCTGCTGCTCGAGGATGTGGGCCGACCACCCGGCGGTACGGGCACAGGCGAAGAGTGCCGGAGCCAGGTCGGCAGGAACGCCCGCCGCGTCGAGCACCACCGCCGACCAGTACTCGACGTTGGTCGCAAGCACCCGGTCGGGCTTTCGGCGGCCGAGTTCTGCGAGGGCCTCCTGCTCGAAGGCCTCGGCCAGCGCAAACCGCGGCGCACCGATCGCACGAGCGGTGTCACGCAGCAGGCGCGCCCGAGGGTCCTCCGCCCGGTAGACCCGGTGCCCGAATCCCATCAGCCGGACGCCCGCATCGAGTTCGCGACCGACGTAGGCGGCAATGCTGTCGGCCGCCCCGGCGGTGTCGAGCATCGGCAACACCCGTGCCGGCGCGCCGCCGTGCAGCGGACCGGACAGCGCTCCGACGGCTGCTGCCAGACAGGCCGCGCAATCAGCTCCGGTCGATGCGACCACGCGGGCGGTGAAGGTCGATGCGTTGAGACCGTGCTCGGCGGTGCAGATCCAGTACGTGTCGAGCGCCCGCACGTCCTGTGGGCTCGCATCACCGCGCCACGCCGACAGGAATCGTTCGGCCAACGTGCCCGTGCGTCCGCCGATGCCCGCGCTCGTACCTCCACCGGCCGCCAGGCGTGCCACCACGTCGATCATCGCTGCGGAGACCCGCTCCAGATCGGCACGCGCGCGTGCGGCGTCGATGTCGATCAGCGCGCCGAGTCCCCAATACCCGGCGAGCGCAGCGGTGGCCGCCTGCAGGTCCGCCAGCACCGCACCGGTCGGCGACGTCATCGGCACCACGTCATCGAAGTCAAGGCAGTCTGTCGGCGCGCCATCGACGAGAAGTCCCCACACGCGTTCGAACGGCACGACACCCACCAGGTCCCGGATGTCGATGCCCCGGTAACGCAGTGCTCCGCCATCGCGATCGGGCTCCGCGATCTCGGTCTCGACCGCGATGACCCCCTCCAGTCCCGGTACGAACGGATCCATCATCAGCTCCTCGTTCTCGACAGTGCTTCTGTCATGCAGGCTAGGTGTACGTGCCATGGTCGTCAACGTTGATTGATACGATCAATGTATGACCGAATCAGAGCTCATGACCGCCAACCAAGCCGCCCAGTTGCTGGGTGTCACCCGGCGGACGCTCTACGCATATGTCAGCCGCGGACTCGTCAGCTCGCAGCCCGGGCCAGGACCGTCGCGGGCGCGCCGCTACGCGCGGACGACGATCGAGGCGCTCCTGCGGGCACGGGCGACCTCACCTGGTGACCGTGCGGCCGGGAGCGCGATGCAGTGGGGCACACCGGTGCTGGAGTCGGCCCTGACCCTGATCGCGGATGGACGGCTCTTCTACCGCGGGCGCGATGCGATCCAACTGTCGCGCGAGGCATCGCTCGAGCAAGCCGCGAGCCTGCTGTGGACCGACGGCGAGGTGGCTGCAGACGCACTGTTCGGGCCCGCCGCACCTGCTCGATCCGGCCGCGCCACGACGTCACCGATCCTGGCGCGGATGGAGGCGTCGCTGATCACCACGTCCCGGCCAAGCCTCGCGAGCGTCAGTTCCCCGCAGCCCGCGCGTTTGCGCGCTGCGACCGAGATCGTGGGTCGGCTCTTTGCCGCCGCCGGTGCCGTTGGTGACGGACCGCTCGCCACGAGGCTGGCGCGCGGTTGGAACTGCGCTGATGAGCGAACGCTGTCAGCCGCGCTGGTGTTGTGCGCCGACCACGAGCTCAACGTCAGCGCGTTCACGGCCCGGTGCATCGCCTCGGCAGACGCACGGTTGGAGCACGTGATCTTGGGGGCACTCTGTGCATTTCAGGGACGACGCCACGGCGGGATGGGGGCGCGTGTCGAGGCGATGCTCGACGACGCCTCCCGGACGGGAATTGACCGCACACTCGAACGGGTCTTGTCCGAGCAGGGCGAGGTCCCCGGCTTCGGCCACCCGCTCTACCCCGGCGGTGACCCCCGGGCGACGGAGCTTCTGCGACTGCTGCCACCTGCCGCGGGCCGCGCCGACGTCGTGGCGGGCCTGCAACGTGCGTGTGCGACACGTCTGGACCTCACACCCAATCTGGATTTCGGCCTCGCCGCAATCACGCGGCGCCTCGCCCTTCCGCCCGATGCCGGCGCTGCCGTGTTCGCGTTGGGTCGCTCGGTCGGGTGGATCGCCAATGCATTCGAAACCTGGGACGACGGCGTGATGATCCGCCCACGTGCCCGGTACACCGGACATGCGCCCCGGCAATCACCCGGAGCACCCACACCGGCGGAGCGGTCTCCGATACGAGAAGGCCCACGGCGTCCATCGGAACGGCGGTCACCCGGCTGATCGGTACCTGGGGTCGAGGAAGAGGAGGCGTGCGTGACCGCGCTTGATCCCGTGGGCGAGCGCGCCATCCGGCAGGCGCAGCTCCACCCGCCACCCGAGCCCACGCACACCCTCCTGCACCAGCTCGTCCACCCGTTCAACGACGGCGGTGACCCGTCCCGCACCGAGCACGACAAGCGGGAGCCGATCGCCCACGTCGAACCCCGGCGGCTGGCTGGGCTGATGCGGCCCTCGCTCCGCCGGTTTCTCATCCCCGGAACTCAAACGCGGGCCCGTCCGGGGAGTGGACACGCGGCGACCCGGGTCCATGTGGACCCGTCCCAGGAGCACTCCTGCCCCTGGTCGCGTGGTTCCCGGTGCCAGCCCGCCTGCGTCATGTTCGCCATGATGCACCATTCGATTGCGTGCCGCGGACGGCCGGCGCGCGGCAGCGCCGATAGTGTGGCGACCCGATCACGACCGGAAATGACCCGCATGGCGCGACGCACGAAGATCCT
>JANMKR010000051.1:0-17610 GCA_031372145.1 Actinomycetota bacterium | reverse complement strand
CGCCATGTGCCTTTCTCGCGGCAATAAAAAAGTGGGCTCAACACCCACTTCTCGCGAACCGCTTTGGATTGCTTGAAGCTGGGCGAGGATAGCACGCCCCTCGCTGGGCGAGCGCGTCTCAGCCGCGCACACAAACATTGCCAGATTCACCAATCCGAGGCCGTCGCCCGTGCACACGTAGGGTTCCGCAGATGGCCTCGTCGTCGCAATCGGTGTCCGAGATGCTCGCTGACCTGGGCATGGAGTGCCGGGTCGATGCGGATGGTGTCTGGGCATCGGTCCCCTGCACACGACGTGGCTTCGTCGCCGTGCGGATCGTGGCGGCCGAGCGCACCGTCACCCTTCGCGCCTTCATCATGCGCAACCCCGACCTGGGCCATCAGGACGTCTACCGCCGGCTGCTCCGCAAGAACGACGAGACGGGCGTCTGGGCGTTCTCGCTCGATGCCCTCGGCGATGTGTTCCTCGTCGCGACCCACCCCAGGATCGCCGTCGACCCGGAGGTCCTGGACGGCCTGCTCGGTGCGCTGTCGACACTCGTCGACGAGACGTTCGAAGGCATGGTCAGAACAGGGTTCGAGATCCCTCCGGACGTGTCGGTGGGCCCGCCACCGGTCGGGGGATGGCTAAACGAGAGTTGAGCCGAAGCAGCGCGCCAGCTTGTAGTGGCGCCGCGCTGCCGACATGTCCCCCAGCCGTTCGAGGGCCCGACCCAACGCGAAGTGCGCGTAGTGATCGGTGGGCGCCAGATCGACCGCGGCGGCGAACTCCTCGGCGGCGAGGCGGTAGGCGCGTGCCGCCAGGTAGGCCCGACCGAGGGCCTCGCGGATCGACGCCTTGTCCGGCTCAAGCCGCTTCGCCCGTTCGAGCGCGATCGACGCGGCCTGGAAATCACGCGTCTCCAACAGCTCCTGCCCGCGCTGGTAGTACTCGTATGCCTCGAAGGACTGCTCCACGTGAATCAGGGTAGCGAAGGTGTTCCCGGGTCGGCCGTCAGGGTCCGCGCAGAAATACCTGCTGTGCCGGATGGCGAGCGAAAACCGGTCCCTCAGTTGCGAAGTGAACGGATGCGAAGGCATGCACGCGCCCGCCGGCGCCATCCGATCGTCCGCCTGACCCGACCGAGTTCGCGCCACGCAGCATCACCGGAGCCTGGCTGCGGCGCCGACGGGTCGAATCGTGCCGCCGACGCGCGTCCGTAGATCCCGGCCGCGTCGATGCCGAGGTCGCGCCAACTGGTGTGCGCCCGTTCCGCGGTGGTCGTCGCCGGATCGATCGGGTGTCCCAGATCCGTCAGCAGCGATTCGAACTCACGGGCCGCGCCAAGCACCCGGGCACGCTCATCACCACGGTGCCGCCGGACGCGACGTACCGCTTTCGCACCCAGTGGCGTCAGGAGCACGGCGAGCAGCAGCGCGGAAATCGTCCACAGCCAGGGACCGGGTCCCGAGCCGCCACCCGACGCGCCCGAATCGCCGAAGCTTTGCTCCTTGACATTGCGGTCGGGCACCGCAGCGGGACGGACCGGATCGGCCGCGATCTGCGCGCTGATGTCAAGATCGACCCCGTCGCGCGAGTAGTTCGGGGACGAGACGGAGGCGCTGTTGGGCACCGACCGGCCAGGTGTCGGGTCGAACGGCAGCCACCCATATCCCGGAAACTGCACCTCGACCCACGAGTGGGCGTCGCGATCGATGATCTCGTACGAGGATTTCTCGCGATCGAAGCGCCCGGCGTCTGACGTGAATCCCACAACGACACGTGCGGGGATGCCGTTCATGCGCAGCATCAGCGCCATCGCACCGGCAAAATGCTGGCAGTACCCGCGCTTCGCGGTCAAGAGGAAGTCGACCAGATCGGGGGTCCCGATCGAGCGCGGCACGCTCTCGTCGTATTCGATCTTCCGCAGGTACTCCTCGATGCGGTTGACGGCAACGTACGGCCGTGTCGTCCGCCCGATGATCCTGCGCGAGAGCAGGTAGACCTTGCGGTACTGACCGAACGCCTGCGGATCGAGCACCGTCGCCCCCGTCGACGCCCAGACCGGGACACGGATCGGATCGGCCCCCGCGCCCGGCACCACGGTCACCAGATTCGGGTCGACGGCGCCATAGGGCGCGGCTGCCAGCAGCGCCGCCGGTCCCGGATCGGGGACGAGCGTGTCGACCGAATACGTCGTGTCGGCGGCGAGGGACGGTTGGAGACGCACGGACCCGTCGGCGAACTCCGTCACGTCTCGTCGTCCGATCCCCGTGACCTGGGTGGGTCGTCCGCCCGCGAGAAGCCATGGCGTCCGCGCGTTGCCGATGGTGATCTTCTGCGTCGCCTCGCGGGGGTCGCCCTCGGGGTCGGGGTTCAGCTCCAGGCGCCCGTTGATCCTGATCTGGGGAAAGACCTCGGTCGGAGCCGGTGCAAATGCCGTGCCGTCGAACGACTCGAGTACCACCGCGCGCAATGGAATCGGCTCATCCCCCACGACCCGCGCAACGAGGACCGGATCATCGGGGTAGGTCAACGGACCGTAACTTTGCTTGAGGCTCAGGCTCGTCGGCCCGCGCCCGGTGCCGAAGGTCCAGTCACGCCAGCTCCACCACGATGCCGGCGCGCGATCCGCGCCGATGCTGCCCGCAAGGGCGAGCGCAACCACGATGCCCCCGGCCAACGCCGCGCGGCCGGAGTTGGTCCGGGTGGTGCGCCGCGGGCCGGCGAGCCGGAACGCCACGAGCGCAATCACGAGCGTCGCCACGCCGGTCATCACCGGGCGCAGCGGCGGCACGAGCGTCCACCGGTAGGCGAGGCCCGTGGCGGTCGCAATGACTCCCGCGAGCGGTCGTCGCGACACCACGATCTGCCATGCGACCAGACCGGCCGCACCCGCCAGCACCAGGATGAGGAGCGCCCCGAGCGCCGGCGCGCGGTCGAGCGAGAGCGGCAAAGGCGTCGCAGCCGCGTTGCCAAGCCCGTCCGGGATGATGTCGCCGAGCGCAGTCCAGGTGGACCCGTCGCCCCGCAGCAGCTTGATCGGGTTCGACTCGACCGCCACCCCGAGCGCGACCACAACGGCGCCCAGCGCGGCGAGCGTCGCCCACCAACCGGCTCGGCGGATGCCACTGACGCGGACCAGCGCCGGCAGTACGCCGACCGTGGCAACGAGCGCGAGCCGACTGACGGGAGCGTGCTGCCACAACCCCGACCAGGTCGCGGCCAAGAGCCCCACCAGACATCCCGCCGCGACGGTGGGCAGGAGCAGATCGAGCAGCCGAACTGATCTAGGCACGCCTGGCATACGCTCCGCTCCCGTCAAGCGCCGCTGCGAGATCAGCTGACCCGCCCACCTCGGTGACCCACGCGCCCACGCGACGCAGTTCCTGCGCGTCGGCACGCCCCTGGCCGACGAGGACGGCGGCCACGTTGACACCCGCTCGACGCGCCTGACCCGCCGCGGCCGCGATGCCCCGATCGCCGCTCGCGGTGATGACCACCAGCGTACGCGGGGCGGTCGGCCGACTGAGCACGCTTCGCACGGCCAATGAGATGAACTGGGCGCCATCGCACCGCACAAGCGCCAGCTCGCGTTCGATCGCTCCGGCAGGGGTCCCCAACGACAGGACCGCGGCGTTGGCCGCGGTGTGTTCGAGTCCCACGGCATCACCTCGCGCGGCGCAGGCGGCGACGAGGCTCGCAGCGGCCGAGACCGCAACCTCGAAGGCTCCGTCGGGCGCCTCGCCATTGGCCGGATCCGCACGCGCGTCCAGCAGCACCACCAGCGTCGCGCCGCGGCCGGACTCACCGTGCAGTTCCTTGGTTTGCAGGCGTCCGCGCCGGGCGGTCTGCGCCCAGTGGATCAGCGAGAGCGGATCGCCGGGCTCGTAGTCGCGCACGCCACCCAATTCGGCCCGTCCGCGCAACAGGCCCGCGTGTTGCCCGGCTCGGCGCGCGGCACCCGACTCCCAAAACGGCACGAGCACGGGAACCGTCTGGGGAAGCACCAGCAGCCGCGTGTCGGCCCGCGACGCCCGCCGCACGCGCGCGAGGCCGAAGGGATCTGCCAGCGACACGCCGGGAGCCGCAAAACGGTGTTCTCCACGCGCAAGGCCACCCAGGGCGATCTGTTGACGGATCTCGCCGCGAATGAAACCCGGTCGCCGCGGCTCGGCGCGTGCGGACGTCGGAAGGCCAGGTCGGATCTCCCAGTCGAGCAGCCTGATCACACCGTTGCGGACCGGCCATCCGGTCACTCGGAGCGTGACATTGGCGCCCTCGCCGGCCGGCACCGTGGCACGGTCGACCGAGCGGGCGACGCGGAGTCCGCGGGCGGCGATCTCGACGAGCACGACGGCTCCGACACCCAAGGCCAGCAGACCGATGCCCAGAGGCCTCAGAGCCAGGGTGCCGAAGCCACCGGCGGCGATGAGCGAGAGCACTCCGGCGATCGCCACGGCGACCGCACGGGGGTGGCGACGACGTTGCCTAGAGCGCGGGGGCACTGACGGCGCCAAGGGCCGCGGCCACGATGTCGTCACCGGTGACGCCGCCGACGCGGGCCTCGGGACCCATCATCAGACGGTGGGCCAGCACCGGACCGGCCATCGCCTTGACATGTTCGGGGACGACATAGCCCTGGCCCTCGATCAGCGCGACGGCCTTCGCGACGCGCAACAGGGTGAGCCCTGCGCGGGGGCTCGCACCCAACACCAGGCGACGGTCCTCGCGGGTGGCGGTCACCAGATCGACGACATATCGAGCGATCGACGGGTCGACGTGGACGCGGCCGGCGGCGGCGATCCCATCGCGGATGCGGGCGTCGTCGGCGACCGGCGACACGTCGTCGACCGGGTCGTGGGCGGCCAGGTCGATGATCCTGCGCGCCTCTTGCTCGACGGGCGGGTAGCCGATCGTCAGGCGCAACGCGAACCGGTCGAGCTGCGCTTCGGGAAGCGGGAACGTCCCCTCGTACTCCACTGGGTTCATCGTCGCGACGACCATGAACGGCCGTGGAAGCTGACGGGTGTGGCCGTCGACCGTCACCTGCGCCTCTTCCATCGACTCCAGGAGCGCCGACTGCGTCTTGGGTGACGCCCGGTTGATCTCGTCGGCGAGCAGGATGTTGGCAAACACCGGCCCGGGCCGGAACTCGAACGTCTGCGATCGCTGGTCGTACACGTGGACGCCGGTGACGTCCGATGGCAGCAGGTCCGCAGTGCACTGCAGCCGCGAGAACACACACCCCGCAGCGCGGGCCAGGCTCTTGGCCAGCACCGTCTTGCCGACGCCCGGCACGTCCTCGATCAGCAGGTGCCCACCCGCAAGCAGACACGCCACTGCGGACGTCAATGCCCCCCGTGGGGCACGCACCGAGGCCGCGAGCGCATCCACGAGCGAACGGGCGAGATCCGCCCCGCGGGTCAGCTCATCGTCCGCCAGTGGTGGGGACACGACGCGAAGGTGCTCCACGTCGTGCACGGTAGCAGGGGCCTGGGACCGGCCAGTCGCGAACCGGTCTGGTCAGCCGGGCCCGGTGAGCAGCGGCGCCACCACGTCCAGGATGTGTTCGGCACAGCGTGCCTTGGTCGTGCGGTGAACGACCTGCTCGGACTCGCCGGGACCGATGATCGTGATCGCGTTGTCGTCGACCTCGAACCCGATGCCCGTCACGGAAACGTCGTTGTGCACGATCACATCCAGGTGCTTGCGATGACGTTTCTGGCGAGCCCGCTCCAACCCGGCGGCACCGTGTTCGGCCGCAAACCCGACGACGACCTGTCCCGTGCGCTCGGCGGCCAGCGTGGCGAGGATGTCGACCGTCGGCTCGAGCGTCAGGTCAAGACGGTCGCGGGCCGACTTGTCCAACTTGCCCTCGTGGGTCGATGCCGGTCGGTAGTCGGCGACCGCCGCCGACATCACCAGCAGATCCGCGTGGGCAAACGCCGCACGGGTGGCCACCAGCAGTTCGGCAGCCGTCTCCACGTCGACGTAGGTCATGTCGGTGCGTCGGGGCAGGTCGACGTTGGCGGCGATGACGGTCACGTCGGCGCCACGGTCTCTCGCCGCGTGGGCGACGGCCATCCCCATGCGTCCGCTCGATCGGTTGCCGACGTACCGGACGGCGTCGATTGGCTCCCGCGTCCCTCCCGCCGTCACCAGGACGCGCCGACCGGCCCAGGGCGCGTCGCGCCCAGGCAGGTTGCGGGTCACCGCCGACACGATGTCCTCGGTCTCGGCGAGCCGGCCGGCGCCAATGTCGCCGTCGGCCAACAAGCCATCTCCCGGCGGAATGATCACCACGCCGCGGGCAACCAGCGTCGCGATGTTGGCGCGGGTCGCCATGTGCTCCCACATGCGTGTGTTCATCGCAGGGGCAACGAGCACCGGTCCGGTGAACGCCAGAAAGCACGAGGTCAGGATGTCGTCGGCAAGACCGGCTGCCATACGGCCGATCGTGTTGGCCGAGGCCGGGGCGACGAGCATCAGATCTGCGGCACGGGCCAGATCGAGGTGCCGGTAGTCGGGAACGTCGTCGGCAGCGAACAGTCCGGCCGCGACCCGGTTGCCGCTCAGCGCCGCGAAGGATGCCGGGCCGACAAACCGCTGGGCCGCCCGGGTCATGACGACGTGGACGTCGTGACCGTCGCGCCGGAGGGCCCGAACCGTGTCGATCGCCTTGTAGGCGGCGATGCCGCCGGTGACGCCGAGCAGAATCGTTGCCATCAGTGCTCCACCGGTTGGATGCCGATCTCACGCGCAACCACGTCCGTCAATGCATCGGTCGCCATGTCCAGGTCGTCGTTGACCACTGTGTGATCGAACTCCCCCATCGCGGCGAGTTCGCTCTTGCTGACCTCGAGGCGAGCGGCGATCTCGCGGGCGCTATCGGTGTTGCGATCCTCGAGCCGTCGCGCGAGCTCTGCCATGGACGGCGGTGCGATGAAGACGGTCACCGCGTCCGGCAGCATCGAGCGAATCGCCCGCGCCCCCTTGAGCTCGATCTCGACGACCACCGACTGCCCGGCTGCGAGATGCGCGTCAACCTCACGCCGCAGGGTGCCGTAGCAATTGCCGGCGTACTCGACGTGCTCCAGAAACGCGCCGGCGTCGACCGCCGCGCCGAAGGCGTCCTGTGTCAGGAAGTGGTAGTCCACCCCGTCCAGCTCACCTGGACGCATCGCCCTGGTCGTCGCGGAGATCGCGACACTCAAACCGGGGAACCGGGGAAGGATCCGCTCGATGAGCGTCCCTTTCCCGGCCCCTGACGGTCCTGAGATGACGAGGACACGAGCTCGGTGGATTACCGGCTCAAAAGATCGACCAGCTCGTTGCGTTGACGTTCCGACAGCCCCCCGACGGTTTTTCCCTGCGAGATGCGGCAATGGTTGATGAACCGCGTTGCCTTGACCTTGCCGTACTTCGGTACTGCGAGAAGCATGTCAAAGACCTTGGCGGTCATCATGTAGTCGGGCGGATCTGCGATCACGTCTTTGATTTGGACCCGACCGCTCTTCAGGTCCTTCTTGAGTTGCGCCCGGCGAGAGCGGATGTCGTTCGCGCGACGGAGTGCATCCATTCGCTGATCGAGCGACCGTTCCGGGGCCTGTGTGGGAGCCTTCAAAGTGGTGACCATCGGCGGGGATGATAGGGCCCACTAGGGACCCGCTGCAAGGTGGGATTTGCAGCAGTTTTCACTGAAATTTCACGCACGTTGCAGGGAGGTTACATTCTCGCGTGGAGCGGGCATCTTCAAGCTCAACTTGAGGTCTATTGACCTCGGGCGTTGAGGTGGCGCTCGCGAAGGATATCCTGCAGGGCGAGCGGGGTTGGTTGAGCACCCCGAAGCGCGTCGGTGGTCGCCTCTGCCGCCTCCATCGTGGTGACACACGGAATCCCGGCCCGTATGGCGGCTTGACGGATTGCGAGGCCGTCAGTCTGGGCACGGCGACCGCTCGGAGTGTTGATCACGAGCGCCACGCCACCACGCGCGATCAGCGCGGGAATGTCGGCGGCGCCCTCATCGAGCTTCGCCACCGACGTGACCGGGAGGCCGGCGGCGCGAATCGCGGCGGCCGTGCCATCGGTCGCGACCAGCGTGAACCCGATGCGCGACAGGCGTTGCGCGACCCCGACCGCCCGCGGCTTGTCCATGTCGGCAGTCGAGATCACCGCAATGCCCCCGCTCGGCAGGGCGACGCCCGCACCGCGCTGTGCCTTGGCAAAGGCCTCACCGAAGCTCCCCCCCACACCCATGACCTCGCCGGTGGCCCGCATCTCGGGACCCAGGATCGGATCGGTCAGCGGGAACCGTGCGAACGGCAGCACCGCCTCTTTGACCGCGACGTGGTGCGCGACGCGCTCCTGCGGCAGATCCAGATCGACGATGGTTGCCCCCAGCATCAGGCGAACCGCGTGGTGGACGAGTGGCAGCCCGGTCGCCTTCGCGACGAACGGAACCGTGCGGGACGCGCGCGGGTTGGCCTCGATCACGAACAGCTCACCGTCCTGCAGGGCGAACTGCACGTTGATCAGCCCCACGGCGCCGAGACGGACGGCGATCGCCGCGGTCTGTCGCTCGATCTGGGCGATCGCTCCCGGACCCGTCTCTTGCGGCGGGGTGACGCACGCCGAATCCCCTGAATGGACGCCGGCCGCCTCGACGTGCTCCAGGATCGCCGCGACATGACACGAGACCCCGTCGCAGAGCGCATCCACGTCAAGTTCGATCGCATCCTCGAGGAAGCGGTCGACGAGCAGGGGCCACGAAGGGCGCTCGGTCGCAAGGTACCCGGCGAGCTCGTCCTGGCTGAACACGACGGCCATCGCCCGCCCACCCAGCACATACGACGGCCGGACCAGCACGGGAAAGCCGACGCTCTCCGCGGCGTCGACCGCCTCGCCAGGCGAGTGGGCGATCGCCCAGGGGGGTGCCCGCAGACCCAGCTCGTCCAGGATCTCACCGAACCGCTCACGATCCTCGGCCAGGTCGATGGCGTCGGCAGTGGTGCCGAGCAATGGCACGCCCTCCAGCTCCAGGGTCCGGGCCATACGAAGCGGCGTCTGGCCGCCCAACTGGGTGATGACACCGAGCGGACGTTCGCGCGCGCAGATGTCGAGCACCGAATCCAGTGTCACCGGCTCGAGGTAGAGCCGATCGCTCACACCGTGATCGGTCGAGACGGTCTCGGGGTTGCAGTTGACCATCACCGCGGCATATCCGAGCTCGCGCACCGCCTGGGCGGCCTGCACGCAGCAGTAGTCGAACTCGACGCCCTGACCGATCCGGTTGGGCCCCGAACCCAGGACGATGATCGCCGGCCGGTCGTCGGTCAGTGCCTCACCCGCCGTCGCGAACCCGCTGTAGAAGTAGGGCGTCTCGGCTGCGAACTCGCCGGCGCAGGTGTCGACCGAATGGAACGTCGGCCTGACCCCGAGGGCCCGTCGCCGCCGCCCGACATCCACGTCGGAGGACTCGGTGGCGCCGGCGATGTCGCGGTCGGTCAACCCGGCACGGCGCGCTGCGAGCAGATCCGTGGCGTCGAGCGCGTCGAGCCGGCCGCGCACCGCGGACTGCGCCTGCGCCAGCTGCGTCAGTTCGGCGCAAAACCACGGGTGAACGGAGGTGACATCGCTCAACCGCTGCGCATCGACGCCGTGTTCGGCCGCCCACCGCATGACGTCCCAGCGATCCCATGAGGGCGCACGCAGCCGTTGCAGCGCCTCATCGATGGAGGTGGGCGCGGCCGTGGGGCGGTCGAGTTCACGACCTGACATGGCCTTGCCGTAGGCCTCCGCGAACGTCCGGCCCAGCGCCAGCACCTCGCCGACGCTTTGCATGTACGTCGACAGTGCCCCACTCGACCCCGGCATCTTCTCGAACGCGAACCTGGGGGCCTTGACCGCGACGTAGTCCAGCGCGGGCTCGAAGCTTGCGGGCGTCACGCCTGTGATCTCGTTGGGCAGCTCGTCGAGCGTGTAGCCGACGGCCAGGCGCGCGGCGACACGTGCGATCGGGAACCCGGTGGCCTTGGACGCCAGCGCCGAGCTGCGCGAGACACGCGGGTTCATCTCGATGACCGCGAGCTCGCCCGTCGCGCGTTCGAGGGCGAACTGGACGTTGGACCCACCGGTCTCGACACCGACCGCGCGAATGACCGCAAGGGCCACGTCGCGCATGCGTTGCAGCTCGCCGTCGGTCAGGGTCATCGCGGGCGCGACGGTGACCGAGTCGCCTGTGTGAACCCCCATCGGGTCGAGGTTTTCGATGGCGCAGACGACGATCGCGTTGTCCTTGGCGTCCCGCACGACCTCGAGCTCGAACTCCCCCCAGCCGATCACCGACCGTTCGATCAGCACCTGACCGATCGGGCTCGCGGCCAGCGCGTTGGCGATCGCCCGCTCCAGGTCGTCGGGCGTTTCGACGACCCCGCCGCCCTCACCGCCCATCGTGAACGCCGGCCGCAGGATCAACGGGTAGCCCAGATCGGTCGCTGCCTCCCGCGCACCGGTCAGATCGCCGACGGTGTGCGCCGCGAGCACGGGTATACCCGCCGCCCGCATCGTCATCGCGAACGCCTGCCGGTCCTCGGCACGGTGGATCGCGCCGGCATTGGCGCCGATGAGCTCCACGCCGAACTCGGTCAACACACCTTCGTGATGCAACTCCATCGCCAGGTTGAGCGCGGTTTGACCGCCCAACGTCGGCAGGAGCGCGTCGGGCCGCTCGATCGCGATGACCGCGGCGACCGACTGCAGATCGAGGGGCTCGATGTAGGTCCGGTCGGCCACGCCGGGGTCGGTCATGATCGTCGCCGGGTTCGAGTTGATCAGGACCACCCGGTAGCCCTCCGCGCGCAACGCCTGACAGGCCTGCGTGCCCGAGTAGTCGAACTCACCGGCCTGACCGATGATGATCGGGCCGCTCCCCAGCACCATGATCGTCGACAGGTCGGTGCGGCGGGGCATCAGGCCACCTCGGCGACGAAGCGTGCGAACAGGTACCCGGCGTCCCGTGGCCCGGGACGTGCCTCGGGGTGGTATTGGACCGACCAGGCCCGCAGGTCGGGAGCGGCGATCCCCTCGACGCTCCCGTCGAACAGGCTCGTACGCGTCACGACGATGCCGTCGGGCAACGGATCGGCGACAACCGCATACCCGTGGTTTTGGACGGTGATCTCGACGCCGCCGTCCTCGGCGCGGCGCACCGGGTGGTTTGCCCCCCGATGGCCGAACGGCAGTTTTGCGGTCTCGAGCCCCAGCGCCCGCGCGAGCAGCTGGTGGCCCATGCAGATCCCGAACACCGGAACCACGCCGAGGACACCGCGGAGGGCCTCGATGACCTGTGTCGCGGCCGCGGGGTCCCCCGGCCCGTTGGAGGCGAAGACGCCGTCAGGTGCCATCGCCAGGATCGACTCGGCCGTGGTTCCGGCCGGGACGACGTCCAACCGGCATCCCGCGCCGGCAAGGCGGGTCGCGATGCTGTGCTTCATGCCGCAGTCGATCGCGACGATCCGCGGACCCTCGGTCCCCAGCGTTCGAGCCGGCCCGGCGGCGCCCGTCACGAGGTCCCGTCCGTCAAGGACGGGGTGGGCACGAACGCGGTCGATCAATTCGTCGGCATCGCAGTCGGTCGACACTCCGCCGCGCATGGCGCCGCGATCGCGGAGGTGCGTGACCAGCCGCCGGGTGTCGATGCCGTCCACCGCCACCACGTCGCGCTCGCCAAGCCACGAGCACCACCCCGTGTCGCCCGCGGCGCCGGGGCGGTTCCCCGCGGATGCCATCACGATCGCGCGCGGATGGACACGGTCGCTCTCGTCAAAACCGGGGCCTGCGCCGTAGTTGCCGATCATCGGCGCGGCGAAACACAGGATCTGATCGATGTAGGAGGGGTCGGTCGCCGCCTCCTGATAGCCGCTCATCGCGGTGGTGAAGACCATCTCCCCCAACGCCGTTCCCTGCGCCCCGACGCTGCGCCCGTGGAGCACCAGGCCGTCTTCCAGTACGACGACGGCGCCGGTCGGGGCGTGTGAGAACGATCCGCCCGACGTAGCGGCTGATGGAGATTCGATGTGGGCCATCTCAGCGTACGAGCTTGGAAATGGCTTTGAACTCGTCCCCACCGGCCTGTTCGAGCATCTCGAACAGCGCCATCTCGGCACTCGTCGCACGCGCGCCTGCCGCAAGCATCTTCGCCATGGCGATCCGGCGATTGGATGCCGCGCGTGACGAGACCGCGTCTTCGGCCACATGTACCTCGTAGCCGCGCTCCAGCAGGTCGTGGACAGTCTGGTTGACACACACATGGGTCTCGATGCCGCACACGACCCAGCGGCTGCAGCGGGAGCCCTTGAGCGCTGTCTCGAAGCCCGCGACGCCGCAGGCGCTGAAACGCATCTTCTCGACGCGTTCGGTGAACGCGGGCAGCCGCTCCTCGACCTCGGCGACCGTGTGGCCCAAGCCCTTGGGGTATTGCTCGCTGACCAGGACCGGCCGCCCCAGAATGCCGAACCCCTCGGCCAGGATTCCCACGTTGCGGGCCATCTCGTCAAACCCGTCGATGACGGAACGGAAGCCCTCCTGCACATCGACCACGATCAACCCGGTGTCCCCACGGCGCAGCAGGTCCTTGTGCCGCGTCACATCCGCCATGCGATCTGCCCTCCTGCGATTGTCAGCAGCACCCGTCCGGTGAGCTCGTCACCGAGGAACGCCGAGTTGGTGGACTTGCTTTGGAAGCCGCGCTCGCCGACACGCTCGGTCCCATGCAGGTCGATGAGCGCGATGTCCGCCTGCGCGCCGTCGGCGAGTGTCGGAACCGGCAACCCGAGGGCGGCCGCAGGATCGCTGCTCATTCGCTGCACCAGCAACTCGAGGGTCACCGACCCGGGAATCACCAGGTGCGTGTAGCACGACGCGAAGGCCGTCTCCAGGCCGGTGACACCGAACGGCGCGTCCTCGAACGGCGATTCCTTCTCCTGCGGCGCATGTGGCGCGTGATCGGTCGCGATGCAGTCGAGCGTCCCGTCCAGGAGCCCCTCGATCAGCGCCTGGCGGTCCTCCTCGGAGCGCAGCGGCGGGTTCATCTTGTGTTTGGCGGCATCGAGGTCCAGTACGCACGCGTCCGTCAGTGCCAGGTGGTGCGGCGTGACCTCCGCGGTGATCCGGATCCCCTGTGCCTTGGCCAGGCGGACGACCTCGACCGTCTTGCACGCCGAGACGTGGCAGATGTGGATGTGGGCACCTTCGTAGGCGGCAAGGGCGGCGTCACGGGCCACCTGCACGCTCTCCGAGACGTCGGGGATGCCCTTCATGCCCAAGCGGCTCGAGATGAGCCCCTCATGCATGACACCCCCTGCCGACAGGTCGACATCCTCCTCGTGCAGCACGAGTGGCAGGCCGGTGACCTGTTGATACTGGTAGGCGCGCCGAAGCACCTCGGCGTTGGCGACGGGCCACCCGTCGTCGCTGAATCCGGCGGCGCCAAGATCGGCGAGCTCGCCCTGTTCACTCAGCGTCCGGCCCTGCTGGCCGACCGTGATCGCCGCGTAGAAACCGACCCGCACCACGGACTCGCGGGCGCCGAGTTCCAGCAGCGATCCGAGCACCGCCGCGTTGTCGACAACCGGGGTCGTGTTGGGCATCGCGATGACGGTGACGAACCCGCCTGCCGCAGCGGCTCTGCTGCCCGATGCGATGTCCTCGGTGTCTTCGCGACCCGGCGTGCGCAGGTGAATGTGGGGGTCGACGAAGCCCGGCGTGGCGACCAAACCGGCGCCGTCGATGCGCTCGAGGCCGTCGGGGTCGCCGCCGATGCGACCGTCGCGGACGACCAGGTCGGCGACGCGATCGAGTCCCGCCGCCGGGTCCAGTTGGCGAACGCCGGTGATGACCAGCGAGGCCGGAACATCGGGTCGCTGGACCAGCCGCACCCCACTCACGCGGCGACCGCGTCGGCCAGTTCAACGGCCTCCGGGACGGAGGCCGGCTCAGCCAGCAAGTCGTACAGGATCGCCATGCGCACGACGAGGCCGTTGGCGGCCTGGCGCTCGATGAGCGTCGCCGGATCGTCCGCGAGCAAGCCGGTCAACTCGACGCCACGGTTGATCGGCCCGGCGTGCATGACCCGCTGCCCGGGACGCAGGCGTTCGTGGCTCACCCCGAACCGCGCTGCGTACTCACGCAGGCTGGGGACAAAGCCTCCGTCCCCCATGCGTTCGTGTTGCATGCGCAGGACGTAGACGACGTCGGCGTCGGCGATGTCGCGGATGTCACACGAGGTCTCGACCCCGAGCGCCTCGGCGGCGCGCCAGGGCAGCAGCGTCGGCGGCCCGACGATCGTCACCTTGGCCCCCATCGTCGTGAACCCGACGATGTCCGAGCGTGCCACACGTGAGTGCACGACGTCACCGACGACCGCGATGTGCAGACCGTCGAGCGGCCCGACCTCACGTTCGATGGTGTAGAGGTCGAGGAGCGCCTGGCTGGGATGCTCATGTTTGCCGTCACCCGCGTTGAGCACCGCGGCGTCGGTGAACCGTGCCGCCAGGTGACACGCCCCGACCCCGCCGTGGCGGATGACGAAGATGTCGGGACCGTAGGCATTGAGCGTCAGGATCGTGTCCTTGAGGCTCTCCCCCTTCTCGACGCTCGAGCCTGCACCCTTGATCGACACGACATCGGCTGAGAGGCGCTTGGCCGCCAGCTCGAACGACGTGGACGTCCGCGTCGAGGCCTCGAAGAACAGGTTGATGACGGTGCGGCCGCGGAGCGTCGGCACCTTCTTGTTGTCGCGACCCATGACCTCGGTGAACCTGTTGGCGGTCCTGAGGATGCGGGCGATGCCCTCGCGATCCAGGTCGGACATGGACAGGAGCGATCTGCGTTTCATCATGCGTCCCCGGTTTCGAGCAGGATCTCATCCGTCCCGGTGATCTCGCTCAGGTGAACCGTGATCCGCTCACCCCGAGCCGTCGGCAGGTTCTTGCCGACATAGTCGGGCCGGATCGGCAGCTCCCGGTGGCCGCGGTCGACCAGGACCGCCAGCTGCACGACCGGCGGCCGCCCGTAGTCGAACAATGCATCGATGCCCGCGCGGATGGTGCGCCCGGTGTACAGCACGTCGTCGACCAGCAGCACGGTGTGGTGTGAGATGTCGAAGTCCAGAAGCGTCTCACCCACGACCGGCACGGCGTGGCGACGCCCCTCGCCGACGCCGACATCGTCCCGGTACAGGGCGATGTCGATGCTGCCGAGTGGCGGCGCGGCGCCGGTGAATTCGCCGATCAGCGCCGCGAGGCGCGCCGCGAGCGGGACGCCGTTGGTGTGGATCCCGACGATTGCGAGGGGACGTTCGGCGCCGGCATGGCGTTCCACGACCTCATGCGCGATGCGGGACACCGTGCGCTTGAGCTGGTCGGCGTCGACCAGGACCTTGGCGGCCACGTCACACCTCCGCGACGGGCGAGCGCGGACAGTTTGGTGCGTGCATCATTGGTGCTGCTCCCTTCCGGCCTCACAGGGCCGTGTTAAAGGTCGACAGCGGAACGGTATCACCCTGGCCGGTTGTCCAGTACGGCTGTCCGAATCAGACGCGTAGGCTCGTTGCGAGAAAAACGAACGGAGGATGGATGAGGGCGACGCTCCTCGAGTCGGTGTTTCCCACCGACACGAACCCGCAGGGCACGTTGTTCGGCGGCCAGCTCGTCGCCTGGATGGACAAGGCGGCCGGCATCGCTGCGATGCGCCACGCCAAACACCCGGTGGTGACCGCGGCGATCGAGAACATCTCGTTCAAGATCCCGATCTTCGTGGGCGACCTGGTCGAGCTTCGCGGCCTGGTCGTCGGTGTGGGACGTACGAGCATGCGCGTCGAGGTCGAGGTCTTTCGCGAGGGGCCGTTCGGAACCGACAGGGAGTTGTGCACGGTCGGTCGCTTCACGATGGTCGCGCTGGACGAGAACCTCCAACCGACCCCGGTCGGGCCCCTGGATCCCGCCGAGATCGCCAAGTCCGACGAGGACCGCTGAGTTCACCGGTTCGTGTCGGTACCCCCGGCGCCATCTTCGACGCGACCGTGATCGGCGACCTGGGTGGTGCTCACGTCGGCACGCCTTCCACGGGGACCTCGTGGGGGCCCGAGTGGGTGACACCGTCGTCGTCGGCGCGATGCAACCGGGGCGCGCCGCGCTCGCGGAAGGGCAACTCGACCTGATCGAAGTCCCGCGGCACGACCACGTGCTCGAACACCGTCTCGGCCTCCGCGCGGATTTCCCGAGGCATGCACCGGCTGGACAGATGGGTCAGGGCGACGAGCTGGACACCGGCGTCGCGAGCGAGCGTCGCGGCCTCATGCGCCGTCGTATGGCGTGTCTCACGTGCCCGCGGGAGTTCGTCGTGCAGGAACGTCGCCTCGTGGATCAGCAGATCGGCATCCGTCGCGGCGAATCGGGTGGACTCGCAGGGGCGTGTATCGCCGGAGATCACGACGCGCCTGCCGCTGCGCGCCTCACCCAACACCTGATCGGGTCGGACCTCGCGGCCATCGTCGAGTACGACTCTCTCGCCGTGCTGGAGCCGGCCGAAGAGCGGCCCGGCGGGCACACCGAGCGCGGCGGCGGCGGCGACATCGAATGCCCCTGGCCGCGGATGCTCGACCATCACGTACCCAAGCGACGGCACCCCGTGATCGGTGTGGAAGGCCTCGATCAGCGCCCCGTCGGTCTCGTGGACGGCGCCCGCCGAGATCTCGTCGATCGTCAACGGGTACGGCGTGCGGCCGATGATCGGACCCAACCGATCCACGAGTTCGCGCAGCCCCCGCGGGCCGACGACGCGCAGCGGACGCTCCCGACCACGCAACCCGTATGTCTTGATCAAACCCGGCAATCCCAGAAAATGGTCCCCGTGCAGGTGCGTCATCAGGATCAGATCGACATCGGTGAGCCCGAGTCCCGAACGCAAGAACTGGCGTTGGGTGCCCTCACCGCAGTCGAACAGCCACCGCTCTCCCCCACGGGCGATCAGGGTCGCCGCCGTCCCGCGTCCCCGGGTCGGCACGGACGCAGCGGTCCCGAGGAATGTGACGACCAGATCCACGGCAGGGACAATACGCCGACGACCATACGCCGCATTCAGCACGGCACTTGGGCGGCCTATTCGCGGCCCTCCGGGCCACTCAATCACTGACTGCGGACGACCATACGCCGCATTCAGCACGGCACTTGGGCGGCCTATTCCCAGCCCTGCGGGCCGCTCAATTGCTGACTGCGGACGACCATACGCCGCATTCAGCACGGCACTTGGGCGGCCTATTCCCGGCCCTGCGGGCCGCTCAATTGCTGACTGCGGCTGAATTTTGAATCAGCGGCGAACGAGATCCGGTGGGAGTGGGCCGGTGGGGTCGTCGAGTGCGATGAAGGCGACCTCGGGCGTTGCGCCGTCGTTGAGGGTCAGCTCCACCATGCTGTGACGGGGTTGGCGGCGGCGATCGGTCGCGCTGCCGGGGTTGAGGATGAAGAAACCGTCGTCTGCGACCTGGTGGAGAGGGATGTGGGAATGGCCGAAGACGACTGCGGCCGCGTCGGGAAACTTGCGCCGCATGCGCGACAGCCGGCCGTCCTCGGG
>JANMKR010000045.1:0-3543 GCA_031372145.1 Actinomycetota bacterium | reverse complement strand
GCGAAACGGATTGCGGGGTGTAGGGAAGGGTCGTTTTCGGGCGGCTTGCGCGTGTCACAAAGTCGGGCTCCTTGGCGCCAGAAGCCCGCAAACTGGCGACATGCGGGGTGCGTCGCGACGGTGTGCCGGCGCATCCAGTCGCCTGGGACCGGTTTGTGCTGCTCTGGTGTCGGACACGGATGTCCCCGAAACCGTTTGCTCATCAGCGATTCCGGGGCGCGGGAGGGACCTTCCCTCCGGTCCCGGAGTTAGCGGACGATCTTGCGGCTGATTCTGCGCAGTGGCAGCCAGAAGAGGGCGGCGGTCAGGGCGATCAGGGCGCCCACGTGGGCCAGGGTCAGCCAACCCACGTCGCCCAGCACCAGGTCGCGCGTCGCCCGCACCAGGTGCGACAGCGGCAGGCACCAGCCGACGACCTGGGCCCAGGTCGGGAGCTGGTCGAACGGAAAGAACACCCCGCCAAACAGGAACATCGGCGTCAGCAGGCCCGTGAAGAAGATGTTGAAGTGCTCGATGTTGGTCGCAAACGACGTGTAGGTCATGCCGAGCACCGCAAAGCACAGGGCGCCGACCACGAACACCAGCGGCACCGCGAACACCCAGAACGAACCCACCAGGCCGAGCGCCGCCATGACCAGCACGAACACGACCCCGTAGATGACCGCCCGGGTCGTCGCCCACATGTACTCACCGACGACGACGTCTCCCACCGACAGCGGCGTCGTGACCACGGCCTCGTAGACGCGCCGGATGTTGATGCGCACGAACGCGTTGTACGTGGTCTCGAGGATCGCCCCGAACATGACGCTCGACGCCGCCACGCCCGGAGCGATGAACTGCACGTAGTCGACACCGTTGATCGTGCTGACATACGCGCCCAGGCCGAGGCCCATGATCAACAGGTAGGCGATCGCCTCGATGAACCGCGGGCCCAGCGTCGTCAGAATCGTCTTGCGACCGATGGTCGCGTTGCGCTGCCACATGCGAAACGCCCCGCGCGGGGTGAAGCCCAACGGCTCCGATGGGGCAGACGCGGCTGCGACCTGAGCGGTCGTCACGCGACCAGCACGAGCTTGCGACCGGCGGTGCCACTCGCCTGACGGGCCCAGGCGATCGGCGCCTCACCCAGCGACAGCGGCTCCACCTGAAGGCTCACTGCGCCGCTCAGCACTGCCTGGGCCAGTTCGCCGTACGCACGCGCCACGTCGGCCGGGTCTTCGGTGAAGACCGAGAAGCCCCGGATGTCCAGCCGCCCGCCGCGCAGGCTGCCGCCCGTGATGGACGCGGTGGCGCCCGCGGCATTGCCCACCTGGACGAACCGGCACCGAGCGCGGGCCGCCTCGAACGCCGCCAACACCGGGGTGCCCCACACCATGTCGATGACCAGGTCGGCGCCGGGCGCACACGCGTCGCGAAGCTCCTTGGCGATGTCGCCCTCATCGAGCGGGACGAACCAATGCGCCCCCAGCGCCAGCGCCCGCTCCAGCCCCTCCTTGGTGCGGGCCACCGCGATGATCCGGCGGGCCCCATGGCTGCGGGCCGCCTGCACCGCCACCTGCCCCACCACACCACTGGCGCCCAACACCAACACCGTCTCGCCCGGGCGCAGCTCGCCCCGCTCCAGCACGCTCATCCAGCCCGCCAGACCGGCGATGCCGATGGCGGCCGCCACCTCGTCGGAGATGCCGTCCGGCACCGGCACCAGCAGCTCCTCGGGCGCGCAGACGTACTCACCGAACCCGCCCGTGGTCGTCAGGCACCACACGCGCGTGCCGACCGCAAACCGCTCGCTGTACACGACCTGCCCGACCACCTCGGCGCCCAACGTGAACGGCGGCTCAGGCGTGGCGCCATAGAACCGCCCGGACGCAATCGCCAGGTCGACCGGATTGAGCCCAGCCGCGCGCAGCCGCAGCAGCGCCTCGCCCAGCTCGGCCGTCGGCTCGTCCACATCCCGCACCACCGGAGTCTGACCCCACGCGTCCAGCACGACTGCCTTCACAACTCCTCCATCGCAGCGCGAAACTCGTCGGCCATGCCGTGATGGCCGTGCGCCATCGACTGGTCGATCCCCGCCAGGTACGCATCCGCAGCCTCGTCCACCAGGCCGAGCCGGGTCAGCGCGTCACCGAGCCTGCCCCAGGCGTTGCCCTCGTCGTCGGTCAGACCGAGGTAGGCACGAAGCTCCACCACCGCGTCCTGCCAGCGTTCGGCGCGAAACAACTCGTTGGCGTAGCCGTAGCGTGCCCGTGGTTCGGTCGGCTCCCGTGCGGCCAGCTCGGCAAAGTACGTCAGCTTGTCCATTGACCCAAGCGTATGGCACCGACGGTCCGATCCCCAGCCATCCCGATGGGGGACTCAGCCGCATCGCGCCTCGATAGGCTGGGCCCATGCAGATCCAAGCCTTGGCCGCGGCCGTGCCGTTCATCACGCGCGACGGCAGCACCATCCGCGAGCTGCTGGGTCCGGCCACCGTGCCGGCGCAGCACCAGAGCCTGGCCGAGGCGACCCTGCCGGTCGGCACGGCCACGGAGCGCCATTACCATCGCGGCGCCGAGGAGATCTACTTCATCGTGGCGGGCGCAGGGCGGATGGAGCTCGACGGCGATGTCACCGATGTCGCCCCGGGCGATGCCGTGCTGATCCCACCGGGCGCCTGGCACCAGATCACCGCGCTGGGCGACACGGATCTGCGACTCCTGTGCTGCTGCGCGCCGCCCTATTCGCACGACGACACGTACTTCGAATGAGGTGCGCGGCGGCGCTCGTCGACACCCGATTCGCACACTTCGGCACCCCGCGATCGTGATGATCCATACGATGATGCGGCCCGTTGGCGCTGGTGCTAGCGTGTTACAAAGTTCGGTGTGGGCACGCCCCTCCGACCTTCCATCCGCCCGCTACCAGCTCGTTGGCCAGGAGCCCTCCGCGTGAACCTGCGCGACTATCTGCCTGTCCTCGTCTTCTTCGCGATCGGCCTCGCGGCGGGTGGCGGCATCTTGCTGCTGTCACGACTGGGCAGGCGCACACGCAACGCCGTCAAGGAACTTCCCTACGAGAGCGGCATCCTCGCCACGGGCGCGGTGCGGCAGCGCTTCTCGATCGATTTCTACCTGACGGCGATGCTGTTCATCGTGTTCGACATCGAGCTGGCGTTCTTCTACCCGCTCGCGGTCGTGTTGAAGTCCATCGGCACCGCCGCCGTGGTGGAGCTGGTCGTCTTCGTCGCCGTCCTGGGCGCGGCGCTCGCCTACATCTGGCGCAAGGGAGCCCTTGAATGGCACTGATCCCGCCCCCCGGGACCCCGATCGAGCGTGCGCCGCGCACCGACCCGAGCGTCGACTGGGACCTGCGCGACCCCGAGATCGCAGCCTTCGTCAACCGCGGCCTGCTGACGACCACCGTCGAGAAGGCCAAGGCGTGGGCGCGCTCGTCCGCGATGTGGCCCGCCACGTTCGGCCTGGCCTGCTGCGCGATCGAGATGATGCACACCGCCACGCCCCGCTATGACATCGCGCGCTTCGGCGCCGAGGTGTTTCGCGC
>JANMKR010000035.1:0-3155 GCA_031372145.1 Actinomycetota bacterium | reverse complement strand
CCTTCCTACAACGTCCGCGAGGAATCGTCGAGCGACGAAGCGCCGGACTCCTCGTAGCGCTCCTGGGCACGTTCGACGCCGGCGATACGCTCGCGATGCAGCGTCTCGGTCGTTGCGCGGGCCACGGCGTTGGAGCGTTCGAGCCCGTCAAGTGCACCTTGGAACGTGGGCGCCACGTAGCGGGCCAGGAGTTCGTAGCTGCGATTGGTCGCCTCCGTCCCGGCCCACTCCTGGCCCCACACCATTACGCCGCCGAACCCGCCGCTGCGCTCCAGCAGGTGTTCGATGGCGGTGACGGCCTCGTCCGGGGTGCCGATGATCCACGCCCCGAGCTCCATCATCTGGTCGACGACGCTGTCGCGGGGACCGGCGACGGGGCGTGGGCGGCCGGTCGTGCCCTCCACGTAGTCCAGTATGAAGCGACCAGCTCTGGCGCGGACATCCTCGACCGCCTGGCGCTTGGTCTCGGCCAGGTGAATCGGGACGATCAGACGCCACTCGGAGCGCTCGACGGTCCGGCCCGCGGCGGCAGCGGCCGCTTCGGCGATCTGCCAGTGAGCGGCCAGGTCGATCGGTCCACGCGGACCCCGCGAGACCGCGAGCGACAACACCCCCGCGCCGAACCGGCCCGCGAGCTGCATGCCGGCCGGCGACTCCATGCTGGTGGTCGCAATCGGGGGATACGGTCGTTGGAACGGCCGAAGCTGCAGCACCGCGTCGTTGAGCTGGAACCACTCCGAGCGCACCGTCAAAGGATCGGTCTCGGTGAACAGGCGCACGATGACCTCGAGGGCTTCGGCCTGCATGTCGCGGAGCCGCGCGGGATCCAAGCCCAGCATCGCCGCGTCGGTCAGGTGTCCGCCCGGTCCGACGCCGAAGTTGATGCGCCCACGCGTCAGATGGTCCAGCAGGACGATGCGGTCAGCCACCATCAGCGGATGGTGGTACGGCAGGCTGACCGCACCCGTGCCGAGGCGGATGTGGCGAGTGCGCTCGGCAGCCACCGCCAGGAACATCTCGGGCGAGGCGATCGTCTCCCACCCGGTCGAATGGTGCTCGCCGACCCAGACCTCGTCGAACCCCAGGCGGTCGAGCAGCTGGATCAGCTCCAGATCGCGTTGCAACGCAACCGTGGGGTTCTCATGCGGCTCGTGATAGGGCGCAAGAAACGCGCCGAAACGCAGGGAGGGCATGCTTCAAGCGTACCGGGCGCGGCCGGGCGCCCCTGCTAAGATCGCGGCGTCGAACCGTCCGTCGAGGGAGATCCATCGCATGACCTATGTGATCGCTGAACCGTGTATCGGCACCAAGGACACGTCGTGCGCCGACGTCTGCCCAGTGGACTGCATTCACCCGGCGCCGGGCGAGGAGCATCACGACGAAGCGACGATCCTCTACATCGACCCCGCTGAGTGCATCGACTGCGATGCCTGCGTCGAGGCTTGCCCTGTCGATGCGACGCTGGCCGAGGATGACGTGCCCGCCCAGTGGGAGGTGTTCAAGGAGATCAACAAGGTCTACTTCGAGCAGGGCCACGACGCCGGCGAGAAGATGCTCGCGGAGTACGTCGCCGCCAAGGGGTAAGGCGCGCCAACCGGCCTCAGACCTTCAGCGCGATGGCGACAACAGACACTCCCGCACAGGCATGGAACGCCCTCTGCCAGGGCAATGACCGCTTCGTCGAGGGCGCGTTGGAGCACCCCAACCAGGATGCCGGTCGACTCGCTGCGACGGCGGAGCGTCAATCGCCGTTCGCGCTGGTGTTCGGGTGCATGGACTCCCGTGTGGCCGCCGAGATCATCTTCGACCGCGGAATCGGCGACCTCGCCGTCATCCGAACGGCCGGCCATGTGTTGGACAGCGGCGTCCTCGGATCACTTGAGTTTGGCGTCACCGTCTTGCAAATCCCGCTCGTCGTCGTGCTCGGGCACGATGACTGCGGTGCCATCTCAGCCGCCCTCACCGCGCATCGAACCGGTCAGATGCCGGGCGGGTACCTCCGCGACATCGTTGAACGGGTGGCCCCGAGCATGGTGACGGCTCGGGTCGCCGGGCGCGGAATCGACGAGATCGAGCCGGACGACCTGACCGACGAGCACGTACGCCACACGCTGCACCTGATCGCCGAACGCTCCGCACCCATCCGCGAACGCATCGCCTCAGGTCGATGCGCAGTCGTCGGCGCCGGGTACCGCTTGGCCGAAGGCCGGGTCCGCTTACTGGAATCCCTGGGCGACATCGACGCGTAACGCTGGTCGCGCGCACGACCCGTCGATGTCAATCGTCCGCGCCGCCGATCGCGCGCACCGTCTCGTCGTACTGCGCCCGAAGGTTGAGATCGTCCGGTGCGACGATCAGCGCAAGCTCAAGGGTCCAGAGCACGTCGTGGAGGCTCTCACGAACCAGGTACGAACTGGTCAGGTTCGCGAGCATCCGCAAAACGACTGTCCGATGCGGCGTCGGGGCCAGATGCGATGCGACGAGCGGAGTGCCCTCAAGCGATTGCACGATCCGTGCGCACTCCTCCGTCGACAGCTCGTTCCAGTCATGGAACGGGTCGAGAAAGCGGGGGGCACCGCCCGTCAGCTCCGCCACGATGAAGTGGCCCGGCAGACCGACCGGTGCCACCGGCACCCCGGCGCGCGTTGCGACCGCCACGGTCAGGACGGAGAGCGCGATCGGGAGTCCGACGCGCCGGTCGAGCACCTCGTGCAGGAATGAGTTGCGCGGATCGTCGTATGTCGTTCGATCGCCGTCGACGCCGGCGGCGCGCAACGCCTGAAGCACCCCGTCGACCCCGCCGCCGTGCCGGGTGGCATCGTCGGCCAGTTGCTGCACCCGCCCGAGCCACCGGGGGATGTCCAACTTGGGGTATGTCTCGACCGCGATCAGCAGGTTGAGTTCGGCCAGATCGGGATCCGACTCCGCGAGCAGTTGCCCAAACCGCTCGCGCGAGGCGACGCTCATCGGCCGGCCTCGAAATCCTCGATCGGCCGGCGCAAGGTCGGCGGCATCGGCGTCGGAGCGGCCTGCTCGGAGTATCCGTCGACCCCGACGATCGTGACCTGACCGTCCACGCAGTGGACCCGGGCATCGCCCTCGACCCGTTCGACCCGAAGGTCGAAGCTGTGGCTGGTACGGCCGAGGTTGGACAC
>JANMKR010000024.1:0-8786 GCA_031372145.1 Actinomycetota bacterium | reverse complement strand
AGGCCTGCCGCACCGTCCAGCACGTGGGCCCAGCCATCGGTCAGCGCACGGCGACGCTCGCGCTTCTCTTGGTCTTCGACGCGTTTGGCCGCGCCACGCTCGCCGCGTCTGCCGGCCAGGGCCTCGGCCTCCTGACGCAGGCGATCCAGGTCGGCGGACGGGTGGCCGTCGGCCGCGATGGCCATCCGCGCCTGGATGTCACGCACCACGGTGCTGCCCGCCACGTCGCCACGCAGCGCATGCTCGGCCATATCGACACCCAGTAGGCGCATCGATCGCGCGAACGCCCCGGCCGAGAGTGCCGAGGTCCCGTCGGCGCGGGCCAGGCCGGCGGCGGCGTCCGGCATCAGCCCTTCGGTCTCCAGGCGGCTTGCGATCTGGCGCCACCCCGGCGAGCGGAACGGCACCGGCAGGCAACGGGAGCGAATGGTCGGCAGCAGATCCGTCACGTGATCGGTCACAAGGATCAGGTGTGACCGCGCTGCGGGCTCTTCGAGTTGCTTGAGAATGCGCGGGGCGCCTTCGCGCTCGCTCAGCCGCTCGGCGCCGTCGATGATGAGCACCCGTCGCAGGCCCACAGCCGGCCGTGCGGCCAGATCTGCGAGCGCCGGATCCAGGTCGGCCGCCAGGCGGATCGACGCGCCGGTCGCAGCGACGATGGTCAGGTCCATCGACGCCTTGTCCGGGCCGTGGGTGCCGGTGGGATCGATGAGCCCCCATGCCACGGCCCGTGCGGCAAGGCGTTTGCCGGTGCCGGGCGGTCCGTAGAACAGCAGCTGTTGGGGCGGGTTGGGGCGCGCCAGGGCGGCGCGCAGGATGCGCTGGGCCAGGGGCTGGTCGGGGATGTCGATCACGTGGTGGCCGCCACCACTGCCATCACCAACGCATGCACGTGGTCGACCGAACCCTCGGCCGGAACGATCGTGATGCGGTCGCCAAACCGCGCGGCCAGCTCGCGGTATCCGGCCGCGACCGCCTGTTGCAGTGCCATGCCCTCGACCTCGATGCGGTCCTTGGGCCCGGCGTCGCGGGTATCGGCGATGGCGGGCGCCACGTCCAGTACGATCGCGACGTCGGGCAGGCAGCCGTCCACCGCAGGGGCGTTGATGGCCCAGACGACGTCCATGCCAAGCCCGCGCCCGGCGCCTTGGTAGGCCAGCGACGAGTCGACGAAGCGGTCGCAGACGACCCACGCGCCGGCGGCGAGCGCCGGCCTGATGACTTGGGTGACGTGTTGCGCGCGCGACGCCGCGAACAAGAGCGCCTCGGCCACCGGGGACATGTCGCCACCGCTGTCCAGGACGATGCCGCGAACGGCCTCGCCCAGCGGGGTCCCACCCGGTTCGCGGGTCTCCACCACGGTGTGGCCGGCTGCGCGCAGGGCGGTGGCGAGCAACGCCGCCTGCGTGGACTTGCCGCATCCGTCGACACCTTCGAGCGCGATGAACCGCCCGCTCACAGTGGATTGGCCCGGATCACGGCGATCACCACGGTCGCGACGATGGCGATGGCGATGAGCCAACCGATAGGCCGCGCCCACCGCGGGGCGACGGGCTCCTCCTGCCGGCGCTCGGCGTCACGACGAAGGCGGGAGAGGATCTCCGGGACGCCGCGTCGGGGTTCACGCTCCAACGCCCACCGCCAGTCGGGTGGGGCATCCCGAGGTGTCGGGGCACCGGGGCTCGTCGCGCCGGCCGTGGATCACCGGCAGGATGAGCGGCGCATCGCAGGCGTCGCAGAGCACGCCTGGCACCGCCAGCACCTCGACCTGTCGCGGCAGCCGGTAGCCGTGGCCGCACCCCATGCAGGTCAGCC
The DNA here is from genome assembly GCA_031372145.1 of Actinomycetota bacterium. Taxonomy (GTDB): domain Bacteria; phylum Actinomycetota; class Thermoleophilia; order Miltoncostaeales; family Miltoncostaeaceae; genus CALMEC01. The sequence continues at coordinate 6,971 of JANMKR010000024.1, read as the reverse complement.
GCCCGCGAGCGCCGGCCATCGACTCGCCGCATTCCGGACACGGGCCGATGACCCGTCCCTGGTCGAGGCCTTCGACGCGCGGTGGCCGAGCAAGCTTGGCGACGATCGCGCACACCCGGTGGACGGCGGCTGTGCGCGCCAGGGTTCCGCGGCGCACCGCGTCGATCCAGGCGTCACACGAGGCCGAGGTGGCAGGGTCGAGCAGCGCCGGGTCGACGGCCTGGCAGACCAGGTTGCCGGCGGGTGTGCGCCAGGCCGGGTCGTCCACCAGGTAGCCACGCTCTGCGAGGCAGGCCATCGCGTTGTCACCGACACCTTTGCGTCGCAGCAGCGATCGCGCGACCGGTGCATTGCCGGCGACACCGAGCGCGGCCAGGTCGTCGCGGCGAAGCTCGGGGTCCAGGTCGGCCAGGTGGGCGGCGAACACCGCGTCGATCTCGAGTGCGGTGGCGGCGGCCTCGGCGCCCAGGTCGTCGATGTGGCGCAACCGGGTGAACGGAGGCGTACCCACCCGCGCCGCCCGAAGCAGCAGCGGCCTGCCCTCGCACGCCACGTCCCGGGCCTGTGCGGCCAGCAGGGGATCGTCCGTCGCCAGGATCATCGACGCGGCCGACCGGGCAAGCATCCGCAGCGCGTTCGCCGGTGCCCGCCGTACGGGAGCCCACGCGGGCGGGTCACCCGTGGGCGCGAACAGCAGGCCGCCAAGTCCGATCACACGGGTCAGGCCGGTGTCGTCATCTGCGTCGAACACGTCGACGCGGTGCACGGACGCCCGCCGCGCCTTGCCTTTGGCGACGCGATCCGCAATTGTGCGGGCCGCCGTGGAACTATTCGTCACGATCAGCCGCACGAACGCCATCATCCTTCCGGTCGAGGGCGCGAGGATACCAACGTGACGCCTCGGACCGCGATGATCACCGGGGGCGCTGGGTTCATCGGCTCCAACCTCGCCGACGCCCTGCTGGCCGAGGACACGACGGTACACGTGGTGGACGACTTGTCCAACGGTCAGCGCCCGCGGGTGCCGCCCCAGGCCGAGTTCCACGAACTCGACATTCGCGACGCCGCGGCCCTGCGAGCGGTCACCGAGGCGGCGCGGCCCAGCGTGATCTTTCACCTGGCGGCCCAAGCCGACGTGCGTCGGGCCCTCGAAGATCCGTCATTCGATGCAGACGTCAACATCATCGGGACGATCTCCGTGCTCGAGGCCGCACACGCCGTCGGCGCGCGCGTCGTCTTTGCCAGCACGGGTGGCGCTGGGTATGGCGAGTACGAGGGATTGACGGTTCCGTCGCCCGAGACCAGCGAGACCCGCCCGCTCAGCCACTACGGCATGAGCAAGATGGCGGGCGAGGGCTACCTGCACCTGTATGGGCGCCTGTACGGCGTCGAGGGTGTCTGCTTGCGCCTTGCCAACGTGTACGGGCCGCGGCAGGACCCGCACGGCGAGGCCGGCGTCGTCGCGATCTTCTGCGGCAAGTTGCTGGACGGCGACGCACCCAGGGTGTTCGGCGACGGACTGCAGACCCGCGACTACGTGTACGTCGCAGATGTCTGCAGGGCGTTCATTGCCGCCGCCGCCGGCCCCGCAGGCGAGACCGTCAACATCGGTACGGGTCGCGAGATCACGGTGCTCGACCTGATCGACGGGCTCGGGGGCGAGGTGCCACCGCAGTTCGCTCCCGCGCGCGCCGGGGAGCTGCAACGCAGTTGCCTGGATCCCACCAAGGCCGACGGCCTCTACGGGTGGCGTGCCGAGATGCCGCTCGGCGAGGGTCTCAAGGCGACGCTCGCCTCGGTCCGGTCGAATCGCGCGAATCCCGAGGCGCGCCCCGTCGGCGCGTTCGGGTAGCGCCGCCCACCGCGCCCGCCGCTACGTTTTGCGAGGTCCGCGGGGAGCGCTACGGTCGCGCTTCTTGACCGGCTCCAACTTGGGTGCGCCGGGCAGGCGCGGGGGACGGGCGTCGCGTCCTTCGAGGACCGCGCGCGGGATGTCGTCGACCATCCAGCGCAGGTCGTCGGGCTTGGCGTGGAACATCAGGGCCGCCGCCTTGAGACCCTCGGCCAGGCCGGGCGGACGCCAGGCGGGCGAGTGCATGTCCGACGCGATGATGTGCGCGAACCCGACGTGCAGCAGGTGCTCGGCGCACCGCAGCGGCCGCGGCCCGTTCTCGCCGGTCAGGCTCGCAGCGGTCAGCTGAAGGATCGCGCCGCGGCCGACGATGTCACGCATCCGGTCGGGCATGGCCTGCACGGATTGCGCGCGCTCGGGGTGGGCGATGACCGCGCTGAAGCCCCGGACCTCGAGCGCGGTCAACAGGTTCGGCAACTCGAGCGGCCACCCCTGGAACGGCATCTCGATCAAAAGCCAACGACCGTTGCCCCCCAGCGTCGCGGCACGGAGCTCATCCTCGTCCATCTGGATCGCCCGGTCGATCGCGATCTCGAGCCCGGACACGAGCGTCAGCGGAATCCCGGCGGCGTCGATCTGCGGCTGCAGCGCGGCGATGCCGTCTGCGACCTGGCCGGGCGTCGTGTCGTACGCGTACCCGCGGTGTGGCGTGCACGCCCCGCCGCGGATCCCGTCAGCTGCCGCCAGGCGCGCCATTTCGACCGAGTCGCGGTCGCGTTCAGACCCGTCGTCGATGCCGGGGAGGATGTGGGAATGAAGGTCGATCACCACCGGTAAGCCTGTCACTCCGGCGGTTCGTCTGCCCAGATCCCCGGAGTGTTGGAACCGCGCCCACGCGCCAGCTAAGGTATGTGTCCCATGGGGCTATAGCTCAGCTGGGAGAGCGCCTGGATCGCACCCAGGAGGTCAGCGGTTCGATTCCGCTTAGCTCCATCAGGTTCAAGGGTTCGCCGCGTCGCACGAGGCAAATCGCGACGATGCGTCTTGGGTGAAAACTGATAACGCACCCCCTGTGGTTCAAGGGGGGTGGCGTCGCCACGGCGTGATCTGCCAGGGCCCTGGGCCGGGGCCTTCGACCAGCGTGTCCCACGTGTAGAGGTCGAAGACGTGCTCCCAAACCGCGACCACCCGGCCGTCGGCGATCTCGACGACGATGCAGCAATACACGTCCAAGCTGCTCCGAGATCCTCCGCGGCCACGCCGGGATCCCACTCCCGGCCACACGGGCAAGAGTTCGCGAAAGCCTCGGATGTGGCAGGTTAACCGAGTCGAGCAACCGAACGAGGAGAACGACAATGGCGTACGCCGTTGTGCATCAGTTCGCAGGTGGTACGAAAGGCCAGTACGAGGCGTCGGTCGCAGCCGTGCATCCCGCCGGCGGCCTGCCGGATGGTCAAGTCTTTCATGCTGCCGGCCCGTCGGCCGATGGCTGGACGATCATGGCGATCCACGACACTCAGGACAGCTGGGAACGGTTCCGTGACGACGTTCTGGTGCCCCGGATGGCACAGGGGATCGACGGTGGGTTCACCGCCATGCCTCAGGAGAGCACGTTCGAGGTCGCCTACCAGGTGTCGACGTAACCTGACGGTCAGCGGCTGAAGCACGCCGATCCGTGTGTGCTCCAGCCGCTCGGCCCGGCCGGCTCAGTCCGGCACGGGACCTGCCGTTGTTGCGCGTGGAGTGGCGGGTGCTCAGATCGTCAAGGGCGGCGCGAGGGCGGGACCGCGATCCGCTTGGCCGGGCGGTTCGAGCCGGGACCCCACCACCACTCGGCCTCGCGTGGCCCCACCGTGACAGATCGAGCACGTGGTGCCGGGGTCGAGATCGCCGCCGCAGTCGCGATGGTGCAGACGGACCGGTGGTCCGGCGGGTGCAAGGTGGCGGGTCCCCAGCCCATTAACGCGACGACGACGGGAAGAGTTCGAGGCCCCGTTCTGTCGAGCAACTTCTCGCCCACCCACCCGTTGGTGCTGCCGAGCACTGCGTCCGGGAACGCCGCGGCGTCCGGCGCCGGTTCTCGTCGCTTCCGGTGGAGAAGTAACGCACCACCTTGCGTCCGCTCGCTTTGAGTGACGCCAGGTGGACGCGGGTGTGTCGAACCCGTCCACGTCGTACACCTGGGAGGGCACAGCCCAGCGGTGCCTGCTCTCTCGCCAGCCGTTCGGCACGATCCAACGTGGGTTGGACTGGCCCTGCACACAAAGACCCACAGGTTCCGTCAGCGGACAATGAACTCATCAGGATGCACACCGTCGCTCGCGGTTTACGAGTCTGCACACTGGGAAACCTCCCTGGAGAAAGAGGGCGTTGATGACGACGAGAGAGCAACGGGCCACGCAATCCGGTGTCGGACGATGTCCGGCAGCCGGCGCCTGCGTGCCGTATGGGCGCACCACACGCCCATGAGCGTCGGCGCCTGCGGCGGTCAAGCCCGGATCGACATACGCATCGATGCGACCATCGGCATCGCCTTCTCGAGCCAGGGCCGGGCACTGTTGAAGATCATCCCCACGTCGTCTGACGAACAGGACGTGCGCTTCGAGGACATCGTGATCGCCGGCGCCCCCTACCGTGTCGAGCTCCTGGGCGAGGATCGCGTCGTGGTGATCGACGCCGACGTGCCGCTCGACCTGACCGTGAGCTACAGCGCGGTTTTTCGCGTCCGCCGCGCCCTCGCAGCGCCGCGCATCATTCCGGACGCGCACTACACCCACCTGATGCACGGGCAATGGCTGATCCCGAGTCGCTACTGCCCCTCGGACCGTCTGGCGCCCACGGCGGAGGCGCTGTTTCCCGACCGCATGGACCCGAGCCTGCTCGAGCATTGCCGCGAATGGGTGCTCGGCAACCTGACCTATGTTCCCGGCTCGAGCGACGCGATGACCTCCGCTGAGGTGACGCTCTTGAGCCGGGAGGGAATCTGTCGCGACTTCGCTCATCTGATGATCGCGTTACTGCGGGCGCTGGGCGTTCCGGCCCGCTTTGTCGCGGCCTATGGACCGGGTGTCGATCCGCCCGATTTCCATGCGGTCGTCGAAGCCCACGACGGCGAGCGCTGGCAGCTCCTGGATCCGACCGGAATGACCTCACCCACGGAGCTTGTGGTGATCGCGCGTGGACGCGATGCGGGGGATGTCCCGTGGTGTCAGATCCAGAGCGGGCCTGCCGAGGTCTTCCCTCCCCAGGTGAGCGCCGCGATTGCGTCGCCCGATTCGTCCCGGCTTGGCTGATGGTGAGTTCGTGATGACGGGGTGAGATCGGCGGTCGACGGACGATACCCTCAGCGGGTGGACGACGGCGCAGCACCCGCACCAGTTGCGCCATCCGTTCCTGACGACGGCGGTTGGCTCAGTCCTTCGGTTCGTGGCATCGGTGTTGCGAGCCTGCTCTCGGACCTTGGCCATGAGGTGCCGACCGCGCTTCTGCCGAGTTTGTTGACGAGCACGCTGGGAGCTCCCGCCGTCGCTCTGGGCGTCATCGAGGGCGTGGCTGACGGGCTTGCCGGCGCCGCACGGCTGGGGGGTGGGGCCCTGGCCGACGATCCGGGACGCCGACGGGCGACAGCGATCGGGGGCTACACGACGACCGCAGTGCTTTCCGGGCTCATCGGCGTTGCCGGCACTGCCTGGCAGGTTGGGGTCTTGCGAGCCGGGGCGTGGGCAGCCCGCGGACTCCGCGTCCCAGCACGGAACGCGCTGTTGGCAGACGCCGTGCCTCGCGAGGCATATGGGCGCGCGTACGGTTTCGAGCGGGCCATGGACAACCTGGGTGCAATCGGCGGGCCGCTGCTCGCCCTTGCCCTCGTCGCGGCGTTCGACGTGCGGACCGCCATCCTCGTATCGATCATCCCCGGGCTCCTTGCCACCGTCGCGATCATCTTTGCAATCCGCCGACTACCGCGCCTGTCCGCGCATGCGCGGCAGGCCATCCGCTTGAAGGTGCGGCCGGTGATGCGAGGACGCCTCGGGGAATTGATGGTCGGCCTCTCTGCCTTCGAGCTTGGCAATGTCGCGGTGACGCTGCTCATCCTCCGGGCCGACGAACTGCTGACTCCCGTCCACGGCCGCGACGCCGCCGTCAAGATCGCGCTGCTTCTGTACGCCGGCTACAACCTTGCCGCGACCCTGGTCAGCATCCCCGCCGGCTCGGTCGGGGACCGGCGCGGGATGGTGCGCGTTCTGGCCGGAGGGGTGCTGCTGTTCGCCGCCGCCTATCTGGTGCTGGCGACGAGCGAGGCCACCGTGCCGCCCATCCTGATCGGTTTCGTCGTGGCCGGTGTGGGAATCGGCTGCGTGGAGACTGCCCAGCACGCCGCGGTCGCCAGGCTTGCGCCGCCGGACCTGCGGGGCTCTGCGTTCGGTCTGCTGGCCGCAGTCCAAAGCTTTGGCAACCTGGTCGCCTCGGTCATCGCCGGGGTGCTGTGGACGCTCGTGTCGCCTGCCGCCGCGTTTCTGTACGCAGCGGCGTGGATGGTGCTCGCGTTCCTGTTGCTCACCGGGTTGCGAGCCCGACGGTCGGCGTAGCGAGACGAATCCCACCGCTGCGGTTGGTAAAGGGACGGTTAACCGTGTCTGACACCAGTCTTGCCGCAACCGCGCTTGGCGACACGGATCGCGGGGTGGAGGGAAGGGGCGTTTTCAGCGTGTCGCCGGGTGTCGCAAACGCGGCGTTACGACCGGCGCCTTCCGGACCGCGGAGCATGGTCAAGGGGGTGTTTGCAACGCCTGCGTGTCTGACACCAGTTTTGCCGCAACCGCGCTTGGCGACACGGATCGCGGGGTGGAGGGAAGGGTCGTTTTCGGCGCGTCGTCGGGTGTCACAAACGCGGCGTCACGACACGCGCCTTCCGGACCTCAGAGCATGCTGCTGAGGCGCGTGTGGAGGTACTCGTCGATGTCGCGCGCGACATGCTCGGCGTACGCGTAGACCATGACGCAGTCGCTCCCGGTCGCCCCGGCCGCACTGCTGATGGTCCGGCGCGACTCGCGGCTGATCCCGTAGCGGGGGAGTTCGTCGGTCGTCAGGAATCCCTCACAGCCGAATCGCTGCTTGACCT
>JANMKR010000200.1:0-2015 GCA_031372145.1 Actinomycetota bacterium | reverse complement strand
AGCTCTACGTTCGGCTGGCCACTGACGGGGTCGATTAGCCCAGCTGGCGCCTGACCGTGCCCGTGGCCTCTGCGGCGCGGACTGTCGTCGGTTGTGGGTCGACCGTGTCAGGGCCCGAACTCCAGTGCCGGCGTGGAGTTGCGTCCCGGGCGAGAGTCTGGCCGCAGGGTGTTCTGTGTGCGCGAGAGCGCAGCAGCCGATGTTGCCGGGTGGGTCGTGACGCGAGCCGCGGTTCGGCGCGGGGTCACGACCTTGACCGTCGCTCTGGACGTGGTCGCAGCACTCAGACGCCCACGCAGGGAGTCGATCATCGGCGCAGGTGACGGGGTTGGGCCGACCGGGGTCGTCGCCGGAGCGGCCATCGCGATCTTCGCGACGTCGGGTGGTCCGGTGCGGTGTGCCTGCACCGCGTCGATCACCATCGGGGTGCCGATGACGCCGGCCGCCGCGGTGGCGATCGCTCCGGCTCCGGCTTTGGTCGTGGCGAGGGCCGGAATGTCCATCATCATCTGCACCGCGTGCGCCGACTTGATCGTCGCCGATGCGCTGACCCGGTCCCACCAGGTCAGCGCCAGACCCGGATCGTGCGGACCCGCATGCAGCATCTGTGCGCTGATCAGCACCGGCGGGACGAGCGAGCCCAGCAGCCGCACCTGGTCGCGCTGGGCGCGGTAGCTGGCGCGACACGCGGTGCAGTGGTTGATGTGCCGCGACAGCAGGCGTCGCTCGCGCCGGCCGGCCGTGCCGTCGAGCGCGCCGTCGATGAGGGTGGCGATGGACTCGCATTCCTCGCCGGTCGTCATGCGGACTTGCCACGCGGTCAGGCGCGCGCGGCCCTCGGTGATCGACCGGTGGACCTGTCGCTCGGAGAACCCCGTGATCAGCTGAATCTCCGGTCGTGAAACCCCGGAGCTTCGCAGCATCAAACACACCTTTTGCGAATCGGTCAGGCCGCTCCAGGCGTCCTGAAGGCCGCGGTAGCGCTCGCGCCATTCCACGACCGCGTCGGGACTTGCAGGCTGCTCGGTGCGCGCGGTGATCGTCTCGTCCAGCTCCTCCCATTGGGTGGGCTCTTCGCGCCGCCGGGTCCGCGAGATGATCGCGGCCTCGCGGCGGATGATCGTATGGAGCCAGGTGATCAATTGATCCGGGTCGGTCACGGGAGCGCTCGTCAGGGCGACCTCCATGGCACGTTGGTAGGCGTCTTCGGCGTCCTCGAGCGAGTGCGTGTACCTGGCCGCGAAACGCACGAGACCGGGAGCCCAGGCCATTGCCATGCAGACGGCCTGGCGGCGCTCCTCGGAGGTTGGTTCGGTGACGTCGGTGGTGGTCATGGCGATTCAACCCTTGCGTGAGCATTTATGGGAGGGACACCCGTTAAACGGTTCTCCGCATTTGTTTTAAGGGTTTCGCACGGATTTCCGTCCCCCCTCAGCGGGCCCGTAAGTTCGCAATTTGCGTCATATTCTCGTACGTACAACGCGCCAGCTACGCTCCCACGACCATGCCCGGGCCCCACATCCATACCGAGACGCACCGGATCGTCATGGCCGAGGTGGACGTGGCGCAGATCCATTTCGTCACGTTCCATCGCTGGATCGACCGTTCGATGAGCGAATGGCTGGCAGGCATCGGGTGGCCGTTTACGCGCGTGTTGCGCGAAGGTCCCGGCATCCCCATCGTCGATGTGCACTTGTCGATCAGCAAGCGCGTCATGCTGGACGACCTGATCACGATCTCGACCTCGATCGGCGGTATCGGGACGACATCGTTTCGCAGCAGGCACACGTTCACGCGCGACGGTGAGGTTGTCGCCCAGGGGCAGCTGATCCACGTGTGCGTCGACCGCCAGACGCGCGAGACGCGGCCCGTGCCGCAATGGCTTCGGGACGTCGCGACACCGGACTGACGGGTGGCCGCGCGGGCGGCGCCAAGTGTCACAACAATTGACACAGAGTCGCGCGTGTTTTGGCACACCTCGGTGTGGCGCTGTGACACATGGGCCGGGCACGATG
>JANMKR010000177.1:0-8148 GCA_031372145.1 Actinomycetota bacterium | reverse complement strand
CGGTCATCCGGGCCAGGCGTCGACCGGGTAGTCCGCGGTTGGAACGACGACGCAGTTCGCCATCTTGTCGTGCCAGGTCTGGCGCTCCTTGTCCCAGAGCATCCAGAAGTACCCGAGCAAGAGCACGATGCTCGAGACGATCCGCCCCACCCACCGGATCGCGGCGCGGCCGTAGCCGATCGACCCGCCGCCACCGAAATCGATGACGCGGATGTCGAGGGCCTTCTTGCCGATCGTCTGACCGCTCGCGCTGCCCTCGAAGTAGATGAAGTACGCCAGGTTGATTCCGACACCGACGGCGAGCCCCGGGTCCTTCCCGAGCGCCGCCTGAAGGATTCCGTTGGCGATTGCGAGCAGGATCCCGTCGATCAGTGCGGCGGCAAAGCGGTGTCCAAAACCCGCACGCGGCCCCGACGGTCCCTTCACTCCACTGAAATCGGTCGACATGCGGTCCTCTCGTTCCGGGTCCATCGGACAGTACCGACGGCTTCGGCGCGCTCAGTTGCGATGGGCCGGGCCGGCCCAAACGTCTCCGGCGACGGTCAGTCCGGCGCGCGGCCTCGGAGCACACCCCACCCGCCGGTCGGCATCGTGCGGTAGTCGTAGATCGAGCCGCCGATCGCACCGACCGCTCCAAGCGTCGTCGCGAAGGTGTCGAGCTCACCCTCGGTGAGCTTGTCGCCGATCCCGCCGATGGGATGCATCGGGGCATCCCTGAGGCCGGTCAGCTCCCGGGTGCGCGTGATCGTCTCGCTGATCAGCCGGTTGGGGTCGCGGTAGCCGGATGACGCCAAGCGGTCGGTCCAGTAGGTCATCGGCAACCACACGTCGTAGAAGGGCGCGATCTGGGCCCACGGAAATCCGGGCCAGAACGCGGGGTTGACCTGCTCCAGCAACACCGTGGGGAGCACGATCGCGCCGATCGTCGCGCCATCGCCGACCGCCTCGCGCGCGCGGCGTGACAGGTCGATCAGCCGGCGGTTGCGCTCGGGGATGTCGTCGAGTCCGCGGTCCTCGATGTCGACGGCCACGCCGTCGAACCGTTGCCCGTCCTGCTCGAACCTGGCGAGTGCGATGAACCTGGCCAGGTCCGCCTCGGGATCGAGGAACCGGGGCGCGTACCAACCGACGACGTTGAGCCCACGCGCGTGCGCCCGGCGCAGCAATGGTCCGACGAGGCCTGCGGGCACGACCCCGCCTGGAAACGCCTGTGTGTCGAACGCCGCCTGCACGTAGACGGTCCGCACGCCCTGGTCTGCCATCGCGTCGATGTCGGCGACGCCGACCGGCGGATGGCCGCCTTGGGGGGTGTAGTCGAAGACATCGACCCAGGCGCCAAGCCCGCGGTAGACGTCAAGCCCGGATCGCCTGTCCTCGCCGCACGCGCGGATCACGAGCGCGATGCCCAGAGCCACCAGCACGACGGCCACCACCGTCGCCACCCGTCGCAGCGACCGGCCCCGACGGGGCGGGGCGACGGCGTCGATGCGCCCGGTGGTTCCGCCCCGATCGGGCGGCGGCTGAGAGCTCATCCGCCCAGAAAGCTCCCATCCTTGAGCTGCGAGATCGCGGTCGCGATCTCCTCACGTGTGTTCATGACGATCGGGCCGTACCAGGCGACCGGCTCCTCGATCGGCCGGCCGGAGACCAGCAGGAACCGGATGCCCTCCTCGCCGGCGCGGACCACGACCTCGTCGCCTCGGTCGAAGAGCACCAGCGACCGGTTGCCGATGGCCGAGTAGGGAGGTTCGTCGTCGATGTCCTCACCCAGGACGGTGTCGGTGCGGACCAGCCGCGGGTCCGAGCCCGAATCAAATCGCCCGCTCCCTGCGAACACGTACGCGAACGCGTGACGCTCCGTCGCAACCGGCAGGCGCTTGGTCAGCCCCGGGGGGACCGACACGTCGAGGTAGATGGGGTCGGCGGCGATCCCATCGACCGGCCCCGACTGCCCCCAGAACGAACCGCAGACGACCCGTACCTGGGTACCGTCGTCGTCGGTGATGACGGGGATGTCAGCGCCTTTGACATCCTGGTAGCGCGGCGCGGTCATCTTGAGGCGCGACGGCAGGTTGCCCCACAGCTGGAATCCGTGCATCCGTCCCTGGGGGTCACCGTGCGGCATCTCCTGGTGCAGGATCCCGCGGCCGGCGGTCATCCACTGGACGTCCCCCGACTCCAGCGCGCCGTGGTTGCCGAGGCTGTCACCGTGCTCCACGGTCCCGGACAGCACGTAGGTGATGGTCTCGATGCCACGGTGCGGGTGCCACGGAAACCCGGCCAGGTAGTCCTCGGGCCGGTCGTTGCGGAAGTCATCGAACAGCAGAAACGGATCGAACGGCTCCGTATCGCCGAACCCGAAGGCCCGGTGCAACTTGACCCCGGCACCCTCCATCGTCGGCGTTGCCGCGGTGACGTTCTTGATTGCGCGAATCGACATGTGAGCATCTCCCTGCGCGACTGACGAGTCCGCTCATGGTATGCCAGGACCCGATCTCAGCGTCTTGGTCAGGTCAGGCGCGCCGGCGCCGGGTGGTCTTACCCACCAGGAGACCCGGCATGAGCGCATCGACGATCTGCTCGGCAAAGCGACCCTCCAGCGGCCCGCCGCTCAGAAGGAGACGGTAGTAGACCGGCCCAAACAGCAGTTCATGAGCGAGTTCGATGTCGATGTCGGGTCGAAGCTCACCTCGTGCGACGCCGCGATCGACGACCCGACGCGTCTCATCGATGCGGAGCGTGACCACCCGGGCTCGAAACGCATCGGCCAATTCCGGATCAGTCGCGAGGTCTGAAACCAAGCCCTGCATCACCCGCCCCATCAGCGTGGAGTTCAGGATCTTGACGGCCTTGCCGACGAACCGGATAAGTTCGCGACGCGCATCCCCCAAGTCTGGTGTCGACGTCACGCTCTCGACCATGTCGACGAGTACTGCGAGCGCCAGCTCGTCCTTGCCGCGCCACCGGCGATAGATCGTCGTCTTGGCGACACCGGCTCGGGCCGCGACACCTTCGACCGTCAACGTCGCAACCCCGCCCTCGGCCAGCAGCTCGCGTGTGGCATCCAGGATGGCAATCCGCGTCCGCTCGCTCCGAGCGAGCGGCGGCGCGTTCTGGGGTTCGTGTTTCGAACGTGTAGTCGTCATGTAAAGGTTTCGTCGAGAACGCTACGTTGCGGAGCGTTTGTTGCCGATGCTTTGGTACGGTGTTTCTGCCGCAACGCTACGGAGCGTAGCGAATGGCACTGCGATCGTGATGCGCTGCGCGCATCGATCACGAAAGGAACCCCCGTGAAGAACAGGCCATCGCCGGAGTACACAGCCGTCCGGCACATTCTGACCAGTCCGTCTCTGGCACCCCGCTGCACGCCGTACATCGGCGACGACGACTTTGCGTGGGAGGGTCTGCTTGCCGAGACCGCAACGATGTCCGGTGGTGAGGCCACCCTCGTCCGTGTCGCATTCGATCTGTGGGAAGCCGAAGGCGTGGTCGGGATCTGGGAGCTTCCCAAGCAACTCGACACCCAGAACTTTACCCGGGTGCTCCAAGCACTCGAGCTCTTCCGCGGCACCCCCGAGCACGACCGCCGCATCCCTGTCGCGGCTTAGTTAGGGCTGCCGGATCACGAGCACTTGAGCCGGCGCGGGGCCGGCGGGATCATCCACTCTGAACGTGACCGTATTGACACCCGGGGAGAGATCGTCACCCCGGATCGTCAGGGCTCGGCCGCTGCCGAGTCGATGCCCTGCGGGCTCGGTGGTACCGCTCGCCCACCATTCAAGCATCTCTTCGGGTACGTCTGTCGCCGAAGACGAGACGGCCCCTGAGAGACGCAGCAGGTCATCGGCTGCGAGGGTCACGGCGGGCTCCCCGGGCGGTGCGACCGGGTGGAGGATCGTGAGTCGTGCAGGCGGTTCGAGAACCGGAAACGGTCCCCCGATGGTCGACCGACTCGTCACCCCGTGTGCGATCACGACCTCGAACAGGCACGCGGCCCCGCCCGGGAGATCGTTCAGCTCGAAGACGACCCGCGGACCCTCAAGCGGACCCAGGAACAGCGGGTACCACGTGTCCCTGTCATCCGGGCTGTAGCGCACGAGGTACTCGGAATCCGGCGGCGGCGACCTGTCGAGTGTCCAATCGACGACGTACTCGCGATCGTCAGGTCTGAGCACATCCGCGCTCACAGCCGTGATTTCGGGGACGTCGGCGGCGACGTCCACCTCGACGGCGATCTCGCCGTTGCGAACGATCTGGACGGCCCCCACGCGCTCAGGCCAGGGGATCGTTTGAACGATCACGATCGAGCGAGGGTCAGTCTGCTCGCGTTGCAGTAAGGGGCGCAATGGATGCGATGCGAGGGTCACCTCGTCGACGTCGAGGAACACAACGGTGAACGCCTCGGTTACGGGTGAGGGTTCGTGGTGTCGCGATGCCCTGCTCGGGATGGCCTCGGTCACGAACGACGGGCGGATCTCCACCTCGGTATGCGCACTCCTCGCCGCATCGAAGTGGATGCGCGCGCTCAGGGTGATGCACGTCTCCGTGGTCATCAGTAGCCCCTCGGCAGGTGGTCGGACACCGTCGCGTAGCCGGCTGCAGACGTCCAGACGCGTGCCTGATCCGTGAGGAAGTCGCCCATGTAGTCGTGGTAGCCACCAGCGGACGAGGGGATCTCGACCACGGTCGGCGCCCCCTGACCCGTCTTCAGCCGGAAGCCGCGCGCATCGAGCTTGCCGGCGCCGAGATGGTCTCGCGCGAACTGGTGTCCGATCTCGTGGATCGCCGATTGGGGATCGGGTTGCGCAAAGATCGCAACCCCATGCGCCCACATCCCGTCCACGCCGCTCTTGATGCGCGCATTTGCGTGCCACTGCTGGCCCACCACGCCGACGTAGATCCCGGGACCGGTGTAGTGGGCCGCGAAGCCGGCGAACCATGCCGCGACGTCCTGCAACGCTTTCTCGGCTGCAGCCGCAGGGCATGGTTGCCCCGTGACCCAGTGGACCCTCAGGTCCGAAACCGGCAGTGCTTGCCCGAGTGCGGTGATCTGTTCGAGGGCGTGATTTGGGTTCGGTGTCAGGCAGTTGTCGACGATCTCCCCATTGTTCGTGACGGTCGCGAGGGTGATGGGCACGAGATGGATGTCGAGCCGGGCCGGTGGCGAGCAGCCAATGGGATCGAGCGCGATCGGGTCGAACGCAATTTTTGCACCTTTCGAATCCTGTCCGGAAAGCGCAAGGGTCAGCCTGAGACCGTCGCGCACAAAGGGTCCCGCGACTTCGAAGTTGAACGACGACTCGGGGTCCTGAGACGGGAGCTTGCCGGCGACCACCGGATCGATGACCGTCCCCCGGTTCAGCAGGCGGTGGGGCGATCCTTTGTCGCTCGTCAGCGTTGCGGTGACGGCCACGGGCATCGACCCTGGTCGCCACTTGCTCGCCGCCTTGCTCAGGAACACCCTGACATAGAGCGGGCGATCCTGGAGGAGCGCGATCCGGCCGGGCATGTTCCCGCCCTGGGGCTGGTATTGCACGGCCTGGGTCAGCTCGATGTATCGAATGTAGTCGGGGTATTTCACAGCACCTCCTCGGGGCGCCACTGGGTCTGGTGGTCTGACGCCAGTGAAGCGATCCCGGTGTCGACGGCGAGCACGGATGGAATCGTCGGGTCGGCGACCCGCAGCAGGAAGTGTCCGATGCCGGCCGTGCCGACGAAGAGCGAGGGAACCGAGCCCCGACCCTGCCCGCAGGGCCACGGGGTGCCGCGCTCGTGATAGCGGGCGATTCCACCGGCCGCCACATCTTCGGCGACCAGCGCCCACGACGCATCCCCTGTCAGGCGGGCGGCGTAGAGCAGAACGTCGGCGTTGCCGGCGAGCCCGTGGCACAGACAAAAGTCCGCGCCGTCGGCCTCAACCGTGCGCCTGACGACCTCTGCCGTGCAGTCCAAAGCCAAACGGGCGTCGCGCTCGATGGTCGGGTCGTCGCACGACCCGGCGATGGCGAGGCGCGCAACGGCGATACCGGGTGCGCCGTGGCACCACGCCCACATGAAGCTCGGCCCCCGTGATCGGTCACTCGGATCGATGCGGAAATCCGGCCAGTTGCGCAACCGCTGGTCGAAATGGCCGCGTTCGTAGCGAGCCGCGCCGAGTGCCGCGTCGCGCAGGTCGCCGCGCTCGGCTGCGGCGCCGACCGAAGTGAGCGCCACCGCGATGCCGGACGCGCCGTGCGCGAGTCCCAGCAGGTCACCAGACCGCTCGTCAGCGGGCCCGGTCGCCCAGGACAGCGCGCCATCGTCGCGCCGCGCGCGCTCGACGATCTCGTCGCACAGGTCGATGACCACCTCGAGGTCGTCGCCGGTCTCGTGACGCAACGCGAGCCGACCGATGACGATGCCGGCCAACCCGTCCAGGAGGTCGGTCTCATCGGGAGGTGGTCCGTCGAGCGTTGGCTCCACCAGGTCGAGCGCAGCCTCGAAGATTCCGGGTTTGTCGAGTCGGGACGCGATGCGACGTGCGGCGAGGACGACACCGAGCGAGCCGGTGTACAAACCAGGGCTCGATGTCAAAGAGGGGTCATGGGCTCGGCGAAGCGCATGGCGCAACGCGCCCTCGCACGTCCGCCGCAGCCGGGGATGAGGATCGACTGCATGTGCTTCGGCCAGAAACAGCGCGATACCGGCGGTACCTGAGAAGAGCGAGCCGTCCACGGGACGCACTGTCACGCTCCCTCGCGCCTCGGGGACCGGAGCGATCCAGGAGCATCGATCCTCATGCCAGAACGCATCACCGGCAATCGCATGCGCGATCTGCACAGCCGCCTCGGTCGGCGTCGTCACGAGCGCCCCACGTGGGCGAGACCGGCGGCGGCGTACGGGTGATCGACCGAGAGCCCGGCCGCGCCGAACGCGCTCTCGAGTGCGGCGACCAGACGCGCCCGCATCGGGCGACCCCTGCGCCATGCGGCGACGGCAGCGTCCGCCAGCAACCCGCAACGATGAAGCCCGAAGCTCTCGCCGTCCCCGGGGTCATGGGCCAGGCCGATCCCAGGTGTGATCCTGAACGTCATCGCCGGTTCTGCCGGCTTGATGCCCCGGCCGGCTGCTCGGGCAAATTGACGTGCGAAATCGATGGCGTGGGACTCGTCGCGGCGGTGTACGTAGAGCACCGCGGCATCGCAGCGCGTGTACGCGGCGGTGTCGCTCAAGGTCTTGAACATGAACGCCACGCCCGTGTCGTTCAGGTGTCTCGTGATCCGGTCGGTCGCCGTGATCGCACCCTCGGGCGTCAGGTTGAAGTAGACGCGCGTCAGGACGGCGTCGTTTGGCAGCGTGCTGTTGCCGAGCACCATGTGGTAGCCGGGGGACCGGGCATCCAACGCGTTCGGCAGGCGAAGATCACCTTCGGCGCCGGGGACCGCCGGACCGCCGGCCACGGTGAACTCGTCGGGCTGAACGCGAATGGCGAGCACGCCCTTCTCAATGACAAGGGCGTCCTGATGCACGGCACGGACCCGCCATCCAGGGTCGCGCCCTCCGGTGCCGTGATTCGCGCACTGGAGCGCCGCGGTGAACGTGGCCGTCGACGTGGAGTCAGGAAACACGTCCACAGCATTGGCCCGCACCGCACGGCCGCGCCCATAGAAGTCGGCGTACAGCGTGATCTGCACCTCATGCCGCTGGAATGCCTCGACATCCCCTCGCGATGACGCTGGCTTGACGCTCGTGCCCGCCGTCGGCATCGACTGCCCAAACCACGAATGCGTGCCGTCTGGACGCAGCTCGAGCGCGACCAAGGCCTCGAGCATGCGCGTGCGATGGTGCTCGCTCATATCGGCAAACCGAGTCCGAGCAGCTGGGACGCGGCCGCATCGGGACGCCGCAGGATGTGCTCGGCCACCTGCAACAACAGCAGCTGGTGTCCCAGGACGGTGTCCGAACCCTCACCGAGCGATCGCGCGATGCGAATGAGTCCTGCTGCGGCGAAACGCACGGCTTTCTGCAGCAGCTCGGTGGGCGCCGATGCTTGCCGGACGTAGCCCGCGACGAACGCTCGCAGAAAGGGCTGGATCGTCTCGAGGGGGCGTTCCGCGCGCCGGCTCAGTTCGGCCGCGGAGGCACCCGGCAGGTAGGGCATAGAACAGA
>JANMKR010000004.1:0-17215 GCA_031372145.1 Actinomycetota bacterium | reverse complement strand
CGTGGATGCGGGGCGTGCGGACGCCGAGTCAGACGGGTGCGGGGGAGCACCCGCAGGGTGAACCCTTCGGGTTGACCCCGAGCCCGTATGGCGACGGTGATCCGCGCGCATCCGCGCCGCGAGGGGCGGTGGATTCAGGCTAAGTGCTCGCTTTCGTAAGTACGGCGACGTGTCCCGCGCGAAAACCGAGGCAGGCAAGGACGCAGTGTCTTGCCGCTCTCGGTTCCCATAACGGCGAGACCGAGGACACCGCCTGGCGACGGTTTGCAGCCGGGAGACGTGGTTGTACTTACGAAAGCGGGCACTAAGGTTTCACACGTCGTCACGGTTCGGCAGCTTGTGCCGAGACGAGAGGGGCCGGGGGGCTCGAATGGGTATGAAGGGTCGGGATGCCGAGTTTGCGGGGTGTGCCACCGTGCTCGACCGGGTGGGGGGCGGTCCGGTCGCGCTCGTGGAAGGCGAGGCCGGGATCGGCCTGACTCACTGCGTCAATATCACGGCCCACTGGGACGCTTCACGCGTACGGAATCGACTCGGGCCGGCAGCGTCGGCTGGCCCAGGCGCGGCCATCCGGCACGGAATCGCCAGGGACGACTGCACGCAAGACGCGGTGGTGGTCCCGAACTTCGTGGACCGGCGGTCGGTGGCGCGAGGGAGAGGCTTGCTGAAGAATGATGGCGGATGGTCTTCTTGCGGGCGTGAGGTAGGGGCGCTACATTGTGCGTACAAAGCGCTGACGCGGAGCGCACGGTTGCAGGGAGGGTCGGTGGCGACGAAGACAACCAGGCGAGGTTGGCCAGTGGTGTCCGGGCACGACCGGGATGAGGTCACGAATGCGCTGATCAAGGGCGTCGCGTCGAGTTCGAAGACGACGACGAAGACCGCTGAGCGAGTCCTCGCGGCGCTCGTCGCAGACGCGGAGATGATCGCGGGAGAAGATGGGAAGCTGTGGGTCGCGATCGATGTCGACTCGGACGATTCTGATGTTGCTGCGGCGTGGGCGCATCTGCGCGCGGCCCTCGCCGCGCGGGAGAGCGTGCAGACCGACCACCAGTCGGGTCTCAGTGAGGCTGCTCAGGAGGCGATCCGTTTCGTGGAGCGGGTCGGAGAGTTGTCTGATGCCGACGCGGCGAAGCTGCTTGATGCCAAGACCGCGACTGTTCGCTCGTGGCGGACTGGGGCCAGGGAACCGGGGGAGTCAGCGACACGTAGAATTTTCGCGATGCACGATCTGTTCGAACGGATCGCGACGATCGTGCAGCCTGAGCGGATCCCAGTGTGGGTACGAAGGCCGATTCCTGCCCTCGACAGGCGCAGTGTGCTGGACGCACTTGAGGCTGGCGCCTTGCGCGACGTCGATGCCTTCGTCGCGGACCTCGAATCGCCCGGCGCTATCTGATCCGGCGTGCGGGACCCTGCGCCTCTGATCGACCCGACGATCGTCACCGGCACGTGGTACCGCCATATCCGCCACATCGAGGGGACGCCGACTGATCCGCTGTGGCGCGCCCCAAGCCGGGATGGCGCGGCACGATGGCAGCGCGATCGGATTGTCCAGGCGCTGTATCTCGCCGATTCAATCGAGACGATGTGGGCCGAGTGGTTTCGAAGCCTGGCAGAAGCAGCGCTCGAACCATCCGACGCCCTTCCGCGGGAAGTCTGGGAGTTCGAGATTGCCCTCCCCGACGTCGCGAACCTCTCGACGCCGCCACGCATCCGCCGGACCGGCCTTCCGTGGCCGATTCGCCCCGTCCGACAGACTTGGTCAGGCTGCCAGGACGTCGGCCAGAGCCTCCACGCCGCCGGCTACTCGGGGCTGCTCGCGATCGCCGCCGCGCGCTCCGGGACGCCCCGTGGCTATATCGCCTGCATCTTCCGGGGACGATGACACCACCGAACCGGCATGGCTCGTACACGCCAAACTGGTCGAGATTCGACGCGCTCCGCCGTCACCGCTACAAGGGCTCACCACATAGCCGCGGGACGCGTCTACACCAAACGTAGAGATACGAGTCTGCCGGAAGCAGTGCTGCCTGGGTTACCGCTGCTGAACCGGCCAGCTCGTCGCTCGACTTGAGGTCACGCACGGCACGCACGAGCGCCCGGCGGTGGAATGGTGGTCGCTCGGCGGACTACTTGGCGTAGCGGCGGCCGCCGGCGAACTGACGGGCGTAGTAGCCGGTCGTGATGTCGCTGATCTTGACGACGTCACCGGTGTGCGGCGAGTGGACCATCTTCCCGTCACCCATGTAGAGGCCCATGTGGTGGATGTACCCGCTGCTGTCCGCGAAGAACACCGTGTCCCCTCGGATCAGTTCGGCGATGGTTGCGATCGGCGTGCCGACCTTCGCTTGGTCGGCAGCGACGCGCGGCAGGGCGATGCCCTGCTGCCCGAACACGTACCACGTCAGGCCGGAGCAGTCGAAGCCCGTCGTCGGAGATGACCCGCCCCACAGGTACGGCTTGCCGAGGTAGGTGAGCGCGAGCTGAACGGCCGCCTCTGCCTTCGCGGACGTCGCGCCCGTCACCTTGGTTGCGCCTGCGACGAGGGCGACCTGTACCGGCTTACCCGGGCGGGGCTGGAACGCGATGGACCCCATCGCGGACGTGTACTTGAACGAGGCCGGATAGGGCATCGAGCCGCGCTTCAACGTCAGGCTTCTCGTGCGCTCCACGGCCGTCGTCGTCGCCGTGCGCTCGCCGTCGAGGCCGAGGTACAGCGGGTCCTGCGCGGTGAAGTCGAACGGGGCGGTCAGCAGCTTGCGCTGCGTCAAGGCCCGTGACCGAAGCGCAATGGCGCCTGCGCGCAGCGCTGCGGGCGCGACGGAACCCCACTTTGGTGGCATGTCGCCGGGCAGAGTCCCCAGAATGTAGTTCTCGACGTCCACCTGGTTGAACACGCTGATCGTCCCCTCGCGGCCGGGGAAGAACCCGAGCGCTCCGCGGTACCGGCGGTCCAGCGGATCCGCGATGCGGATGCCGGTTTCGGCCGCTCCCGCGTCGATCGTGATCGGACCCGTCAGCACGTATTTGACGGCTGTGTCTTCGAGGTCCGCCACCACGTACTTCGTCCCGACCCGCTTGACCTCCCACCGGTGACCGGTGGGGAGCACCTTGGCCATGCCCGGTGTCGCGGCGTCGAGCAGGGTCAGGTTGCTCTGCCCGGCGATGACGAACCGCGGCGCCTCGTCGACCAACAACACGCGGATCGGTGCCTCCTGGCTCTTGACCAGATGCGTGCCCGGGAACGCCTTTCGCAGGATCTGCGGAGCGGTCTTGCCCTTCTTCGCGGCCTTGAGCACGTCAAGCTTGGTCAGCTGCCGTGCTGCGAGGGTCGGGCCTGCCAATCCAACCGTGAAAAGCGCGGTCAGGGCAAGGACGAACTTGAAAGAAACGGGGGAAACGCGACGCACCGGGGCACCCTAGCACGGGTCCCGGCGAGACCTACCCGCGTCGGTTGAGGCGGCCGTGGCGCTTGAGAAAGTCCCGCTCATCCAGTATTTCGAGGTCGCTTCGCATGAGCGCGGCGAGTGCGTCGGCATCATGTCGCGATCGGTCCACCGTCGCCCGCAGCACGATCGCGCGGCTCGCCCGATCCAGGACCAGCACCTCGTAGCGGGAGGGAACTCGTGCCAGCGGTCCGAGCAGGGCCCGCCCCAGGCTCGGTCGCGGCGGCTGCGGCTCATGCACGACGACTTCGAGGGTGCGTGCGGCCGGATCGGCCATCAAGCCGCCCGCTTGGCCTTTCGGCTCGCCCGGTACCGTCTGATCTGCCCGGGGAGCAGCCACCCCGCCAAGAAACCGAGCACGAGCGACGAGACGATCACCCAGATCAGCGACGACGTCGTCGTGAAGAAGACGAAGCTGACCTTGACGTCACGGGTGTTGCGAAAGATGAACGTGACCAGCAGGAGGGCGACGACGACCAACACGCCCACACGGATGAGCTGCCGCTTCTGGCGTTCGTCGAGTCCGTCGTCGGGATCCGTCACCGCGATGTCTCCAGCGCCGCGCTGAACACGCCGCCGAGGCGCTCCATTCCCTCCGCGATCTCGGCCGGGCTGACGCCGCTGTAGGCCAGCCGCAACGTGCGCTCCCCGCCTTCGAGAAGGCAGTCGCTGCCTTTGACGTAGTGCACACCGGCGGCCTGTGCGTCGTCGAACAGCGCGTCAGCTGAGAGCGATTCGGGCAGCTCGAGCCACAGGAAGAACCCTCCCTGCGGCGGGGAACACCGGGTCCCAGGGGGCATGTGGCGCAGCCCGGCGACCATGGCGTCGCGCCGTTCGCGCATCAGGCCGGTCACGCGTGCGACGTTGGGCTCGAACTGGCCGCTCGACACGATGTGGTGGATCGCCGCCTGCGCGAGCAGTGACGGTGAGATGTACGTGCGCGATGCGGCTGCGACGAGTCCGGCGGCGATCGCGGTCGGGGCCACGATGTACCCCACGCGAAGGCCGGGGGCCACGGTCTTGGAGAACGACGACGTGAAGATGACCCGTTCGGTTCCGCCGAGGGACTCGATGCTGGGCAGGTGCTCGCCCTCGAACCGCAGCAGCCCGTACGGGTCGTCTTCGAGGATCAGGAAGTCATGCCGCTCGGCCAGGGCGACGAGCGCCTGCCGTTTCTCCAGGCTGACCGTCGCGCCGCTCGGGTTCTGGAAGTTGGGGATCGTGTACAGCACCTTGGGCACGCGCCCCGCGGCGCATGCGGCTGCCAGGACGTCGATGTCCAGGCCATCGTCGCCGACCGGGATCGGCAGCACGTCCACGCCATGCAGATTGGCCTGCAGCAGCGCGCGATCATACGTCGGTGCCTCGACACCCAGGATGTCGCCGGGGCCGAACAGGCTGTCCAGCATGAACACGAATCCCTGTAGGGAGCCGTTTGTGATGAACACGCGGTCGGCGGCCACGCCGTGCCGCTGGCCGATCAGCTCGCGCAGCGGCGGGTATCCGTTGCCGGTCCCGTAGGAGAGGATGCGGGTGGCATCGGCGCGGAGCGCCGCGTTGGTCGCTGCGCCGATGAGGTCGCCCGAAAGGGCTTCTGGACACGGGGCGCCCCGTGCGAACGAGATCGATGTGCTCACGTGCCGGAGCCTACCGAACGGGTCGTTGCGTTCGTCCCGCCACGTCGCGGCGGCCGCGACGAGGCGCGAGACGTCAGACTGAGCTAACCTGAAAGTTAGGAATGACTAATTACGCTCCGCCGAAACCTCGCGAACGACCTGAGCCCGCGGAGCGAATCGCACAGGCGGTCGGCGCGGCGCTGCCTGGTGAACGGCGGGTCCTGTCGGCGGCCGAGCGCTCGCTCGACAGCGAGCGCAACGGTCTGCGCGGCCTGTGGCCGTTTCTCGGACCGGCATTCGTCGCCGCCATCGCGTACATCGACCCCGGCAACTTCGCGACTAACGTCGCCGCCGGCGCCAAGTACGGCTACCTGCTCCTGTGGGTCGTGCTGGTCTCGAACCTGATGGCCATGCTGATCCAATCCATGAGCGCCAAGCTCGGCATCGCCACGGGGCTCAACTTGCCCGAGGCGTGTCGCGAGCGGTTCAGCCGACCGGTGTCGCTGGCCCTGTGGGTGCAGGCGGAGATCATCGCGATGGCGACCGACCTGGCCGAGGTCATCGGTGCGGCGCTCGGACTCAACCTCCTGTTCCACATCGCATTGTTCCCCGCCGCGGTCATCGCGGGGGCGTTCTCGTTCGGGATTCTCGCGCTCCACACCTACGGCGGCTTCCGCCGGCTCGAGGCGGTCATCGTGGGCTTCGTCGGGATCATCCTCGTCGGGTTCGCGGTGCAGGTCGCGTCCGCCAACCCGTCGGGCGTGGGGATCCTCAAAGGTCTGTCCACGCCGAGGTTCGACGGCACCGACAGCGTCCTGCTGGCGGTGGGCATCTTGGGCGCGACGGTCATGCCCCACGTCATCTACCTGCACTCGGCGCTGACGCAGCGCCGTGTCACCCCTCGCGACGACCGCGATCGGCTGCGCCTCTTCAGGTTCGAGCGCACCGATGTGCTGATCGCGATGACGATCGCCGGGGTCGTCAACATGAGCATGATCGTCATGGCCGCGGGCGTGTTCCACAGCCGGGGCCTGACGGGGATCGCGGACATCGACGAGGTGGCGAACGGATTGGGGGACCTCGTCGGAGCCCATGCGGAGTTGTTCTTCGGGATCGCATTGCTTGCGTCCGGTCTGTCGGCGACGTCGGTGGGGACGCTTGCCGGGCAGGTGGTGATGCAGGGGTTCATCAAGCGTCAGATCCCGGTGTTCCTGCGGCGGGCGGTCACGCTGGTACCGGCGCTCCTCGTCGTCGGCATCGGGGTCAACGCGTCATCCGCACTCGTGCTGAGCCAGGTGTTCCTGTCGTTCGGAATCCCATTCGCGTTGCTCCCACTGGTCATGCTCTGCCGAGACAGGACGCTGATGGGCAACCTCGTCAACCGGCGTGCGACGAACATGGTCGCCTACATCGTGGTGGCGCTCATCGTGGGTCTCAACCTGTTCCTTCTGCAACAGACGCTGTTCGGCTGACCGGGCCCGTGGTTTGCGCAGGGTGCTCTATCCTCTGAGATGTGCCTGACTGGTTGATCTGGTTGATCGGATCCGGAGCCCTCGCGGTCGGCGAGATCTCGACGGTTGCGTTCATCCTCGGGCCGATTGCATTGGCGGCGCTCGCCACCGCCGGTGTCGCGGCGCTCGGCGCCGGTCTTGTGGGGCAACTCGCCGTGTTCATCGTCGCATCCATCGCCTCGGTCGCGGTCGTGCGCCCGATCGCGAAACGCCACCTGCGCACGCCACCCAAGATCCGTACGGGCGTCGCCGCGCTGATCGGCGAGTCGGCGGTGGTCCTGGAGCGCGTCGACCTGAACGGCGGGCAGGTCAAACTCAGAGGCGAGATCTGGTCCGCCCGAGCCCTCGAAGGCGCGGGAACGTTTGATCCCGGAGACCACGTCCGCGTGGTGGAGATCTCCGGAGCCACTGCAATCGTCATGGGATAGGAGACACCGTGCCCTCAGGCGTCATCGCCCTCATCGTCATCGCGTTCTTCGTGCTCGTCGTCCTCGGCAAGATGGTCCGCATCGTGCCGCAGGCCCGAGCGGGCGTCGTCGAGCGGCTCGGCCGGTATGACCGAACGATGGATGCAGGTCTTCGCATCCTCGTGCCGTTCGTCGATCGGGTCCGTCACATGGCCGACTTGCGCGAGCAGGTCGTCTCGTTTCCGCCGCAGCCGGTGATCACCGAGGACAACCTCGTCGTCAGCATCGACACGGTCATCTACTACCAGGTGACCGACGCCAAAGCGGTGACGTACGAGATCGCGGACTACATCCAGGGGATCGAGCAGCTGACGGTCACGACGCTCAGGAACGTCATCGGCGGCATGAGCCTTGAGCACGCCTTGACGTCGCGTGACCAGATCAACAGCCAGTTGCGTCTCGTGTTGGACGAGGCGACCGGCAAATGGGGCATCCGCGTCAACCGGGTGGAGCTCAAGTCCATCGACCCGCCTGGCTCGATTCAGGAGGCGATGGAGAAGCAGATGCGTGCCGAACGTGACCGGCGTGCCACGATCCTGACCGCCGAGGGCATCAAGCAGAGCCAGATCCTGACGGCCGAAGGCGAGAAGCAGGCCGCCATCCTCAAGGCGGAGGGCGCTCGCGAGGCCCAGATCCTCTCATCCCAGGCCGAGCGCCAATCCCAGATCCTCGAGGCCGAGGGGCAGGCGAAGGCCATCGAGACCGTGTTCGGAGCAATCCACGCCGGCAACCCCCGACGAGCGGCTGCTCGCCTACCAGTACCTGCAGATGCTCCCGCAGATCGCCGACGGGGCGTCCAACAAGCTGTGGATCATCCCGAGCGAATTCACCCAAGCGCTCGCAAAGGTCGCCGGCTCCGTGACCGGTGCGCTTGGGGGAGTCACCCCACCTGCCGCGCCGGCCCCGCCGGCGGTGGGCGACGGGAGCGCGACCGAGGGCCACTGAGTCGAAGCTCGACCTTGCCTGACGAAGGCTCTCGGGCGCCGTCTCGCAAGGAATCTCGGATCCAGGCTCAGGTCAGGCGGAATCCCAGATCGTCGAGATCGGGAGGGCATACAGGCCGTCTCCGAACCGCCGTGCTCGATCTGCGCAATGCAGCACGATCCCAGCCATGAAGTCTGATCCGACCCTGCGGCGCAACAACTTGAGCCCTTTGAAGTCATGCTCTCCGACATCGACTGCGGCCTTCACCTCGATCCCGACGACGCGGCCATCAGTCGTTTCGAGGACCAGATCGACCTCTGCGCCATCGCGATCGCGCCAATGGTGGAGCGAGGCTTGGGCGTCTGACCAGGTCAGTTGCCTGGCGAGTTCTCCGGCGACGAAGGTCTCGAGGAGCGGTCCCGCGTTGACGGCTTGGACGCGTGCGAGTGAAGGGGCTTGTGCTCCGATCAGGTGTGCGGCAAGTCCAGAATCCACCAGGTAGACCTTGGGGCGTCGAACGATCTTGGCTGTCAGGTTGCGTGTCCATGCAGGGATCGTGTGGTGCAAGTACACGGTTTCAAGCAGGGGAAGGTAGCGACGAAGCGTCGCCACCGGGATTCCGACACGCCGCCCCAGGTCAGCGATGTTGAGTTCAGTGGCGGTTTGGGCTGCAAGGAGTTGCACGAGCGACCGAAGCAGCGCGACGTGTTCGAGGTCGGCGAGCTCCCGGACGTCTCGTGTCGTCACCGTTCGGATGTAGTCGGCAAAGAACTCCCGCCGGTCCAATGCGGTGGCCGAGAGCACCGCCTCCGGGAATCCGCCGCGGCAGACGCGTTCGAAGATCTCGGCACGCGACTGACGTACCGATGGCACCTCGGTCAAGCGATGGGGATCGGTGACCACCGCGTCGACGAAGCCGTCAGACGTCCGTTCGATCTCGCCCTGGGAAAGCGGCCAGAGATCAACGAAGCGGACGCGGCCGGCGAGTGATTCCGAGAGACGTGGTTCGGTGAGAAATCGCGTCGAACCGGCCAAGACGAACTGTCCACGCACAGATGATCGGTCGACGGTGGCCTTGATCGCGAGCACCAGCGGATCGCCTCCGCGCTGGACTTCGTCGATGAACGTCGGGCGTGCGAGGTCGGCGAGAAAGCCGGCTGGATCGACGCGAGCGCTCTGCAGGTCCGACGACTGGTCCAGGCTGACATACGCGCCTCCGCGGGCTTCGCGAACGATGCCGAGCAGCGCGGTTTTGCCCGATTGCCGCGGTCCATTGATGATGACAGCCCGCGCCGCGTCGATTCTGCGCAGCACGAGCGCAGCCGCTCGTCGCGGAATGAGATCGCCGTCGCCGGAAGCCATCACCGCATGTTAGTGGTCGATTCGTCGTTTACATAGTGGTCGATTCGTCGTATCTCCGGCGGACGAATCGTTGAAGCGACCACGACACGGCGGCGTCACGGCGGCCCTGTGGGTCGTGGCTAACCGACGACCTCGACTGGGACGCCGGCGCGGGCCCAACGGGTCAGGGTGCGGACGCCGGTGCGCGACATCCGGACGCACCCATGGGACACGGCCTTGCCGAGCGCGCTGCGATCCGGCCAGCCGTGGATGCCGATCGTTCCGTCGCCACCGGCGAACGTCTTGAGCACGCTGCTGTGGGCGGTCAACACGAGGATGTACGGACCGAGCAGGCCACCGACCGGCACGATGTCATGGATCGCGAACAGGCCGGAAGGCGTGGGGGTGCCACCGGTTCCCACTGCCGCGCGGAACGTTCTGACGCGAACGCCGTTGTCGAAGACCTGCACGGAGCGCGTGCCGCGGCTGACACGGATCCAGGTCGTGTGGCTTCGCAGGGTGATCGCGCTGATCGGCACCCACCCCTGCGACCGGTTGGGACGCTTTGGCAACTGAATCCGGATCCATACCTTGCCGTTGGGCAGACGGCGCGATCCCGTGACCATGTAGATCGCCGCGCGCCGGCTGTAGGCCGAGACGTGTTCCAGCCGCATGGCGACGCGGCCGCCCGGTGTTCTGCGGGCGGCGACGGGGTACTCGATGCGAGCGGTCCATGAACGCTGCAACGTCGGCGCGCCCGGCAGGGCGGCGGAGCCCGGTGGCGTCGCGGCTCCGGCCGGCCCCGTGCTGCAGAGTGCGAGCGCGATCACCGTGGTGATCGCGACGCGTTTGGTGATCGCGGGCATCGGTCGGCGAGACTACCCGACGACCTCGGGCGTCGTCGACGCATGGACGCCAGTCGCTACTTGACGATCTGGACCGGGGTTCCCGGTTGGGCGTACCGGGCCAGGGCGCGCGCGCCTTCTCGTGACATCCGGACGCACCCGTGCGAGACGGCTTTGCCCAGGACGTTCGACGACGGCCACCCGTGAATGCCGACGACGCCATTGCCACCGGCAAACGTCTTGAGGACGTTGCTGTGCGCGGTCAGCACGAAGATGTACGGAGCCAGCTCGCCCGATGTCGGTACCGGGTCATGGATTGCGAACAGCCCGATCGGCGTCGGCGTGCCACCAGTGCCGACCGCTGCGCTGTAGCTCTTGATCCGTTTGCCGTTGCGAAAGACCTGGACCTTCCGCGTGCGAACCGTGACGCGGATCCACGTGCGGATCTTGCGCAGCTCGAGCGCCTCCTCGCTGATCCATCCCTGCGTGCCGTTGGGCCGTTTGGGAAGCTGCACCCGGACCCATAGCCGCCCATTGACCATGGCGGAGTCGGTGGCCATGAACACGTTGGGGCCCTGCGTGTACGGCGAGAAATGCCGCACCGACATGACGACTTTGCCCGCCGCCGGCAGGCTACGGGCATTCGTGGTGAACAACACCCGAGCAGTCCACGATCCCGCAGTGAGGGACGGTGGCGTGGGCAGTTCCGCCGCCGGCAGGGGCGCGGCCGAAACGACCTCCGCCGACGCGACCGCGACACCCGCCGGCAGACAGGCCGTTGCGACGACACCGAAGAGCAAACGTTTCACCGGACACCTCTCTCACACAGCTTGGCCACCAGTACCACCAGGGGCGATGCCCCTGCAACTCGCACAGCATGATCGCACCCTTGCAAACCGTGCCCGCTGCGACTATCGATTTATCCGACTCGTTCCTTGACGAACTCGGCGACCTCGGTGGGATTGGTCCCGACGCGGACGCCCTTGGCCTCCAACGCCTCTTTCTTGGCCTGCGCCGTGCCCGAGGAGCCCGTGATGATCGCCCCGGCGTGGCCCATCTGCTTACCGGGAGGTGCCTGGAAGCCGGCGATGTACGCGACGACCGGGGTGGACATGTGCTCCGAGATGAAGTCCGCGGCCTTCTCTTCTTCGTTGCCGCCGATCTCGCCGACCATCACGATCAGGTCGGTGTCGGGATCGGCGTCGAAGCGCCCGAGGATGTCAATGAACGAGCTGCCCACGATCGGGTCGCCGCCGATGCCGACGACCGTGCTCTGGCCGATGCCCAGGAGCGCCAGCTCCTTGCTGATCTGGTAGGTCAGCGTCCCGCTTCGGCTGACAAGACCCACGCGACCGGGCTGGAACACCTGGGTCGGCATGATCCCGACGCTCGCGACACCGGGGCTGATCACACCGGGGCAGTTGGGGCCGACCAGCGTCTGGTTGCCACGCTTCAGGTGCGTGTAGATCCGCAACATGTCGTGGGCTGGGATGCCCTCGGTGATGCAGATGATCAGTTCGACGCCGCTTTCGATGGCCTCATACAAGGCGTCCGGCGCGAACCGCGGCGGCACGAACACCATCGCCGTGTTGGCCTGGGTCTCCTGGACTGCCTGGTGGAGGGTGTTGAAGACCGGGATGCCCTCAACATCTTGGCCACCCTTGCCCGGTGTGACACCGGCGACGACGTTGGTGCCGTACGCCTTGTTGCGGGTCGCATGGAACGCGCCCTCACGACCCGTGATGCCCTGGACGACCAGGCGGGTGTGTGCATCAACGAGGATGCTCACACGCCACCTCCGATACGGCACTTGGGCGGCCTATTCCCCAGCCCTGCGGGCTGGCTCAAACATCTCCGGTGGCTGGGGTTCATACGGCCTCCTTCGCGAGTTCGACGGCTCGTTTGGCGGCCGAGAGCATGGTGGGTTCGACGACGACGTTGGCAGGTGCGCGGTCCTTGATGATCGCGCGCCCCTCCTCCTCGTTGGTGCCGTCCAAGCGGACGACGATCGGGAGCGTGGCACCGAGTTGTTCGATGGCCGTCAGCAGGCCTTTGGCGACCTCGTCGCAGCGGGTGATCCCACCGAAGATGTTGATCAGCAGCGACTTGACCTTGTCGTCGGACAACAGCACCTCGAGCGCCGCGACGACCTCGTCGGCTTTGGATCCACCGCCGGCGTCCAGGAAGTTGGCGGGCCGGCCGCCGGCCAGCGCGACCACGTCGAGCGTGCTCATGACCAGTCCGGCGCCGTTGCCCAAGATGCCGACGTCGCCGTCGAGCTTGACGTACGTGACGCCTTTTTCCTGTGCCATCCGTTCCTGCGGGTCCGCGGTGCTCGCTTCCTGCAGGGCCAGGATGTCGGGGTGGCGGTACAGGGCGTTGGCGTCGATCGTGACCTTGGCGTCCAGGGCGATGACCCGCCCGTCGGTCGTCCAGATGAGGGGATTGACCTCCATCAGGGTTGCATCCAGGTCGATGAAGCCTTCGTAGAGACGGATCAAGATGTCGATGACGCCCTTCATCGCGCCGGCGTCGATGTCGGCCTCGTAACACAGACGACGCGCGTGGTGCGGGTGGAAGCCCGACAGCGGGTCCACGTGCAGTCGCGCGAGCTTGTCGGGGTGCTCCTCGGCGACGGACTCGATGTCGACGCCGCCCATTGCCGAGAGCATCACCAGAGGTCGCTTCTCGCCGCGGTCGAACGTGATGGACGCGTAGTACTCCTTGGCGATGTCGGACGCGGCCTCGACCCACACGGTGTGGACGGTGTGGCCCTTGATGTCCATGCCCAGGATCTCGCGTGCGCGGGCCTCGGTCTCGTCGGGGGTTGCCGCAAGCTTGATGCCCCCGGCCTTGCCGCGACCGCCGACCTGGACCTGCGCCTTGACGACGACTGTGCCGCCGATGCGCTCAGCCGCGGTGCGCGCCTGGGCCGGTGTGGTGGCCGCTTCGCCTGAGGGCACCGGAATGCCGTGGCGTGCGAAGAGTTCCTTGCCCTGATACTCGAAGAGGTCCAAACCCCGTCCTTCCCGCTCGAACAGACGGCCCCCGGGTGGGGACCGCGCGGGATCCTACCCGCAGCGAGCTACCCTGCGGGCGTGACGGATGACCTGGCAAAGCGTTTGGAAATGCTCCTGGTCTTGCAGTGGCTCGACGAGGGCCGCCCCGAGGACGGCACGGTTGCCCTGTCGGTCGCGACTGCCGCGGCCGAACTGGGCCTGGGGAGTGAGCGTTCGGGGATCCTCGCGATCATGGCCGCGCTGGGCAACTTGGAGGAGCGCAAGCTGGTACGCGTGGCCTTGGAGGGCCCGGTCACCCGCAACCCCCGCGTCACGCTCGCAGCCGAACTCCGCCAGGACGCTGCGCGCCTGTTCGGAGAGGACGGTGCGCCAGGGGGCTGACGGTCGGCGTCATCCGAACGTGAAGGCGTACCCGCGGGTGCCCGGCGCCAGCTTGATCGACAGCCGGCCCTTGCCGGGTTTACGCAGGTCGACGAGCTGGTAGAGCCGGTGGTCGGTTACGACCAACCGCCCGTTGGGGCCGACGTCGGGGCCGGCCAGGTTCGCGGGGATCGTGCGACCGTCAAGCATGACCTGGCCAACGAGCGGTTTGCCGCTTCCACCCAGGACCAGGAACACACGCTGCCCGCGAAACGACAGGTCGATTGCGAAGTCGCCGCCGGCCTCGACCTCTTCATCACGCACGGTTGCGGTACCCGAGTACGCGAGGTGGTCGGTCGGCAGGGCGTCGGGAGCCGTGTAGCGCTGCGGCTTGTCGGCGAGCACCGCCGGGCTTGAATCGAAGCGGTCCAGGCGCGCGGCACCGAGGTAACTCTCGGGGGTCAGCGGCTGCTGACCCTTCGGGCCGGTGTCGACGACGTCGTGTGTCCGCGCACCGGTCTCGGCCAAGAGCGCCCGGACCTCGTCCTCGGTCTTGTCGTAGTTGCCCTCGCCGAACTTGTAGGCGCGAACCTTGCCGTCGCGATCGATCAGATACTCGGCGGGCCAGTAGCGGTTGCCCCATGCGTTCCACGTTCCGTAGTTCGGGTCGAGGGCGACCGGCCAGGTGACGTTGAGGTCTTTGATCGCCTTGCCCACGTTGCCCGGGTCCTTCTCGAATGCGAACTCGGGCGTGTGGACACCCACGATCGTCAGGCCCTTGGAGCGGTAGGTCTTGTCGAGCTCGCGCAGGTGGGGGAGCGTCCGGATGCAGTTGACGCACGAGTAGGTCCAGAAGTCGATCAGCACGACCCGCCCGCGCAACCCGGCCAGTGTGTGCGGTGTGCCCGCGTCGTTGTACCAGGTGCTGATCCCGGCGATCTCGGGCGCGTCACCGTAGACGGGAAGATCGACGGCGGTCTGATCCGGCTTTGTCGCAGCGAGCTTGGGCTTTGGCGTCGGTTTCGCGGCCGCGATGGAGTTCTCGGCGTTGCGCCCCTGAAGGTCGGCCAGCGCATTCGACGCGGCGCCGGTGCGTTCCGCGGCTTGGAGTGTGTCGGTGTAGGACGGCACGGCGTTGACGACCCAGGCGGTCAGGCGGGTGTCGAGCCCCGCGAAGATCAATGCGCCGGACGCGACGAGCAGCACGCCCATGCCCGCGCGGATCGCGATGGCCCGGGGCTTGAGCCGCGCCGCGAACTTCTGGCCGCCGAACATGATGGCCAGCATCGGCAGCGCCGCACCAATCGCATAGACAAAGAGCACGAGCCACTTGCCCGCGCCGCCGGTCGCAGTGGCATTGGCCGCGGCGATCGCACTGAACACCGGGCCG
This sequence comes from Actinomycetota bacterium, assembly GCA_031372145.1. Classification (GTDB taxonomy): domain Bacteria; phylum Actinomycetota; class Thermoleophilia; order Miltoncostaeales; family Miltoncostaeaceae; genus CALMEC01. Next base: position 2,292 of record JANMKR010000004.1, on the reverse strand, counting down.
GAGCACGGGGCCCAGACCAGGCCGAGCCCTGCTCCCATCAACACGCCACCGCCGAAACCGTCGCCACCCTTGGGCAGGCGGCCTCCGAGTCGGGTCAGTGGGGCGAGCACGCCGGTGAGGCGATCACCCAGCGCCGGAACCACCATCGTCAAACCGAACGCCACGAGCAGGATGACGCCCAGGTTGCGCTGCCCTGACGCCGAGAGCCCGATCGCCTCGAGCGCCGAGGTCAGCGCCAGGGTGAACACGACAAGCGTGATGATGAACCCGGTGACGACGCCGAACGGACGTCGGCGCCCGCCGGTGACCGCGCCCGCCATTGCCACGGGCAGGACGGGAAGCACGCACGGCGAGATCGCCGTGACGATGCCGGCCAGGAATGCGATCGGGATGAGGATGCCCATGACGGAGAGGGTAAGTGCGATTTCTTAATTGGGGATTACGCCCGTGCAGGGATCTGTGACGGGTGCGGGTCTGCACAATCATGACGTAGATTGCACAAATGCCTGCGGTCGACGATGAGCGCGACGGCGTGTCGATCCGGACCGATCGGTTGGAGATCCGCCCGCTCACGCTCGGTGACGCAGCCGACCTGACGCTGGAGGCGAACGATCCCCGGGTGGCCGCCAACCTGAGGGACGATTTCCCAAGTCCGTACGCAGTCGACGACGCGCATTTCTGGATCCAGCAACAGCACGCGGCCTTGCAGGGCCTCGCCATCGTTCGTGAGGGACGGGCCATCGGCGGCATCGGTCTCGCGCCAGGGGTGGGCGAGCGGCGGTTCGAGGCCGAACTTGGCTACTGGCTCGGCGTCGCACACTGGGGGCGGGGATACGCGACCGAGGCGGTTGCCGCAGTCTGCGACCAGGCCTTCACGACGACCACGCTGCAGCGCCTGCATGCCGTCGTGTTTGACGGCAACCCCGCCTCGGATCGCGTGCTCGAGAAGTGCGGCTTCGTGCTCGAGGGCCTGTCGCGGCGGGCGGTTTTCAAGAACGGGCGCTTTCTCGACTGCCGCATGTACGCGCGGCTCAAAGGCTGATCGACGCGATCACTGTGGGCCTTCCGCTCCGCGGTCCGCCGCCGAGGTTCGAGGCGCTACGAAACCACTGCGAGTGGTTGTCCGGCTTGCACGCCGTCGCCGGCGGCGACGTTGAGTTCGCGGACGGTGCCGGCCTGGTGGGCGGCGACCTCGTTTTCCATCTTCATGGCCTCGACGATGCAGATGATGTCGCCGGCTGCCACCTCGGCGCCTTGCTCGACCAGGACCCGCAACACGGTGCCCTGCATCGGGCTCACCACCGTGTCGCCCGACGCGCCGGTCGGGGAGCTGCCCCCCGATGCGCGCTTCTGCCGCTTGGGCTTTGCGCCACCTGCGAGGGCACCGTCCAGGAACAGGCGGACTTCGAAGCGCTTGCCGTCCACCTCGGCGGTGACGCGGCGTTCCGTCCGCTCCTCCGGCTCGGGTGCGGAAGAGGTGGCCGATGGCTCCCGGCCGTCTACGGGCAACGGGGTTGCCGTGTCCGACATCGCGGCCAGCTCGGCGTGCAGCGCGCCGCCCGCGATGAACGCGTCGTGGTTCAAGAGCCACGTGTGGAACGGGATGAGCGTCTCGGGCCCTTCGACCACGTACTCGCTGAGCGCGCGCAGCATCCGGCGTCGCGCCGACTCGCGGTCGACGTCCCAGACGACGAGCTTCGCCACCATCGGGTCGTAGATCTCGGCGATCACCGAACCGGCCTGCACACCCGAGTCCACCCGGACGCCTGGGCCGGTCGGCTCCCGGTAGGCGGTGATCCGGCCCGGTGAGGGCAGGAACCGGTTCGCCGCGTCCTCGGCGTTGATTCGGCACTCGAATGAGTGCCCGCGCGGCCTGATGTCGTTCTGACGGACCGACATCGGCTCGCCGGCTGCGATGCGGACCATCTCGCGGATCAGGTCGATGCCGGTGACCATCTCGGTGACGGTGTGCTCGACCTGGATGCGGGTGTTCATCTCGAGGAAGAAGAACTCCTCGCCCGAGACCAGGTACTCGCACGTACCGGCCGAGCGGTAGCCAACGGCTTCGGCAGCGCGTACCGACGCCTCGCCCATGCGTTTGCGCAGGTCGGCCGAGACGACCGGGCTCGGGGTCTCTTCGACCAGCTTCTGGTGGCGGCGCTGCACCGAGCAGTCGCGCTCCCCCAGGTACACGGTGTTGCGGTGGCCATCGGCCAATATCTGGATCTCGACGTGGCGGGGCTCCGCGAGATACCGCTCCAGGTACACCACCGAGTCGGCGAAGAACTTCTC
>JANMKR010000109.1:0-3554 GCA_031372145.1 Actinomycetota bacterium | reverse complement strand
GCGAACCCTGGTCGTGCGACATGCCGCTCGCAATGGGCTTTGCCACAACCTCCAGCACGCTTCAGGCTCTTCGGGCATCCCCCTGGGTGCTGCCCCGCCCGAGGGCGGGGATCGCCCTGGTGATGCCGGATCACGCGAACGGGACAGTGTTTGGGGCTCTTCGGGTATTGCCGTCGGTGATTCAGGCTCCGACTGCGCCGAGATTGCTGGCGTGACAGGGACCACGACCTCAGGCCGTGACGCCGAACGCACCACACTTCGAACATGCAAGGGAGGCCACCGCGTGATGCCCTGATCCCGCTTCCCAAGAGAAGTTGCGAGATCGAACACGCGATGGAGTACCCACGACTACCCCCCGAAGAACCGTGCTTGGCAAGGCACAGCTTCGACGCCACGAAGGCAGGCTTACCCGAATCCCTCATCCCTGTCCCAAGCGCAGTTCCGAGGTCAAGCACGTCGTGGAGCACCCCCCCATTACCGGCTCTTCGCACCGACGGAAGGTCGTCGCTCATGTGAACGACAAAGCTCCTCGAACGGGCCAGTTCGGGCACTATTCCCCAGCAGCCAAGGCCACCTCGTTCGACGAGGCATTCAACCTGACGAGGATCGAAACGCCTGCAAATCGGCGACTACGCGGAGAAATCGCGATCTTCGTTGAAGGCCGGTGCCGACCGGGCGGAGAACGCCGCCCGATTCCCAGGGGTCGGATTGGGCAGCGGACGCCTCCGACGCGACGCTGCACGCCGCGGAACTTGCCCTCCCTGACGAGCCGTGAGTCAGGTCGACCGCGGGGGCGCGCGCGGGGCACCCGCCGCTGCTGATCCGAAGTGGGCGGTGGCACCGCTCGCTTCGGGCTGCCCGAGCTCGTGTGGCTGTGTATTGCCGACCTGGCGTTTTGGTGTTGACGCTGCTCGCCCCGGCACCAAACGTTCAAGCCAGCGCCCTTCGTGAAACCACCGCCGAAGCGTCCGGATGGATGGCAAGCGCATTCCGGCAAGCGGTGACCGGCGCAGATCGGCGATCACATGCCGTGGTGGCTCACCGCTCGCGAACCGCTGCTCCGCCTCGCGACGTAGTTCGGGCCATGCATATGAACCGGGTCGTTCACGCGGTGGCGTGCCACGGACCCGGCGCAGATGAGCGATCAGTGCCTGGGAATGACGACGCCCGCTGATCCCGGCTGCTCGCCAGACCGCTCCGACGCTGGCCACGAAGTCCCGTCCTGCCCTCCGCCGCTGGAACTCCTCGCTCCGGTGGACCTCGCAAAGCCAGATCGACACGCCGTGGGTCAAGAAATGCTCGGCTCGTGGCCCATCACCCGCGCCCCCGCAGATCGCACACATCGGGAGCTTTCCGATCCAGGGCCCCTTGTAGTGACTCGACGCCATGCGTCAAACCCTGCCATCCCAACGTGTCACAAATCTGCACTCATGTGTGAATTCTTCCACTCAACTCTGTGCCAATTTTCGACACACTTCCCAGCGAAAGCGGGGCCGCCAGGTAGCCAAACTAACGCCGTCAATCGGACGCTCAGATCCCGTTTTGCGATCCCAAGTACCCTCCGACGGTCCATTCGGACCGTTCGGCCGGCCACCCAGCCTCGCCGGCGGCGCTGGCCGGCCTCGGAGCACGATCACAACCGAAGCCACCGCGCTTGCAAGGACTCCAATTGGCCGTTGCGGCAAGGGCCAAATGGCGTCACCCACGGAACCACGCCCTTCGCCTACGACAGTTGCGCAAGTGACGCCGTCACGCAATTGGCACACCACGCAGAGGCCAACTGCCGTCTGCGTGTTCCCGACGGGACGGATCGCAGAGCCAATACACGCACGTTCGATGGCACACAGGCCCCCTGGGAGCAGATCCGCAACTGGCACACCGCGCGAAGGCCAACTGCCGCTCACCTCGCCCCCACGATGACGCGGCGCAGTGTCGGATTCGACTGGTGGTATGCAGAGCATTCGCGTGTGGCGGAAAGGATCGTCGGTCGAAACGACGTTGACGTCCGCTTTGAAGCTCCATGTGCTGTTGTGACGACGGCCAGCGCTCCCCAATGAGCTGGCGGGACGTCGTCACCCGGCCCGCAGGGCCGGCCCAGCACGCACTCATCCCTCGACCGCTTATCGCGAAATGACTCACGAGGGACGTGCGACGAGTTGATTGGCCAATTGGCACACCGAGCAAGGGCCAACTGGCGATCAGGGCAAACCTCCCAGGGACGGCCAGTCAGGGTGTCGACCCCTCACTGCCTCAACCCTGGCAGGAGCCACGATGCGGAAGTCTCGTCGCTCGGGTGGGGTCGCGTTGAGGGTGGCGCGAAGGTCGTCGTGATCGACGTAGCGGCGGTCCGCGATCGTGCGGGCGATGACCGGGAGGATCGCCTCATCACCAGCGAAGGGGAACGGATCGCACACCGCGGTGCGCGGATCAACGGGCCGCAGGTGCAGGTCCACGCCCGGATCGGTCTGATCGCGAGGGACAGCCGGTAGGCGACCGTTGCGGCCCTGCGGGAGGCCGCGCCAGGTCAGATAAAGGCTCAGCCCGTCCCACGCCTGGAGCAGACGGTAGGCCGCCCATTCCCATTCACGTCGCTCGGAGTCGTCGCCGAGCGCGACGCGCAGGCGGTCCTGCCGTCCCAGCTGATCAGCGATAAACGCCTGCACGACGACGGGGAGCGTCTCCACGTCCTTGACGGGTCCGTCCAACCCCAGACGCGAGCGGTACAGGCCGAGCCCGTGCAGGCTGACGAGAAGTCCAACCGTGGCCCCGTGTCGTTCCGATGCCGCGATGCCGTCCTCGTACATCCGAACGTGCTGGTCACGCGGAAGTTCGGGAAAATCCATGGGCCGCCCGTCCGAATCGACCTGGGGCATCGCCTCCCACCCCCGCCACCCTTCGTCATGCACGGCGGCCGCGACCTGCGCCGGCTCCCACGGGTCGAGTCGCCCGAAGCTTCCGTTCCCCCAGGCACGCGCCGCAAGCCGACATTGTTCCTGGTGGTCGACCTGAAGGACCACGCACAGACCGCCCGATTCACGCGAGACGATCACGATGCGACGCTACCACTCAGCTTGGTACACCCCAGCGGCACTGACAACATCGGGCGGCAGTGTCTGCAATCGGCAACATCCTCCGCGAGGCCCGCGTGCGGCGCGGCGACGACCTTGCCACATGCGCGGCCGCGACCGGCATCGGCGCAGCGCTCCTCGATGCCCTGGAGAACGAACGTTTTGATGACCTCCCGCCGACCGCGCACGCCCGGAGTCTCGTCGAGCGATACGCGACGCACTTGGGCCTCGACCCACGGCGGATGGCGGACGCGGCCGCAGCAGCGGTCTCGGATGACCCCGACGCCGATACGCAACCAATACCGGTCATCCGTCCGCCAGTGCGTCGCGACTCGACGCTTGCGTGGGTCGGGGGCGGAGCGGTCATCGGCATCGGTGGGTTGATCCTGCTTGGCGGTGGACTCGGGTCGGACGCTCGCCAGACCGATGCAGGGGCCACCCACACCACCACAACCGGCACGAAGCCGTCGCGTACCTCGACCGCAT
>JANMKR010000104.1:0-9332 GCA_031372145.1 Actinomycetota bacterium | reverse complement strand
TGGTCCAGATCCGCGTCGGAGTCGACGATGATCGCGTTCTTGCCGCCCATCTCGGCCACGACGCGTTTGACGTGCCCCTGGCCCGGGGGCGTCTCGGCCGCGGCGCGGATGATCGCCAGGCCGACCGGCTCCGAACCGGTGAACGCGATCGTATGAACTCCGGGATGTGCGACCAGTGCCGCGCCGGTCTCGCCGTAACCGGGCCACAGCTGGATGAGGTCGTTTGGGACGCCGCCGCGGCGAAGCGCCTGCACCAGCCGATGCCCCGAGGCGGGGGCCTGCTCGGCGGGCTTCAGGATGACGGCGTTGCCGGTCGCCAACCCGGTCGCCACCAGCCCGGCCGGGATCGCAAGCGGGAAGTTCCACGGACCGATCGCCGCCACCACGCCGCGGGGGCGGTAGCGCAGCTGGTTCTTCTCGCCGGGCAACTGCAGCAGCTCTTTGCCGGCGGCCAGCGCCAACGCCTGGTGGACGGCGTATTCGATGTGGTCGATCGCCTCGCAGACGTCGGCATCGGCTTCGGCCCACGGCTTGCCGCACTCGCGCACCTGGAGGGCCGCCAGGGTGTGGCGCTCGGCACGCAACAGGTTGGCTCCGCGACGCAGCACCTCGGCGCGTTCCTGCGGCGTGCGTCTGGCCCACGCCGGCTGCGCACGTGTGGCACGTTCGACGGCCTCGGCCACATCGGCGGGCGAGGCCACGCCGGCGCGGGCGACGAGGCGATCGGGCCTGCCCGGGTCGGTCGAGTCGATGCCCTCCGCGCTACCCTCGCCGTCGCCGATCAGGACCGGCACCCGCAGCGGGAGCTGGGCATCCAGCCGCCCGAGCGCGTCCGTCAACGCGTTGCGGGCGGGCTCGCGGCGGAGCTCGAGAATGGGTTCGTTGACAAACGCGCTCACGGAGCGGCGAGCAGCTGATCGATGGGCACACCCCGTCCGTGGGCCGACAGGAACGACGTGCTCGCGGTGTTCTCGAGCAGGCGTCGCACCAGGTAGGCCATGCCCATCACCAGGTCACCCACGGGGCAGTAGACCCGGGTGCGGATCTTGTGCGCCGCGAGCGCGTCTTTGAGATCGTCACCCAACCCCTGCAGCACTTGGATTTCGATGTCGGAGTCGCCGCCGCCGGTCAAGCGGTTGTAGGCGACCGCGTGAGCGACCGAGCGCAGGTTGTGCGATGCCACCGCCAGGCGCACCCCCGGGCGGGCATCGATGAGCTTGCGTGTGAGCGCCTCGAAGTTGCGGTCGCTGTCGGCTTTTTCGATGAACACCGGTGGCTCCCACCCACGCTGGCGCGCTTCTGCCACCTCGTGGTCCCAGTAGGCGCCCTTGACCAGCCGGACCGTCAACGGCACGGCACGCGGGTGTTGGCGGGTCCAGACCAGCACGCGATCGACGATGGCGGGCGACTCGCGCAGGTATGCCTGCATCACGACGCCGGCGGACGGCCCGTCGTGAAACTCCGGGTCGGCCAGCATCTCGAGCACCAGCTGCATCGTCGTCTCGAGCGTGTCGACCGACTCCATGTCGATGTGCAGGTGTGCGCCTGTGTCGCGTGCCCTGCGCAGCAGTGGAATAAGCCGCCGAGCGGCATCGTCGGCGCCCAGTTCCGGTGCGGAGGGACGGATGAGCGGCGTCAGCGCCGAGATCTTGACCGACACGTTGGCCCGCGGGATCGATCCGGCGAAGTCGCGCTCCAGCACAGGCCGCTCGGGCCAGCTGCGCACGGCCAAGCTCAACACATCGATCGCGTCGGCACACCGGGCGGCGTAGTGGTCCGCCTCCTCCTGCGTGACCGTCGCCTCGCCGAGCAGGTCGAGTGACGAGCCGGCGCCATCGCGCCACAGCTTGTGCAGGTGCCCGGACGCCGCCTTGGGCGACTCACCGACGATGAACCGCTGGGCCAGGTGACGCACGCCCACCGCCGCGACGCTGCCGACGAACTTCTCGCCGACGCGCCCACGTCCCAGAGCCTCGGGCGCCTTGAACATCGCGGGCGGGTCCTCCACCTCCTCCAGGAACGCCGTCAGGTGCTCGGTCAGCTCTTCGGGTGTTCGGCAGGCCGGGGTCGCGTCGACAAAGCGAAACAGCGCGGCCTGCACGTCGGGTCGTTCGGCGACCATCTGCATGAGCCGCTGGTCGACCGTGCGTGATGGATGGCGGATCGCGGGCGGGTATGCCGCCGACAGCGATCGACCGATCTCGTTGATGGCGGCCTCGAGGCCCTGCATTGCCGAGAGCATACGCCGGGTGTCACGTTCGGCGCGGTTGCGGGACAGTAGTGAGACGCGATCGTCCGGTCGCGCACTATCGTATGTTCAGAACCCGTCCGAGAGGTGACTGATGTCGCTGTTCAACCGCCACAAGAATCGCATCCCGTCTGCTGACGACGCGCTCGCCGGTCGTGCCGCCGAGATGCCCGTCCCCGGTCGCCATTTGGTCCTGGATGCCCCACTGCGTCCGCCGTTTGCCGATGGGATCGAGACCGTGCTGTTCGGCCTCGGGTGTTTCTGGGGTGCCGAGCGACTGTTCTGGAAGGCGTCCGGCGTGTACACCACCGCGGTCGGATACGCGGGTGGCGTCACCCCCAACCCCACGTACGAAGAGGTCTGCAGCGGGCGCACCGGACACACCGAGGCCGTGCTCGTCGCGTGGGATCCGATGTTGACCAACTTCGACGAGATGCTCCGCATCTTCTGGGAGGGCCATGACCCGACGCAGGGCATGCGCCAGGGCAACGACACCGGCACCCAGTACCGCTCGGCGATCTACACCACCTCGGACGCACAGCTCGAGGCGGCGCAGCGTTCTGCGGTGATGTTCGCCGAACGCCTCAAAGGTGTCGGGTTCGGCGATGTCACAACCGAGATCGCGCCGGCGGGACCGTTCTACTATGCCGAGGACTACCACCAGCAGTACCTGGCAAAGAACCCCAACGGCTACTGCGGGCTCGGTGGCACCGGTGTGACGTGTCCGATCGGGGTCGCCTCGGTCGAGTAGATCAGCGGCGGCCGGGCCAGGTCTCGCGGGCGACCCTGACCAGCGTCTGCACCAGGGGCGAGGGGCGTTCGCGACGCCAGGCGAGTGCGATCGCGATCCGGACCCCGCGCCCCTGGAGCGGGATGTAGACGACGCCGTCGGTGCGTTGGCGCTCCATCGACGCGGGCACGAGTGAGACGCCCAGGCCGGCCGCCACGAGGCTCACGATCGTGGGCATTCCGGTGGCTTCCTGCGCCACGTTGGGGCTGAACCCGGCGTCGTGGCAGGCACTGATGACCTCGTCGTGAAACAGCGGGTTGAGCTGTCGTCCCCACAGCACGAAGGGCTCCCCGGCCAGCGAGGCCAGAGGCAACCGACGCCGATGGGCGAGCGGGTGAAAGTCAGGCAGCGCGATGACGAGCTGCTCTTCCACGAGCGCACGCGTGGCGACTTCGGCCGACGAGATCGGCATGCGCAGCAGGCCGGCGTCCATGGCGCCGGCGGCGATGGCCGCGACCTGCTCGGTGGTCGCAAGCTCGATGGGCACGACACGGGCATCGGGCGAGTCTTCACGGAGTCGTCGCAGCAGGGTGGGCAACACCTCGTGGGCTGCCGAGCCCACGAAGCCCATGTGAATGGTCCCGGCGGTCCCAGCCGCGGCGCGCCGGACTGCATCGCCGACACGCGCTGCGTGCGCCAGGAGCTCGCGCGCCTCGCCCAGCAGGACCGCACCCACGTCCGTCAGCTCGACATGCCGGCGGCTGCGGCGCAACAGTTGCACGCCCAGCCGCTCCTCGAGACGCTTGATCTGCTGGCTCAACGGTGGCTGCGCAATCCCCAGGGTTTGCGCCGCGCGGCCGAAGTGCAGCTCTTCGGCAACGGCGACGAAGGAGCGCAGGTGTCGCAGTTCGATCTGATCTGATATCAAAAACGTCTCACAGGGCAGTAGTCCAACGTATTGGACATATTACAAGAGTCGTCCTACCGTTGAGTATGTGATTCCAGCACACACAGCACCACGCGGTTTCAGCTCCATGGTGGGCTTTCTGGTCGGTGCCAGCGCGATGTTCGCGACGATGTATTCGACCCAGGGCATCCTCCCCGAGATCGGCCGCGTGTTCTCGGTGACTCCGAGTCGTGCCGGGTTGACGATCTCGGTCCTGGTGATCGCCGTCGTCGCCGGGTCGTGGATCTGGGGACCGCTGTCGGACCGTGTCGGGCGGCGCAACTGCTTGATCACCGCGAGCGCATTGCTCGTGCCCGCGTCGATCGCGGTCGCGCTCGCGCCGTCGTTCGAGGTGTTGTTGGTCACCCGTGCCATCCAGGGCTTGGTGCTGCCGGGACTCCTGGCCGTGGGCATCCCGTATGTGTCCGAGGTGTTCGTCCCCGCGTTCGGCGCGCGGGCGATGGGGTGGTACATGGCGTCGCTCATCTCGGGTGGCCTGATCGGTCGACTGGGCGTGGCGTTGCTGGCATCGGCAACGGGTTGGCGCTTTGCGCTCGGCGTGCTGGCGGTGTTCCCCCTCGTCGCCGTCGTGGTGATGATGCGCGGGCTGCCCCCGGCGCCTGCGGTGCGCAAAGAGCGCGTGCGCGGGCCCATCGCCAACCGTCGTGTCATCGCGGCGTCGCTGACGGGGCCAAGCCTGTTCTTCGTGTTCGTCGGTGTGTTCTCGTATATCGGGTTCCGGCTCGAGGGGCCGCCGTTCAACCTGTCGCCGACCCATGCGTCGCTGGTCTTCGGTCTGTGGGTGGTCGGTGCGGTCGCGCCGGTCGCCGGCCGGTACTCGGAGCGTGTGGGGTGGGCACGCGTTGCCATGATCGGTGTCATCTTCGCTGCGATCGGCGTGGCCTTGACGGTCCCGGACATCCTGCCGACGACGTTGATCGGGCTCGCGTTGATCACGATCGGGATGTTCACGGTCGTCACCGCCGCGCCGATCGGCGTGGGCGGCGCCCAGGGCGTGCGCCCGGGAGCGGCGAGCGCGCTCTACTACAGCATCTACTACACGGCCGGCGCGTTCGGCGCGTTCCTGCCCGGTCTGGCCTGGCAGGCCGTGGGATGGGTCGGTGTGTCGTCGGTGGTCGGCGCGGTCCTCGCCATCGCAGTGCTCGGCACGTGGCTCGGCCACGTGGAGCGTCAACGCGCACCTGCGGGTGTCAGCCGCCTCAGCCTCGGGTAGGAGTCGGCCGTTCGGGGTCGAACCTCTCGACACCGGGTGGCAGCATGAAGGTTGACGGCGTTCGCGCCGATGGTGCATCTGACGGACGCGGCCTGTGGGGCTGCGCATGAGGTGAAAGGGAACGACGTGACGCGGCATCTGTTCGACATCAAGGAGCGGGCGACACATTCGCTTGTGGCCGACCAGTTGCGAGCCCTTGCGGATCAGATCGCCACAGGGTCGCTCAACATGGCGTATGACGAGGAGCACGCGCCGACGGTCATCGTGGATCCCATGGAGGTCGTCATCGACCTCGTGAGGAAGAAGACCGGCGTCGAGTTGACCATCCAGATGCGCTGGCCCTTGCTCGATCCCGGCGCCTGACGCGGGAGCCGGCTAGCGACACCCGAGCACGGTCGCGAGCGTGCCCATGTCGTCACCCAGAATGTCCCATGCGCCGGTTGGCGCGAGGTCTGTGGCCTGCATCGGGCCGTACTCCGTGGGGCGCGCGACGAATGCGGTTTGCAGCCCCTGCAGCTGTGCCGCGGCCAGGTCGCCGTTATGGGCCGCGACGAGCATCACCTGGCCGGGGTTCAGTCCGAGCATCGCGACGTTGCGCAGATAGGCCTCGGGCAGCGGCTTATAGGCGCGCGCGGTCTCGGCACCCAGGATGATGTGGAAGGGCAGTCCGCCATGTTTGGCCAGGTCGATCAGCAAGGCGGTGTTGCCGTTGGACAATGTGCCCAACGTGTAGCGGGTTGCCAGTCGGGTCAGCCCGGGCACCACATCCGGCCATGGATCGAGGCGGTGCCACGCGAGCGTCAGGTGCTGGAGGTCCTCCTCGGTCAGTCCGTCGATGCCATGCCGGGCCAACACGCGTTCGAGGCTCTCGCGGTGCAGCACGTCCAGGATCGTCCAGTCGCGGCGCCCCGAGCGCACCTCGTCCATCGCTGGCTGGTACTCACCACGCCAGTCGTCGGCGACGGCCTCCCAGTCCCCATCGATCACGTGTGCGGCGCCGAACGCGGTGAGCTCCCGCGTGATGCTCGAGCGCCAGTCGACCAGCGTGCCGAATACGTCGAACAGGACCGCGCTGACCTGACCGTTCATCGTGTGGAGCCTCGCACCTCACGGTCCGTCGGACCAGGACTTGGTTCCACACTCCGATCGTGCCGACGGCGGGTGAGGGCAGTGTGGTCCATCGGGTTCCGTGCGAATTTGAATTGAGCGACCCAGATCAGATGATCCGAACACCTTGACTGTGTCCTGACCTGAGCTACATGAGGAAGGTGGCCGGCATCCGTATGGGCAGCGATTGTCGGTGGTTGCCATGTCGCCCAGCTCGCCCCGTCATGGCACCTCAACCTGATCGCGGCGGTGTTACGGCGTTTGTCGTGCTCGCGTTCGGTGCGTCAGCTCCGTTTGGACGGCCAGCGGGTCGGGAGCCACGAGCGTCGTTTGGCCGGTCTCCTGGTCGTGGCCAACAAAAAGGTCGTGGATCTCGATCGCAAGCACCGCGAGTTGAGTCGTGTTCGCAGGAGCGGCGCCGGTCGGAACGAGATCCGTGTGCTCCTGAAGGAACGTGGCAGCCGCGCAGATCGCCTCGTGTCTGGTTCGGTCGGCCCGAGTCGGGAAGTCGAACTTCCAACGCTGTGCCCGGCGGTCGATCAGGCCCTGGTCGCTGTCGCTCATTCGAAGCCCGGCCGCCGGGAAGACTCGGCAGTCATAGGTCCGACAGGTCCTGGGGCGATGCGCGTAGATCGAGCATTGGTTGTCAACCAGCATCGGACAGTGCCCTCGTTCGTCGTAGCCGAGCACGACGTGGCCATCGGGCAGTCCAGGCGCAGGAAACCGCAGTTCGATTGGGATGCGGGCAATTGTGTCGGTCTCGTCGGGTCCGATGTGCACGAACTGGGACGACGTGCAGCAGGCGGTGCAGCCGCCGCACGGCACGTCGGACCCGTTCTCACCGCGGATCGCGCTCTGCATCTCGGCCACCCAGGATGCGAAGTCCCCAGCAGAAATGGCGGGTTGCTCACTCACGTTGCCGTCGGCATGTCGCGCTCCGTTGTCAGGTCAGGCAGAGCAACATCCATCGTATTCGATACTCATCGAATCGGTCATGGGGCATTTCGTCGGCGGGCACCACGGGCGTCTCTGGGTGGAGCGGACGCCTCTCCGGCCTGCGGACTCTGGAGGGCAGGCCTGGTTCCGATGACGACGGTGGCGTTGAGTTCGTCCGAGCTGACCACACGCGCCATCAGGTCGTTGCGGGTGAGGATTTCGACGGTCTGCCGCGCCTGGCCTTGGCTCGTCTCGACGAGTAGGTGGCCGTCCGGCGCCAACCAGTGTGGGGCTTCGGCGGCCACCCGCCGGAGTACGTCAAGCCCGTCCACGCCACCGTCGAGCGCCACCCGCGGTTCGTGGATGCGGGCCTCTGGGGGCAGCAGCGCGATCGCGCCGGTGGGCACGTAGGGCACGTTCGCGACCAGGACGTCGACGCGGCCTTGCAACGTTGCGGGCAGTGGTTCGAAAAGGTCGCCTTGGTACACCTGGCCACTGGCCGCCAGGTTGCGGCGGGCGCACCGCACCGCGGCGGCGTCGATGTCGACGGCGTGCAGCTCCACCTGGTCCAGGGCCGCCACCAGTGCGACGCCCACTGCGCCCGAGCCGCAGCACAGGTCAACGACGACAGGTCGTGGCGGGACGAGGGATCGACCTGCGGAGGTGGCGGCTCGGCGGGCGAAGGCGGCGGCCCGGTTGACGAGGAACTCGGTTCGGCGGCGAGGCACGAAGACGCCGGGCTCGACCGCGATCCGCAGGCTGCAGAACTCCGCCCACCCGAGGATGTGTTCGAGGGGCAGGCCGGACGCTCGCCGTTCGACCATGGCGATGAGTTCGGCCGGTGTCTGGGCCGCGGCGATGAGCAACCGCGCTTCGTCGTCGGCAAAGACACAGCCGGCGGCCCGCAGCGTGGTGACGACGGCGAGCGGGGGAGGGAGTGGGGAAGCCGACACGAGAAGCCTTTTCGAGATGCCGAGGGCACTGTCACCGATGCGTGGAACAAGAATCGTCTTCGCGCCGACGGTTGACAAGATGTCCTTGATGATGGACAATCATTCCATTATGAAGGACAGTCCGCAGGACCTTCAACAGCGCATCGCTGATCGCATTTGCGGTTTGCGCGCCGCCGCGGGTCTCTCACTCGATGCGCTGGCACACTCGAGCGGCGTCAGCCGTTCGATGATCTCGCTCATCGAGCGGGGTGAGAGCAACCCCACCGCGGTGGTGCTCGAAAAGCTCGCCTCGGGTTTGGGTGTGACGCTCGCCTCGCTGTTCGATGCGCCGGACACGGCGACGGCCACCGCGCCGGTCTCCCGCCGCGACGAACAGACGCAATGGGAAGACCCGGCCTCGGGCTACGTCCGCCGCAACGTCTCGCCCGCCGGGTTGATGCAACCGATGCGCATCGTCGAGGTGCACTTTCCGGCCGGCGCGCGCGTGGCCTTCGAGAGCGGGGCGCGTGAGGTGCGTATCGACCAGCAAGTGTGGGTGCTCGACGGCCAGATCGACGTCACGCTGGGAGCGCAACAGCATCACTTGCATGAAGGCGACTGCCTGGCGATGCAGCTCGACGGCCCGACGATGTTCCACAACCCGACCCGCAAAGCCGCACGGTATGCCGTGGTGATCGCCAACGAAATCCCGGTACGACGATGACCCACCCGTTGCCCGCCATCCATCGCATGCAGACGCTCGACGGCCCGCAGATCGACGCGCTGGCCGATGTGTTGATCGACTGCGTCGATGGCGGTGCCTCGGTGGGCTTCATGCACCCGCTGTCGCGCGAATACGCGCAGGCTTTCTGGAGTCACCTTGCTGATGGCGTGGCCCGCGACGAACGCGCGCTGCTCGTGGCTCACGACACCCTGGGCATTTGCGGCACCGTCCAGCTCGTGCTCCACCAACCGGACAACCAGCCGCATCGCGCCGATGTCTCGAAGATGCTGGTGCACCGCCGCGCACGCCGGCAGGGCGTGGGCGAAGCGCTGATGCGTGCGGCCGAAGACACGGCACGCGCCTGCGGCAAGACGGTCTTGGTGCTGGACACCGTCACCGGCAGCGATGCCGAGCGGCTGTATCAGCGCCTGGGCTGGCAGCGCGTGGGGGTGGTGCCCGACTACGCGCTGATGCC
>JANMKR010000056.1:0-12505 GCA_031372145.1 Actinomycetota bacterium | reverse complement strand
ACCCCTGTGCCGCCGAGCGCTCTCATCCAGGCCTCATCCGGACGATTGAGACTCGCTCCAGGTTGGTCATCCAGGTACGGATCGCGATGATGTTTGCAAGAAGGGATGTCGTTGTTTGCACGACGCTGGCGGTGGTCCTTGCCGCTTCCACGTTCGCGTCTGGTTGTGGTGGCGCCGCTCGCCCGCCCGCCGCCGCGCCCGCCGCGACGGCTCGGTTCGACCGGGCCAACTTCGGTGATCCGGCAAGTGGCAAGAACCCGTACTTCCCGCTGAAACCCGGAACGCAGTGGGTTCGCGAGGGGTCCACGATCGTCGGCAGCCGAAAGGTCCCGCACCTCGTGACGACCACGGTCACCGATGTCTACCGCACCATCGACGGCGTACGGACGGTTGCCGTGTTCGACTTCGAACTCGACAGTGGTCAGGTCTCCCAGGAATCTCTCGACTACCTCGCGGAAGACAAGAACGGCAACCTCTGGTACCTCGGGGGGTACACCGAGCAGTTCGAAGGCGGCCGCTTCGTCTCGTCCTTGGACGCCTGGCTGAGTGGTGTCAAGGGCGCGAAGGCCGGCATGCTCGTCCAAACAGACCCAAAAGTGGGCACGCCTCCCTACGCCGTCGCGCAGCCCGATGCCGAGGAAGGTGACGTCGCCGAGGTGATCGACGTCGGTGCCAGGTGGTGCGTCCCGTTCAAGTGTTTCGACGACGTGCTGATCGTGCGCGAGGGCAAGGCGTCGGCGCCCGACAACGAGTTCAAGTACTACGCCCGCAACGTCGGTCAGATCGACAATATTCCCCGCAGCAAGAGCGTCCACAAGGACATCGAGCAGCTGGTCAACCTGACCCAGCTGAGCTCAACGGCGCTGGCCGAGGTCAGCGCCACGGTGCTCGCACTCGACAGGCATTCGATCACCACCGCTCGCAGCGTCTTCGGGGCGTTCCCTCCCGGAAAGCGCGCGTAGCGGCAATGGGACCACTCCTCCACGTCCAAGGACTTTCCAAGAGCTACACGGAGGCCGCCGTTGAGACACGCGTGCTCGATGGGGCGGGGTTCGAGCTTGCGAGAGGTGAGACGGCGAGCCTGGTGGGGTCGTCCGGCGCCGGCAAGTCTACGTTGCTCGCGATTCTGGCCGGTCTGATGCTGCCCGACTCGGGCAACGTGTACTTCGACGGGCAGGACGTGGCGGCGATGGATGAGACTGCCCGGGCGGGCCTGCGGGCTCGCAGGATCGGGGTGGTGCTCCAGAACGACAATCTCATCCCGTTCCTGACGGCCGCCGAGAACGTCGAGCTGGCGATCAAGCTCGCGGGTGGCGATCGACCCGGGCCGCGGGCGACGGCCATTCTTGGCGAACTCGGTCTGGGGGATCGCCTCAAAGATCTGCCTCGTCGTCTGTCGGGCGGTGAGGGTCAGCGCGCCTCGCTCGCCGTGGCGTTGGCCAACCAGCCGGACCTGTTGCTGGCGGATGAGGTCACCGCCGAGCTCGACTCGGCCAACGCCGAACGCGTGCTCGACGTGATCTTGGGCGCCTCTCGTGAGCGCGGCCTGACCGTGTTGATGGTGACCCACAGCCTGGAGTTGTCGGACCGAACCGAACGTCGGCTCCGCGTGGTCGACGGAGGAGTGATCGAGACGTGAGGACTGCCGCCCAGGTCACCGTCGAGTCGGTCATCAAGCACTTCGTGACCGATGCCGGCATCGTGCGAGCTGTCAACGGGATCAGCCTCTGTGTGGCGCCCGGAAGCAGCCTCGCGATCACCGGGCCGAGCGGGTGTGGCAAGTCCACCTTGCTCTCGATGATCGGCGGGCTCGAGGCGCCCAGTCAGGGAACGGTCGCAATCGGCGATCAGGTCGTTTCGGAGCTCGGCGACGAGGACCGCGCGCGCTTGCGTCGCCGACAGATCGGGTTCGTTTTCCAGTCGCACAACCTGCAGCCGTTCTTGACCGCGCAGGAGAACGTCAGCGTGTCGCTCGCGCTCGACGCACGGACTGACGGGTATGAACGTTCGCTGGAACTGCTCGCCGGTCTCGGGCTCGGGGGCGCCGTGGGCAAGTACCCCGACCAACTCTCCGGTGGGGAGCGCCAGCGGGTGGCGGTGGCCAGGGCATTGGTGCACCGGCCGCGGCTGATCCTGGCCGACGAACCCACCGGCTCACTTGATGCCGACAACTCGGTCGCCGTCATCGACCTCCTGAAGGAGGCGCAGATCGAAGTCGGAGCCACGCTCATCGTCATCACGCACGACGCCGCGGTCGCCGAGCGGCTCGACCACCAGATACGGCTGCGCGACGGCCAGGTGGTACAAGACTTCGACCAGCCAACGCTGTCGACCGGGGACGGCGTGCGTGTTTAGCTATGCGCGTCGCGACCTGCTGAGAAACCCGCGGCGAACGCTGGCCTCGCTGGTTGGGGTGGTGTTGGGCATCGGTCTGTTTTCGGGCGTGCTGTTTTTCATCGACGGCTCCGGTGCGTCGATGACCAAGCGCGCGATCGCGCCCGTCGTGCTCGACATGCAGCGCGTGCTGACCTCACCGCTTGGCGAAGGACTGAGCCTCGATGAGCGGCTCTCGACGTCCGGGGCGCTCGGTGCCGGCGATCGAACGACGGTGGCGCTGACGGTCCGCAATCGCGGAGCCAACCCCGCCAACGAGGTCGTCGTCAACGACAAGCTCGGTGCCGAGTTGGCGTACATCCCCCGCTCGGCCAGGCGCGATGGCAGACCGATCCCTGACGTCGGCGGCCAGAGCCCCTTCGCGCATGGGCCGGCCCAGATCGGCCACAACATCGGCAAGGTCGGTCCGGGCGCGACGGTCGCGTTGCGCTTCGATGTCCGCGCCACCCGTCCGGCGACGACCGCGGCGCTCAAGCCGACCAGCACGATCTCGACTCGCGAGGACCTGATTCCCAATCCGAGCAACGCACCGAGCCTGGTTGGGCTCGACACGCTCCGTGACCGGATCGCCGCCCTTCCCGGAGTGACGGCCGCCGACGCGTTGGCGTTCGTCGATCTTGCACCCGGTTCCCTGCGCTCGGGTGACACGACCGTCGACCGGCCCGTCCGCGTCTTCGCGTTTGATCAACAGTATGTCGCGCACCACCCCTCGATCCGGATCGCGGCCGGAGGGTTCGCCCCCGCCTCGGCATTGCTCAGCCCCGAGGCCTCGCGTGCCGTCGCCGCGGGGCCCGGCGGCAACGTGCAGCTGATGCTGCCGGGCAGCGCGAAACCATTCGAGCTGCAGGTCGGCGGCATCGTCGACCTGTCTCGATCCAGGGCGCTCTTCAATAGCCGGAAGGGCCTCAAACTCGAGGACTTCCTCTACGTGGCGGACTCGATCGTGGTGAGTCAGGAGGTCTTCCGGACGAAGATCATTCCGGCCTTCCGGGTCGCGAGCGCCAACCGTGGCAATGCACTCGCGGTCAAGAGCATCCCGAACCTCGAGGTCGACGTGCAGGTCTTGCGTTCGCCACTCAACTCCGATCCGTCCCGGGCGCTTGGCCAGACCCACGCAATCGCGAACGAGATCACGGACATCGCGCCCGAGCAGGACTTTCTGCTCGACAACATCTCGAACACCCTTGAGGTGGCACGCGCGGACGCCGCGGTGGCGAAGCGGATGTTTCTCTTCTTGGGTCTCCCAGGCTTGCTGTTGGCGGGCTTCCTCGCCGCCTACGCGGGGAGCATCCTCGCCAACTCCCAGCGGCGGGAGCAAGCCAACCTGCGGCTGCGCGGTGCCAACCGCGGTCACCTGACACGACTCCTGTTGTACCGCACGGCCGCCATCGCCGGGGTCGGGTCGGTCCTCGGAACCGTTGCGGGGCTCGGGTCGGTGCTCGTGATCCTCAGCCCTGCGGCGCTGTTCGAGGCGTCACCCGGCCAGCTTGTGAGCTCCGCACTGATCGCGATCGGAGCAGGAGTGCTCGCCACCGGCCTGGCTCTCTACGTTCCGGGGCATCGCGCGTTGGGGCACGAGGTCGCACGTGAACGTCGCGAGATGGCGCTTGAGCGACCCCCGGCGTGGCGGCGCCTGCGCCTCGACTACGGCGCCGTGACGATCGCGGGAATCGCGACGGTGATCGCCCTTCGGTCTGGAGCATTCGACGCCCCCGCCGGTGCGGTCTCGACGGGCACGGCGACCTCGCTTTCGATCCACCTGCTGCTGTTGCCGCTGACCGCGTGGTTCGCGGGGACGTTGGTCCTGGTCAGGGCCTTCGAAGGAGTCGCCACGCACCTGCCGGTGTCGACCGCGCCCCGGTTCGGCCCGCTGGTCAGGGGCATCCTGAGTCGCAGCCTCAGCCGGCGCGCGCGCACACTCGTGACCGGGATCGTCGGCGTCGGCCTCGTCATCGCATTCGGGATGGCGCTCTCGATCTTCGCTGCCACCTACGACGGTGCCAAGGCCGCTGACGCCAGGTTCACCGTCGGTTCGAATCTGCGGATCTCGCCGAGCCCCGTGAGCCGCCGAGCCCACCCACCCGACTACGGGTCGCGGCTATCGGTCTTCGGCGTGTCGTCGACGACGCCCGTCGTTTCGAGCCTCGAGAACGCGTTCCTGCGCAGTGACTTCAATAGCGATGTCATGGACCTGGCGGCGATCGACCCTGAGAGCTTCCGCCGAACCGCCGCGCTGTCGGACACGTTCTTCCCCGGCAGCACCGCGGCCGGCGCGATGGACGTACTCAAAGCCACGCCTCGAGCGATCCTGTTGGACGTCAAGTCTGCCGCGGACCTCAAGATCGACGTGGGCGACACCGTTGAGGTACTGCTGGCCCGCGGGACCAAACAACAGCAACTCAGACAGATGCTGGTCGCCGGTGTGTTCGACCGATTCCCGGGGTTTCCGGAAGGCGTGAACATCGTCGCGAACCTCGACTATTACCAGACCGAGACAGGGCTCACAGAAGTCGACTTCTTCCTTGCCCGGACGATCGACCAGAGCAAGGCGGGCCTCGCTGCTGCAATCTCCGCCGTCCACGCAGGTCCCGCCGCGAGCGATCGGCTCAACATCGACTCGACTGCAACCACGTTCAACAAGGATCAGTCCAGCCTGACCGCCCTCAACATCCGCGGTCTCGTGGCTCTCGACTCGTTCTACACGCTGGTCATGAGCGCAGCGGTGATCGCAATGTTCGTGTTTGGTCTGCTGCTCCAACGCCGTCGCGAATACGTCACCTTCCTCGCCCAGGGCATGCCATCACGGAAACTCCAGCACCTGATCCTCGGTGAGGCGGGGTTCGTCGGCTTGAGCGGGCTGGCAGCGGGAATACTCGTGGGCGGGGGCATGGGCCTGTTGCTCGTCCATATCCTCCAGCCGCTCTTCATTTTACCGCCGGCCACCACGGTTCCCGTGAAAGATGCTGCTCTGCTCGTTGGCCTGCTGATCGCGGCAACGGTCGCGTCGACGCTTGCCGCGCTGACGATTCTGCGACGCCTCAGCCCGTCAGAGGTGCTGCGCGAGCAGTAGGTCCCCGGGCGTCGACGATTTCGGTACTCGACGCCAGGGTCCTGAGTCGGTTGAAGGGTCGGCGCCGCCTTCGGCGCGGCGTACGAAGCTGCGACGTGCGGGCTGAACAAGAAGCGCTGACCGGCATGGCAGCAGTTGGTTCTGCGCGGTCCCCAACACGCACCTCCGCGCGGCCAGGGAGTTCGTCGTGATATCCGAGCGTCGCATCGGGGTCGGCGGAGTCGCCCTATGCTCCGGCGCGTGAGTGATTCCACGACGTCCTTCAGCGGTTCGGTCCCCGCCCAGTATCACGACCGGTTGGGCCCGCTGCTGTTCGAACCGTACGCCGCGGAGCTTGCGACGCGGGTGCCGACGGGGCCGGGGATTCGGGTCCTGGAGACCGCGTGCGGCACGGGGATCGCGACGCGATGTGTCCTCGAGGCTGCACCGATGGCCCAGATCGTCGCGACGGATCTCAACGCGGACATGCTCGCCGTCGCGCGTGGCCATCTGGTCGATCACCAGGCGCGGGTGAGGTTCGTGGTGGGTGACATGACCGCGTTGCCGTTCGCGGACGCGTCGTTTGATGTCGTCATGTGCCAGTTCGGACTGATGTTCGTGCCGGACAAATCACTCGCGCTGCGGGATGCCCGCCGGGTGCTGCGGTCGGGAGGCACGCTGCTGATGTCGACGTGGGCCGCCATGGATCGCAACCCGGTGGTGCGCATCACGCACGAGACGCTCCGCGAGTTCTTCCCCGATGACCCGCCGCGTTTCTATGAGACGCCGTTCAGCCTCGATGATCCTGGGGCGCTGGGCGCGCTGCTCCAGGGCGAGGGCTTCCACGACGTCCGCGTCGAAATCGTGGAGAAGCACGGACACGCGGCCGACGCACCCACTGCGGCCACGGGCCTGCTGGAGGGCAACCCCGTTGCTGCCACCATCCGCGCACGCGGCCCGCAGGCGCTGCGGCGTGTCCACGACGAAATCGCACGCCGTATCGCAGCTGCATTCGGCACGACCGACCTGCGGGTGCCGCTGACGGCGATCATCGCGACCGCGACCGCCTGAGCGCCGCAGCCGATCAGCCCACGCTTCAGGGAATGAACTCCACCTCGGCCTCCACCTCGACGGGATGCTGAAGGGGAGTTCTGCGAGGCCCACCGCGCTGCGTGCGTGTGCGCCGGTCTCGGCGCCGTAGAACTCGAGGATGAGGTCTGAGAAGCCGTTGATGACAGCCGGTTGCTCGGTCAATCTCTCTGCGGAGCTCACCATGCCGAAGACACGGACCCAGCGGTCACCCGTCGAGGTCGCCGAGCATGCGCTTGAGGCTCCCGAGGACCGAGCGTGCGGTGAGGCGCGCGGCGAGGTAGCCCTGCTCGACCGTGAACTCGTGGCCGAGCTTGCCGAGTGGTCCGGCAATCGAGCCGTCCGGGTCTGCGGTTCGTGCCCGGGACCTCCGGTGATGTGCCCGCCGCCACTCCGTGAGGCGGCGGGCCCGGTGCGGTCGGCGCCGTCAGACGGCCGTTGCGAGCAGATCAGCGAGATGCTGATCGACCTGCTGCATGTACTCCGGTTCGAGACAGAACAAACCGAGGTGGCCGCTGACGCTCTTGATCACTCGGAGCTCGCTGTCGGGGACGTGAGCCTCCTCGGCGGCGCAGTCTCGGGGTGGGAAGAACATGTCCTCGTCGATGGGCATGACGAAGGTCTTGGCCGTGATTCTCCCGAGGGCCGCCGCCAGGTCACCGCCGGTGTTGCGAGCCACGTCGCCGCGCTGCCATTTCCACGCCATCGCCAGCAGATCGTTGGGGTCCATGGCGCAGAAGTACGCCTCCATCAGACCGGTCTGGAACGCTTCGCGGCTGTCGAAGCCGACACCGCGCCAATGTTCGGTCTTGAAGAACTCCGTCGAAAAGCCCATGGCCGACCAGAGCTTGGCGTGGCGCTTGAGGCCATCGACGACGTCCGTGTGCGAGGAGTACTCGCCGCCGCTGAAACCGGGGTCGCAGAGGATCGTGTCGATGAGCGTCTCTGTGTACAGGAAGTCGTGCGGTGTGTTCTGGGCCGTGCCCGCGATCGGCGCCGCACGCTTGACCTTGTCGGGGAAACGGACCGCCCACTCCCAGGTTTGCTGAGCGCCCATCGATCCGCCCGTCACCAGCTGCAGCTCCTCGATGCCGAACTTCTCGCGCAACAGGCGCTCCTGAGCTCTGACGTCGTCGCCGATGCGGACCTTTGGGAACGTGCTCATCGAGATCGCGTCAGGGGCGTTGTGCGGAGCCGTCGAGAGCCCGTTGCCGATCTGGTTGATGACCACGATGAAGTACTCATCGGGGTTGAGGGCGTGCTCGGGTCCGATATACGCTCGGTTCCAGATTTCGTGCGTCCCGGAGTACCAGGTCGTGACGAGGATCGCGTTGTCCTTCGCCGCGTTGAGTTCCCCGCGCGTCGTGTAGGCGAGCTGCAGGTCGGGGATGACCCCGCCTTCATCCAAGGCGAATTCGCCGACGCTGTGCAGGTCATACGCGCCGTGTACGTCGGGAGTGTAGTACGCGTTCTCGATCATAGTTATCTCCGTGTCCGAAGCCAGGTGGCGTCGGGCCCTCTGCCGACCCGTGAGCGCCTGTCCGCGCGAGACTATCTTGCGAGGAGCGATCGGAGCAAGCGACGTAATTTATTTGCCGCATCCCATTGCAGATGATTGATGATTTACGAAAATAAGCAGGACGTGTTCCGCCTCGTCGTCAAACTGCTCCGCGGCAAACCGGTCGTGATCAGTCGGTGCCATCGAGCAACGATTGGGTGTGACAGATCGCTCCGTCGTCGGGTATCGACTGGGCATTCGCGACGCCTGCGTGGAACACGATCGTGCCGGCCCGGCGAATCTTGGCGAGATCACGCCTGCCGTTACTCCCCGGGGTGGTCTTCTTGACGGGGCAGGTCCCCTCGTTGTCGATCTCCTTGCGTGGGAGCATCTACGCAACATTGCGCTCTCCGTCAAGAACATCCCGGTCAGCTCCATGCTTGGTATCGGGCGATTCTGGGTATGACCTCGGTACTCGGTCCCGGGGGGACCGCAAAACGTACTGAGGGAGAGAGTCATGAGCACAACCGTCTTGTGGATCATCGCCGCCATCATCGCTGTGGTGGGCATCGTTCAGCTCGTCCAGGGCCAGATCCTGTTCGGGATCGTCCTGCTCGTCGCAGCGTGCCTCGTCGGGCCGGGCGGCTACAGCGTCTTCTCGCGACGATAGCGCTCCGACCATTCGGCGCAGTGCCTGGCGAGGGCTTCTCGCCAGGCACTCGGGAGCGGTGCCCGCAAATGCGGGGAGGACCACTCAGCCGTACATCAGCGATCCCGGCGTCGTCAACAACTGCCCCGTCTCGAGCCACGTCTTGAGACCGGAGAGGATCATCGGCCAGCCGCCGTACAGCTGATCGTTTGCGTCCATGCGCAGCTGGTCGTGGGTGACGGTCAGCCGGCAGGAGTCGCCGACCGGTTCGATCGCCCAGGTGACCCGTGAGGTTCCCTCGCGCTTCACGTCGTCGCTCCAGAGCGCGACCATGGTCTGAACGAGCCGGTGCGGGGGGTCGACCTCGAGGTTCTCGCCTTCGCCCAGGAGCCCCTCCGCGCTCGGGTGGCTCATCTCGACGCGCGAGCCCGGTGTCCAATCCGAGCTGATGCGAGTGCCGAACTGGTACTTGCTCCTGATCTCGGGGTCGGTGATCGCCTCCCAGAGACGCTCCGGGGTGGTGCGGATGTAGATCTCGAAAACCTTCTCCATGGGAGTCTCCAATCTGTGCTTGAGGCCGATGAGCGACGCGGCCCATGGCTCGGTGTATTTGCTGACCCAGCGGTCATGGACGAGACGGATCGGGATCGGGTTGAGGAAGTGGAGCTTCTCGCGACCCCGTCGCCTGGTCACCACCAGGCCCGCTTCCTCGAGCTGCTTCAGGTGCTTCATCACACCGATCCGCGACATCGCGAATCGCCCCTCGAGCGCGCTCAACGTCTGACCGTCCTCGCGGAAGAGTTCGTCGAGCAGGCTCCGACGCGTCGGATCTGCGAGGGCTTTGAACACGGCGTCCATCCACCCGGACAATATGTCACCATTTAGTTACATGTCAAGCCCATCGCATGCACATGCGTGCTGCTGGCTGCGAATGAGGGTCTGGGGACGTCTGTCGATCCGGTGGAGCTACTGCCCGCTGGTGTGACGCATGGGGCCGGTGCGACGTAGAGGGGGCATGAACGCATCGCTCGACCATCCGAACCCAGCGACGAATCGCCGGTTCGCGCGGCCCACCAACAAGGCCGTCACACTCGTCGCGGTCGGCACAGCCGTCCTTATCGTCGCCCTCCTGCCAGGTGGCGACACCGCGCCGGCAGGCGACTCCGCGGGCGCGTCACACGTGGCGACTGCGACAGCGGCCAGTCGCGCCGTGGGCGCCCAGGCCTCGGCGCCGCCCATCACGGGCGCCGGCGCCTTCGCGCTCGGTGCCGTGTCGCTTCCGCTCGACGTCACACGCGCCGAGCATGTCGCGGCGGCCACGCTCGTCCTTGTGGATGGCCGCGCCGGGCTCGTCCGCAGCGTCGACAAGGCGCGTGTCGACCTGACGGCGCTGGGTGGTCACACGGTCAGCTTCAACGAGACCGAAGGCCGGCCGACGTCGACGGATCCTTGTCCTGTCCCGATCGACGCCTACGCTGCGGGCGGTCTTCGACCCGTGGCGTTCCCCTGTCCGGCGAGCGGTCAGCAGGCCGATTCGGCTCAGCTCGTGATGGCGGTGCCGGTTGCCAAGGTCGAGACGCTTCTGCGCCGGATGGGTGCCTACGGCGAGATTCTGGGACGAGCCACCCAGATCGTCGACGCGCAACAGGCGCTGGATGCCAACGCCGCGCGCGTCGTCCGCCTGGAGCGGCAGATCGCCCGGTTGCGGAGTCTCATCGAAGGGACCGCCGGCGACACGTCCGCGCTGCGCGGGCAGCTCGCCCAGAAGGTCGGGGAGCTCGCCAACCTAGAGGACCGGCGCGCCGCGACGACGAGTGCGGTCAGGTTCGGGCAGGTCGCCCTCAACCTCACCACGGTCCGCCCGGAGGACAAGCCGGCCGCGCATAGCTGGTTCGTCCGTGCGGTCGAGACCGGTTGGCATCGACTCGCCCGCGTGGCGCAACGCATCGTGACGCTCGCGGTCATCGTCCTGCCGCTGGTCGTCGTGATCGGTCTGATCGGCCTGCCGTTGGCCTGGCGTCGTCGCCGTCACCCACACCCCGTGGCGGAATCGACCGGACCCGACTGAGGCATCCCTGCCAGTGGGGTCTGCGGTGAACATCGGCTTGCGTTGGGCATGCCGAGCAGACAGGATGATTTCATGCTCTGGCAGAGTGCCGACCGCCATCGGCTGACGGCAGCAGTGATCGTCGGGATTGCCGTGCTCGCCGTCGCCTGTGTCTCGGCGGGCCCTGCCAACGCCAAGATCCCCGCCACCGGGACGGTGCTCGAAGGGATCGGCCCTGCGGCGATTCCGATCGGCTCGACCGAAGCCCGCATGCGCGCACGGTGGGGACGGTTGGTGTGCCGGCCGATCGCAGGCTCGCCCGGGGCGGGCGCATCACCCGAGCGCCGATGCTTCAACAGCCTCAACCGCGCGCTGAGCTGGGTCGAGATGGAGGGCGATGGGCGTGTCGCCGGGTTCGTGTGGCTCGAGCCCGGGTGGAAGACGACCCGCGGTGTCGGCGTGGGGTCGCGAATCGCCCAGGTGACCCGGGCATACGGGCGTCGCGCGAAGGTGCGGCGCACGCCGGTGTGGACCTACATCGAAGTGGTCCGCAAGGTGCATGGTCAGACGCGTGTCACCGGATTTGTCGGCAGGACCAAGGTCGGCGACATCGTCAACATGTACGTGATCCGCAGGCACCTGCGGATCGTCACGCCGCAGCTTGCGGTGGTGCCGGCGGGGGCGCCCATCGAGGTTGCGCTCAGCGACTTTGCGCCGGCAAACCGGGTCGAGCTCGAGATCTCCCTTCCGTGGTTGACACGCCCCGAGATCGTCGGTGACGCGCTGATCGGACCGGACTTCAGCGGGCACGTCGTGATCCCGGGCAACGGACGGGTGGCGTCACTGCTGGCTCGCCGGCCGGCCGGGACGACGGGGCCGGTCAAGGCACGCTTGCGCGAGGCACACGGGGGCACGACACCGTGGATCGTGGTGCGCCTCGAACTGCCCCCGCCACCGACGATCGTCCTGGCGGCGAGTCCACTCTCGGCGACCGTCGCCAGGAGCGCCACGCTGAACGGCCTCGAGGCCGGGGGGTCCTACTCACTGACCGCGGAGTGGACGTGCCCGACCTCCGGCGCCCTGCGCAGCGGGTCGGCGAGTGTCGACGAGATCCCGTTTCTGGTGGGCGGTGGGTCGGCGGTCGTGGCGGTCGATTCACCGAGGTTCGGAAGCGACATCTTCGGCTCGAGCTGTGTCGACATGACGACGGCGCAGCTGCCAGTGACGCTTGTGTTGTCGCGAGGGTCGCCGACGGGCTCACCCGAGCGCTCCGCCACGCTCCTCACCGCGGTGACCCGTCTGTAGGTCGCCCAAGTGAGGGTGCTGCCGGATGCGTGTCGGCCGGAGCGGCCGCCGCCGCGTTGGCACATGAGGCTCTCTGGTCGCGTGCCGTCGACGTGGAGAACGGATATCAGTCATTGCCATATCGTTGAGCGGTTGATAATCTCTCAACATGACAACAGAACGAACAGCACTCAACACGGTTTTCGATCTCGCGCTTGCGCGGACGCTTCTGGTGCGTGACGTCGACGCGACGGTGGCATCGCATCACGGGCTTGGCGTCAGCGACCTGGCGCTGCTGCTCGAACTCGCATCAGCACGGGACGGTCGCATGAGGCGCGTCGAGCTCGCGAAGCGTCTCGGTATCACCACATCCGGGGTGGCCCGGCAACTCGGCCCGCTCGAGCGCATCGGTGTGGTCGCACGCGAGGCGAGCCCCGGCGACGCGCGACTCGTCAACGTCGTCCTGACGCCCGCAGGGGCGGAGCTCGCCCACAA
>JANMKR010000013.1:0-17507 GCA_031372145.1 Actinomycetota bacterium | reverse complement strand
GGCATCCCCGAGGCCGCTGCCGACACGTACTACCGCTTCGCCCGTGTCATCCCCACGCTCAAGAAGGGCGACGACTACGAGGTCGACGAGAAGCAGCGCACCGTCTCACCGACCGAGAGCGGCGTCGACAAGGTCGAGAAGGCGCTCGGCATCGAGAACCTCTACCTCGACATCAACGGCGGGCTGGTCAACCACCTCGTGCAGGCCCTGCGTGCGCACGCCCTGTACAACCGCGACGACGAATACATCGTGCGCGACGGTGAGGTGCTGATCGTCGACGAGTTCACCGGTCGTGTACTCGAAGGCCGCAGGTACTCCGAGGGACTTCACCAGGCGATTGAGGCCAAGGAGGGTGTGGCGATCCGCGAGGAGAACCAGACGCTCGCCACGATCACGCTGCAGAACTACTTCCGCATGTACGAGAAGCTCAGCGGTATGACCGGCACGGCGGCGACCGAGGCCACCGAGTTCGACAAGATCTACAAGATCGAGGTCGTGTCGGTCCCGACCAACCGTCCGATGGTTCGCGCGGATCACAACGACCTGATCTTCAAGACGCGCGATGCCAAGTGGGCCGCCGTCGTCGAGGACATCGCCGCGACCCACGAGCGGGGGCAACCGGTGCTCGTCGGCACGATCAGCGTGGAGGTGTCCGAGGAACTCTCGGGCAAGCTGACGCGTCGCGGCATCCCGCACGAGGTGCTCAACGCCAAGCAACACGACCGCGAGGCCGAGATCATCAAGGACGCCGGTCAGACGGGCGCCGTCACGATCGCGACCAACATGGCCGGCCGTGGCGTCGACATCAAGCTGGGCGACGGCATCGAGGGCTTGGGCGGGCTGTACGTCCTCGGCACCGAACGCCACGAGAGCCGGCGCATCGACAACCAGCTGCGCGGTCGCTCCGGACGTCAGGGTGACCCGGGCACCTCGCGGTTCTACCTCTCGGCGGAAGACGACTTGATCCGCATCTTCTCGGGCGACCGGATGTACAAGGTGCTCGATCGACTCGGTCCGTCGGATGACATCCCGATCGAGGCCGGCATTCTCAGCAAGACGGTCGAAGGCGCGCAGAAGAAGGTCGAGGAGCAGAACTTTGGCATCCGCAAGCGCGTGCTCGAGTACGACGACGTGCTCAACAAACAACGCGAGGTGGTTTACCGCGAGCGCCGGCAGGTGCTCGAAGGCGAGGACCTGACCGAGCAGGCCAAGGACTGGATCGCCGAAACCCTGGTCGGTGTCGTCGACACCTACGACGACGAAAGCGGACCGCCCAGCGACTGGGATCTGGATGCGTTGTTCGCGCAGCTTGCGACGTACTACCCGGTGTCGTTCGGACCGGCTGACCTCGACCTGGCCACGCTGACCCGCGAAGAGCTGCTTGACCGCCTCGAGGATGACGCGATGACGGCCTACGAGGCGCGCGAGACCGAACTCGGTGTCAACGAGGAATCCCAACACCCGCTCATCCGTGACCTCGAGCGGTACGTGCTGCTCAGCACCGTCGACCAGCACTGGCGTGAGCACCTGTACGACATGGACTACCTGCGGGAGGGCATCCACCTGCGGGCGCTCGGGCAGAAGGACCCGCTGTCGGAGTACCGCCTCGAAGGCCACGACATGTTCGAGGACATGATGGACGGAGTCAAAAGCGAGTTCGTCCGGTACATGTTCCACCTCGAGGTCGAGACGGCGCCCGAGGTCGAGTCGCACCAGCCGGAGCAGGTCAACTACTCGTATGCCGCGGATCCCATCCAGGGATTTGACGGAGCGGTCGACGAGGACGGGTTCCCGATGGAGGGGTCGTCCAACGGTGACGACCCGATGGAGGCGCCCAAGGTGGAGCAGCGCGTCGTTGGCGAGGACGACCGCGTGGGGCGCAACGATCCGTGCCCGTGCGGCTCGGGACTCAAGTACAAGAAATGTCACGGGGCGTAGGCACCAGCGATGTCCGCCGACGACCAGCAACGCCTTGACGACCTCGTCCAGCGCCTGACGCACCTGCGGGAGCGTGCCGGGCTTCTGGGCGACTATCTTTGACCCGGCGGGGATCGATGCCCGCATCGCCGAGCTTGAGCAGGCGATGCAAGCACCTGGATTCTGGGACGACCAGAAGGCAGCAGCCCGCACGTCGTCCGAACACGCGTCGCTGACCCAGCGCATCACCGACTACCGCGACCTGACCGGCGAACTGGTCGACGCCGGCGAGCTGCTCGAGATGGCCCGTGACGATGCGCAGGACGACGGCGACGTCGACTCCGGGTTTGTCGCGGAGCTCGACGAGACGCTGACGCGGGCCGACGTCCATCTGGCTGCCGTCGAGGAAGAGCGCCTGTTCGGCGGTGAGCACGATGGGCGCGGAGCCGTCGTCACGATCAACGCAGGCGAGGGCGGTACGGACGCCCAGGACTGGGCCGAGATGCTCCTGCGCATGTATTCACGGTGGGCGCAGGATCGTCGCCTCAAAGTCGATGTCAAGGAATCGCAAGATGGCGGGGAGGCGGGCATCAAGAGCGTGACGTTCACGGTCGAGGGCCGCAACGCCTACGGGTTGCTGTCGGCTGAACGTGGCGTACACCGCTTGGTGCGGCTGTCGCCGTTCGACTCCGCCCACCGCCGCCAGACGTCGTTCGCCGCCGTCGAGGTGGCGCCGCTCGTCGACGACGCCGTTGACGTGGAGATCGACGAGAAGGAACTGCGCATCGACACGTACCGCGCCAGCGGCGCCGGTGGCCAGCACGTCAACAAGACGGAGTCGGCCGTGCGCATCACGCACCTGCCGTCCAAGATCGTCGTGCAGTGTCAGAACGAACGCTCGCAGCTGCAAAACCGGGCCACGGCCATGTCGATGCTGCGATCGCGCCTGGTGTTGCTCGAGTTGGAGCGCCGCGAGGCCGAGGCCGCCAAATTGCGGGGGGATTCGCAGACGATCGGCTTTGGCAGCCAGATCCGTTCCTACGTCGTGCACCCATACACGATGGTCAAGGACCTCCGTACCGGCCACGAGGTCGGAAACGCCCAATCGGTGCTCGATGGGGACCTGGACGGCTTCATCCGCGCAGAGCTCGAACGGCGCGCCAAAGGGCGTTCCGGGCCCTCATAGCGCACGCCGCAGGACCGGGTGCAGGTGTCAGGTCGGGCAGTGCGAAAATGCAGTGAAGCCGTCCGGCGCCCGGCCCGTCCGGTTTGACACGATCGAGAAATGATGGATACCCTGGCTGACGCATTGGATCCGACTCCGCAGAGAAATATCGCCTTGAGCAGCGCAAATGATGCGCTGCCGCCCGATGAGGGCCCGGCGCCCGAGGTCCCGCTCCCGTCAGGCACGGGCGAGTTCCCGGTCCCCGAGCCGACCGCGGACGACCTGTGGGCCGAACCCGCCGAGGAGCTTCCCCCGCTCACGTCCGAGCGGGGTCGTCGGCGCTCGATGCTGCGTCCCGGTGAGGGTCCGATGGTGGTGTTCGAACACGTGACCAAGACATATCCGGGTGGCGTCAACGCCTTGGACGACGTCTCGTTGTCCATCGATGCCGGCGAGTTCGTGTTCCTGGTCGGCGCCAGCGGTTCGGGCAAGTCCACGTTCATCCGTCTGCTCATCCGCGAACTCGAGATCAGCGAGGGGCGCATGATGGTCGGCGCGCGCGACCTGGCCAAGCTCCACAAGGGCAAGATCCCGCTGCTGCGGCGCGAGATCGGGTGCGTGTTCCAGGACTACAAGCTCCTGCCGCGACGCAGCGTCTACGAGAACGTCGCGTACGCGCTCGAGGTGACCGGAGACTCGCCACGCTCGATCCGCCGCAAGGTGCCCGAAATGCTTGCCCTGGTCGGGCTGGCCGAGAAGGCCACGCGCCTGCCGACCGAGTTGTCCGGTGGCGAGCAACAGCGCGTGTCGATCGCCCGCGCGTTCGTCAACCACCCGGCGCTCCTCATCGCTGACGAGCCGACCGGCAACCTGGATCCGGAGACCTCCATCGGCATCATGCAGCTGCTCTACCGCATCAACCGCACCGGCACGACGGTCGTGATGGCCACGCACGACCGCGATCTGGTCGACAAGATGCAGATGCGCGTCATCGAGCTGGCGGGCGGAAAGCTCGTTCGCGACCAGCGTCGCGGTGCCTACCAGGCCGGTGAAAGCTGATGGGCCGCCGCTTTCGCTTCTTCTCGCTGGAGGCCATCCGTTCGATCCGTGCGAACGCCGCGATCTCGTTCGCGGCGACGGCGACCGTGCTCATCGCCATCGCCACACTCGGCATCTTCCTGGCCGTGTTCTCGTGGAGCCAGTCACAGATCAACGGGCAGAAGGACAAGCTCGATCTGCGGGCATTCATCAAGCTCGACGCCACGCCGACCGACATGGAGGCCGCGGTCAAGGCCGTGCAGAGTCAGTCCAACGTCAAGAGTGTCGTGTTCAAGAGCCGTGATCAGGTGCTTGTGGAAGCACGCAAGGAGTTCGGTGGCGACATCCTGGACCTCCTGGCCGAGAACCCCTTGCCCGCGACGATCACGATCAAACCGGATGACCCGAAGAACCAGCAGAAGATCGTCGACGCGCTGGCGCCGCTGCCGTACTGGCTCAAGGACAAGAATTCGCCCAACGGCTTCAGCGTCAATCAGAAGACGACACGGGACTTCCTCTCGGCGGCCAAGGTGCTGCGGTGGGGGGCATTCGGGTTGATGCTGATCCTTGTGATCGCCGCCGTGCTGCTGATCGGCAACACGATCCGGCTCTCGATCTTCGCCCGCAGGCGCGAGGTGGAGGTGATGCGTCTCGTTGGGGCGACGAACTGGTTCATCCGATGGCCGTTTGTGATCGAGGGCCTCATCTTCGGTCTGATCGGGGCGATCGCCGCGGTCGTGCTGCTCATCATCGGGAAGGTCACGGTCATCGATCACATCCTGAACCTCAGCACGAGCCCGTTGCAGCAGCAGTCAGACTCGACGATCGGCCTTCCGCCGCTCGCACTCATCCTGATCATCTCCGGCGCCGTGCTCGGCGCCCTCGGGAGTGGGATCACGCTGCGCCGCTTCCTCCGCGTCTAACCGGGCAGGGGCCGATTCCTCGCCGGCTGGCCTATCATCATCAGCCAGCCGGTGAATGAGCCACGCAACACACGAGGGACGCCGCTTCGTTGGGGAAGCGCCCTTCTCACACTCTTGCTCGTGGCACTGGTGCTCGTCGTGGGCGTCTGGATCGGGGGACACCCGCGCCAGGTCGGGCTCGACCGGTTGCCGAGCGGCGTACGGGATCGGCTCGTCGACCACGATCGCACCGCGCTCGCCACGCAGGTCCTCGCGATCCTGAACGACGACTACTACAAGCCGATTCCCGCGGAGGTCGTGACGAAGATCGAGAACATGTCGGTCGCGTCGCTTGTCACCGCGTTGGGGGATCCGTACACCGAGTATCTCGATCCCCAGCACTACAGGGTGTTTCAGGATGACCGGGCCGGCAAGTACGGCGGGGTCGGGGTCGAGTGGCACCCGGATGGCGACAACGCGATCGTCAGCCGCGTGTTCCTCGAGGGACCGGCGGCGAAGGCAGGCATCCTCATTGCCGATCGCGTCACCGCTGTGGATGGCAAGACGGTTACTCGGACCGACGGGTTTGCGGCCATGCTCAGCGTCAAGGGCGTCGAGGGCACCAAGGTGACGTTGCGCATCGCGCGTGCCGGAGTCGAGCAACGCGACTATGCGATGACCCGTCAGGAGATCCGGCGGCCGGTTGTGGATTCCCACGTCGAGACCGTTGGCAAGGCCAGGATCGGGTACGTGCGTCTGGACCAGTTCACCGACGGTTCGGCCAAGGCATTTCGCACCGCGGTGCGGCGACTTGTGGAACAGAAGGTCAGCGGTGTCGTGTTTGATCTGCGCGGCGACGGCGGCGGTCTGGTCGAGGAGGCAGTGGGGATCGCAAGTGTCTTCCTTCCCGGCAAGACCGTCATCGCCACGACGCGGAGTCGGAGCGGACCGCGCGACGAACTGACCGCCACGGGTGATCCCGTCGACCCGAACCTGCCGCTGGTGGTGCTCGTCGATCGTGATTCGGCGAGTGCAAGCGAGATCGTCTCGGGCGCGTTGCGCGATGCCGGTCGGGCTCGCCTGGTCGGGACGCGGACGTTTGGAAAGGCGCTCATCCAATCCACGCGAACGCTCGCGAACGGTGGCGCGCTCAAGTTCACCGTCGCGTCCTACCTGACGCCCAAGGGGTTCGATCTTGGGACACGAGGGCTGCCGCCCGATGTCCAGGTGGCCGACAATCCCAAGACGTCGGTGGACGAGGCATTGGCCCGCGCGTTCCGCGAGGTGGGGGCCCACTGAGCCGTCACCGCGGCGTGCCGCCGGGGGCACTCATCGTCGGCCGGCTCGTGGGTGCGGGACGTGGGCTCGCGGTGGAGCCGGCATTCGAGGCAGGTATCCCGGTCCGGCTGGGCAAGCAGGGCCGCGACGGGCGGATCGGCGACCTTGTGACCGTGTCCACGGGGCGTGGGTCTCCACGTGTCGTCGCGGTGCACGGTCCGGCCGACTCACCGCGTGCGGCGATGGCGGCGCTGCTCGCCAGCGAAGGTCTGGGACGTTCGTTCCCAAAGGCCGTGTTGCGCGAGGCGGATGAGGTCTCCGAGCAGGCGCTCGTCGAGGACGCAGGGCGTCGTGATCTGACCCATCAACGTGTCCTCACGATCGATCCCGAGGGTGCCAAGGATCACGACGACGCGATCGCGGTCATGCCTGAAGGCGATGCGATCCGGTTGTGGGTGCACATCGCGGACGTCGCCCGCTACGTCCGCCACGGCGGGGCGATCGACCGCGAAGCGGCACGTCGCGGCAATTCGGTGTACGTGCCCGGCACCGTGGACCCGATGTTGCCGGAGCGTTTGTCGAGCGATGTCTGCAGCCTGCGGCCGGGTGCCGACCGTAAGGTCGTGACCGTCGAGATGCTCATCGACGCCGACGGTGAGGTCACGGAGACCAGCTTCTGTCGCGCGCTCATCCACTCCAAGCGGCGGCTGACGTACCCGCAGGTCGACGGTCTGTTCGCCGGAGGCAGCTTGGGTGATCCGGTCGTGGAATCGGATATCGACGTTGTGCGGACGCTGGCCGAACGGTTGCGCGCACGCCGGATGGCGCGCGGCGCGCTCGGCATCGAGACGGCCGAACCGTCATTCCGGTTCGATGGCGACCGCCTCGTCGGAGTGGAGATGGAAGGGCAAACCGCATCACACAGCCTCGTCGAGGAGTGCATGATCGCTGCCAACGAGGCGGTGGCCCGGTACATGCTCGCCCGCAACCGACCGACGATCTTTCGCCGTCACGAGGATCCCCAGGCCCGCAGCATCGAACTGCTCTACGAGCGCCTCAACGAGCTGGGGATCGCGGTGCCCGAGTTGGCCGACGGTCCCCTGACCCCGACCGAGAGTGCCGCCGCCGCCGTGCGCGCAAGCGAGGCGATCGCGCGACACACCGCGTCGGGCGGCGGTGCACGCGCGCTGCCGGTACTGGTCTTGCAAGCACTGCGCCAGGCGCATTACTCGTCCGAGCACGTCGGCCATTCGGGGCTTGCCAGCTCCGCGTACCTTCATTTCACCTCACCGATCCGGCGGTATCCAGACCTGGCGGTGCATCGGGCGTTGCTCGACGCGCTCGGCCTGGATGACCCAGGGGCCGACGCGACCGAGCTGGCGATCGAGGCCGAACGCAGTTCGATGACCGAACGTGCGGCCACCGCGCTCGAGCGTCGGGCTGACCGCATCTGCCTGGCATTCCTCCTGATCGAGCGCCTGCGGCACGATCCCGACGAGCCGTTCGAGGGCGAGGTCACAGGCATCGGCGAGGGCGGGGCGTTTGTCGCGTACGGGCCCGACCTGGCGTTCGACGGTTACCTGCCGGCCCGGCGCATCGAGGGCGACTGGTGGCGGTCGGATCCTCTGGGAGTCCTGTTGATCGGCGACGAGAGCGGTCGGCGCATCGCAGTCGGTGATCCGGTCACGGTGCGGGTGGTCGAGGTCAATCCCCTGCGCGGCCGGGTCGACCTTGAACCCGCCGACACGTCGATGCCGGCGCCGCGTCCCGCCCCAAGGAGTCGGCGGGAACGCCGCCGACGCTAGTGTCCTGTCGCGGGAGTTCTTTGATGGTTTGGCGAGTGAAAAGCCCGCCGGACGAGGACGCAGCC
The DNA here is from genome assembly GCA_031372145.1 of Actinomycetota bacterium. Classification (GTDB taxonomy): domain Bacteria; phylum Actinomycetota; class Thermoleophilia; order Miltoncostaeales; family Miltoncostaeaceae; genus CALMEC01. Next base: position 9,337 of record JANMKR010000013.1, on the reverse strand, counting down.
TGTGGCCATATCGTTGGATATGGGTGCAGGCGAGGACAAAGCCCCCGGGGCGATTGCTCCATCTCCAGCGGATCTCATCCGGCGGAGCTTTGCAGCCGCCAAACTGCAAAGAGACTTCCGTGACAGGGCACTACAATCAGTCCCGGTATGGCGGTAAAAAAGACAGACGAGCGGTACCGCGACGTCGCGCAGAACCGCAAGGCGTTCCACGAGTACGAGATCACGGACCGCATCGAGGCGGGCATCGTGCTGATGGGCAGCGAGGTCAAGGGACTGCGTGACCGGGGCGCCAGCATCCGCGACGCCTATGCCCAGATTCGCGATGGTGAGGTGTTCCTGGTGGGGCTCCACATCCCGGAGTACTTCAACGCCCGCTTCGGGCACGAGCCGACACGCACCCGCAAGCTGCTGCTCAACCGACGCGAGATCGAACGCATTGACGGAGACATCAAGGAGAAGAACCTCTCCTTGATCCCGCTGCGGGTGTACTTCAAAGGCAGCCACGCCAAGGTGGAGCTGGGTCTCGGTCGCGGCAAGAAGCTCTACGACAAGCGCCGCGCGATCGCAGAGCGCGATGCAAAGCGCGATACCGATCGCGCCGTCAAGGCCGCCCGGCGCTAAGTGCACCGTCCCAGAAGTCTCGATGGCATCCGGCGGCTGCAAAGCTCGGCTGGATTTGCAACGCTGTCGGAGGAACATCCGCCTCGGGGGCTGTGTCCTCGCCTGCACCCATATAGACGAGACATGGGCACAGACTGCGTCCTTGTCCAAGCCGGCTTTTCGCTCGCCGGATATCCACGGGACTTCTGAGACGGTGCACTAATGCCACGCAGGCGGGTTGCGTCCGGAGTGCCGTGGGAATCCATCGTCGGCTACTCGCGCGCGGTGCGAATGGGCGACCAGGTGTGGGTCTCCGGCACGACCGCGACCGGCACCGACGGGGCCCTTGTGGGCGGCGCCGACGCGTACGAACAGACGATGCAGGCGCTACGCAACATCCAGCGGGCGCTGGAGCAGGCCGGAGCCACCCTCGCGGACGTGGTCCGCACACGAATGTACGTGACCGACATTTCCCGCTGGCAGGAGATCGGCCGGGCACATGCCGCGTTCTTCGGAGACATCCGTCCAGCGACGTCGATGGTCGAGGTCAGCCGCCTGATCGACCCGGACATGCTCGTCGAGATCGAGGCCGATGCCGTCGTCGACGCCGTGTGAGTCGTTCGGACACGTTCGGCGGTGACAGGCAAACGCCGGGCGACGTCGAATCGTGCTGTCAGTGGGTCTCGGGCACGGCGCCCTGCCCACGGCGTCTGAACAGCAGACGCGTCGCGGCAATGCCTCGCCGGTGACGTCCGCTGTTCCCTCGAATCTGAAGTGTGTTCTCCGCGAAAGGACCCGTACATGTTGGATCGCTTGGAAAAGGGAGACCGGATCTCGCTCGCCGGGGCCGTTGTGCTGTTCGTCGCACTGTTCTTCCCCTGGTATGGCATCAAGACCGGAAGTCTCGGCGGCGGCGTCGCCGAGGACCTGGCGAAGAAGTTCCTCAGCAACGTGTCTGCGGACGCCTTCGAGGCATTCAAGTTCGTCGACATCCTGCTCGTGCTCCTGGCGGTTGGCGCGGCTGCGGTGATCGTGCTCGTCGCGCTCGGGAAGCTCGACCAATCGCTCCATCGTTTCGTGGAGACGATCGGCGGCGCGGCGGCGATCCTCGTGTTGTTCAGGCTCGTCATCAAGCCTGCGGACGGCCTGTCTCTCAAGTGGGGCATCTTCGTTGCGCTGATCGGTGCGGGTGCGATCGCGGCAGGCCAGTACCTCAGCCGGACTGGGAAGATCTGACGACCACGACGTGTTCCTCGAGCGCACCGTGCGCGCCGTAGGTGGTGATCTTCTCGATGTCTGACGTGCGGCTGGGGCCCGACACCAGCGAAATCGCCGATGGGGGCGTGGAGCCGGGCGGGTAGGCGGTACGCAGGGCGATGGCGAGTGTCGCGGAGATCACATCCGCGCGCAGGACGGCCAGGTGCCACCAGCCGATGGCATCGAGCGAGCGTCCATGGGTCGGCGAGCTTCCGACGAGCAGCGTCCCCCGTTCGGCGACTGCGCCGAGGGGGACGGTCACCGCGCACGTCGGCGGTGCGTCGTCCAGGCCGAGCAGCTCGCGCCACCCGCGGTCGGAGGGCCACATGACAACCTCGATGCCCGCGTCACCGATCGCATCGGGGACCCTGAGCATCGCCAGCCACGGGTCGTCCGGGACGAGTGCGCGGCTCGCACCCCACACGGTCATCTGGGCGACGCATGCGGTGGCACACGCGTCGCCGTCCACCTCGCGCCCCGTCGCCCGCCGGCGGGCGAGGGCTGCGATGAATGCGTCGATCACCGGTGCGGCCACCGCGCCGGAAGGTCACGTTGGGAGGTCCATCGGCGGGCGGGGCCGGGGAGGCGGCGAATCCAGCCGCTGCGACCAAGCACGCGCAGGCCGCCACGGGTCATCGCGACCCCGATGCGATACGCCCAGGGCCGTCGCCATGCTGCCGCCCAGACGCGCGCGCCCAGACGCGCGCGCCGGTGGGCCGGTGTGCTGACCGCGCCACGAATCTTGACCAGGAGGTCGTGCAGTGGGATGCCGACCGGGCAGGCGTCATGGCAGGCCCCGCAGAGTGACGAGAGAAACGGGAGTTCGCTCCCCCGCGGCGAGCTCGTGCCTTCCAGCAGTGGTGTGATGACCGCGCCGATCGGACCCGAGTAGGGCGACCCATACGCCTGGCCGCAGACCGTGCGCCACATGGGACACGAATACAGGCAGGCACCGCAGCGGATGCACGACAACGCCTCCTCGAACTCCGTTCCGCGGAGCGCCGTCCGTCCACCGTCGAGGATGACGAGGTGAAGTTCCTCGGGGCCGTCGGTCTCGCCCTCGCGACGCGGACCGGTGATCAAGTTGACGTAGGTGCTCGCGTCGTCGCCGATCGCGGCCATCGGCAGCACCTGCAGGATGTGCGCCGCCTCGTCCCAGTCGGCGACGACGCGCTCAGCGCCCATCACCGCGACGTGAATGCGAGGCAGGGCGGTCACCAGCCGTGCGTTGCCCTCGTTCTCCATGATGCAGAGGGTTCCGGTGTCGGCGACGCCCAGGTTGACGCCGCTGACACCGATCTCGGCCGCGGCGAAGTCCTGGCGCAGCCGGCGACGTGCGTAGGCCACCAGCGCCTCGCGCTCGTCCGGGATGTCCTCGCCGCTCTCGGCACGAAACAGCTCCGCGATCTCGGTGCGGTTCAGGTGCACGGCCGGGGCGATGATGTGCGACGGCCGCTGTCCCAACAGCTGCAGGATCCACTCACCCAAGTCGGTTTCGACGACCCGGACCCCCGCCTCCTCAAGCGCCTCGTTGAGCTTGATCTCCTCGGTGGCCATGGACTTGGACTTGGCGACGAGCTTGGCACCGCGCGCGCGGGCCAGGTCGACGACGTACTTGGCCGCCGCATCACGATCGGCGGCGCGAACGACGATCCCGCCATTGGCGCGGACGCGCTCCTCGAGCCGGTCGAGCAATTCGGGGAGTTGCCGGATGTTGCCGAGGCGGATCTCTCGCGCCCGTTCACGCATCTGCTCGAACCCGAACTCGTCGCGCATCTTCTCGCGCCCGGCCGTCCAGCTTGCAGCCGTGGCCTGCAGGTTGGCGCGCAGCGTCGTGTCCGCCACGGCCGCAGCGGTCCGGGCCCGAAGCGGTGGCCCCTCGTCGTAGCTGACGCCCGTCGTCATCCGTCGAGCAGGTCCGCGATGTGCCGGGCGCGGAGGGGGACACCGAGCCGGCGGCCCCGACCGACGATGTGGATCAGGCACGAGAGGTCGCAGGCGACGAGCTCCTGGGCGCCGGTGTCGGCGGCACTTCGGGCCTTCTGCTCGCCCAGGGCGCCTGAAACCTCGGGGAACGTGATCGAGAACGCCCCGCCGAATCCGCAGCAGACGTCGGTATCGGCCATCTCGATCAGCTCGACGCCCGTCCCGGCGATGACCGCCCGTGGGCTGTCGTGCTCCCTGAGCAAACGCAGCATGTGGCAGGAATCGTGGTAGGTCACAGTCGCCGGCGCGTCGGCGGCCGGGGCGGGTGCCAGACCGTTCCGATGGATGAACTGCGTCAGCTCGACGGTGCGAGCGGCCATGTCGCGTGCGGCGTCCTCCTCGGGCTGTCCGGCAAACAAATCGGCGTAGCCGTGTGTCACCATCGCCGCGCAGGAGCCCGAGGGGACGACCACCGGGTCATCGCCGGCGAAGGCCCGTAGCGCCTGGCGTGCGACCGTGCGCGCCTGGTCCGGATGCCCGGCACTCCACCCTGGTTGGCCGCAGCATGTCTGGCCCTTCGGGAGGGTGACGGTCACGCCCAGCCGCTCGAGCACCCGTCTCGTGGCTGCGACAACACCGGGCGCAACGTGGTCGGCGAGACAGGTCCGCATGAGCATCGCGCGCATCGGCCGAGTCTAGTGCCCTGTACCGAAAGTCTCTTTGCGTCAAAGAACTTCCGCTTCTGGTCACTCATGCTCCACCCCGGGCGCCTTTATCCACGCTTGTCTATGTCGCTTGACGCCCGGCGAAGTGTCTAGTACGCTTGCCGGATACAGAACGAAAGGAACATTCAGTGATGACACTGGACAAAGACACACTCACAAGCGCCGAGCAGGCTCGCGACCACCTGCTCGAGTTGCAGCATTCGACTGAGGTCGCGCGCGTCGACTATCACCACACGATCCGAAAGCTTCACGTCAAGGGCGGATCACTCCGCGAGATCGCGGAGGCCCTGGGGCTGAGCCACCAGCGCGTCCACCAGATCGTCGAGCCCGTTGACGGGGCGGCTCCGTCGGATCGTGGCCCGGATCACAAGGTGCACCGCAGGCTGCGGGGTTTCGTCCCGTTCGAGCGGTTCGCCGAGGAGGCTCGGGCCGCCGTCGCGGGAGCGATCGACGAGGCCGCATCCCTCGGACACCGGCGGGTCGGGACCGAGCACGTGTTGATCAGCCTCACGACAGCGAGCGCGGCACCCGCCGGAGTTGCACTGGCGACGTTGGGCGTCACCAGGGATGCCGTTGTGGCGGCGGTCACCGAGCGGCTGGGCTCCGGCCCGGCAGGCTCAACCGGCCGACGCCCCTTCACGTCCGCCGCGCGACGTGTGCTGGCGCGAGCGCTGCACGAGGCTCCACGCAGCCGTGACGGCGAGATCACCAGCAAGCACATCCTGCTTGGGATCGTCGCCGACGGCGGTGACGCCGCGACGATCCTCGCAGAGCTCGGTGCCCCGGCGGAGCGGGTGGTCGCAGCGCTTGCCGGCGAAGCGGACGCGTAGGCGGATGGGCGTCCCGTCCAGATCGGGCCGCTGCCCCGCGCCGCCATCTCGAAATGCCCGTTCCGGGGCGGCGAACGGGGCTGCTACCATCACTTCGGTACGGGCCCGAAACAGTTTCGACGAGGTGGGACGGGAACGATTAGCGAGCCGCGGACCCGGTGGACCGCGTTAACAACCGGGACCAATGTAGCTGCGGACAACCGCCAGCTCGCTCTCGCTGCCTAAACAACAGTAGAGAGCCATCGAGCCCCCTGTGAGTCGTGAGGGGGATCCTCGGTGTCGTATAGCGACTCTGGCCCCGAAGCAACGGCTTTCGGCGGAGGGGTGAGATTTCAGGAAAGCCTGGCGGAGGAATGGTTGGCCGACGGTGACGTCCCCCGCGAGAAAATCATCGACGGCTGCGCTCGGAGAAGTCGTTTCACAAGCACTTTCGGACGCCGGGGCAGTACCGGCCGGGTCCACCTCGAACGTTCCGGAGTCAGTTCTCGAAGTCGAGGACTGACTCCGAAATGCGTTCGCGTGGCTCGGGTTCCCACCGTTCACGACCCGGCGTCGGGTCGCGCGCCGCACCTGTCAGTTGCGCGGGCGTTGCAAACGCCCACCCCGCTGGGCAGAAAATGGAAGTTGCGCCGCGCGTTTCGCGCGACGCCCTCGTCCATTTTTGTCTCAGACCTTCTCGACGACTCCTGTAGCCACGCGGGTCACGCGGTCGTCATGGCGCGCGCGAGGGGCCGATCGCCGGGTGTGACGGCGTACAGGCGCTGGCGACGACGAGGGCGATTGCGGCGGGGACCAAGAACAGGCCGCCTTCCCAGGTCAAAAGCACCAAGATCGGGACCAAAGCCGTCGCGAGGACCATGCGAATGGCACGCGGGAGGCTCCGGAGTGCCCAGCCGGCCCAGGTGATCGCGGCGGCCACGACGAGCCAGAACCCCGCCACCAATGCGGAGCCGACGGCGGCCAGCAACACGACCGCTGCAACCGTCAGGAGGCCCGCGATCCAGGCCGCGGTTGCTGGCGCCGAACGCGGGCGGGTCATGACCACAGCGTAGCGTCCAAGCATCGGGTGGTTGACGCCAAGGACCGGACGGAATTGTCTATGGATCGAGCGGGGGCGGGTCCAGGTCTCCGGCGCGCGGGCGCAGGCGGAGCGCCACCAGCGTCAGCAGGATGCCCGCGACCAGGAACACCACGCCGCCGCCCACCAGGATGGCCCGCGTCTGGCGTTGCCCGGCGGTCACGACGGGCTCGCCCGGAAAGGCACCGAACAGCGCCATCATCGCTCCCGTGGGCACGGTGATCAGCGCCATCAGGCCGGTCACCATGAAGCCGATCATTCGTCGCACACGGCCAGGGTATCGGGGACGATGAGACCGGCCCAATGCACGCGGGACGCGCCGTCGGGCTCGGCGCTCGCCGGCGCCGGTGTGGCACGCGATCGCCGCGGCGTGCAGACTGGCGACGTGAAGCGTACGAGCGCAGACACGACCCGGGCGCGTCGGACGTCGCGATGGGTGCCGACTGTCGGGCTCCGCGAGGGGCTGGTCAGCGAGGTTGCCCAGTTCCCGGGTCGGTGCGCGGCGGTGTGAGCGCACCCCGGGCGCTCATCGTCGGGGGCGGGATCTACGGGTGGGGCTGCGCCCTGCGCCTGGCGCAACTCGGAGCGTCGGTCAGGGTCGTCGATCCGCGCGCAACGGATGATGCCGAGCGCGCGTCCGGCGGTGTCACCCGCGTGCTGCGGCTCGAGTACGGAGCGGCCGTGGTCTATTCCGAGCTGACGCTGCGGGCCCGTATCGCGTGGCGCCGGCTCGAACGGGCGACGGGGGCAGACCTCTACCGCGAAGTCGGGGTGCTGTTCCTGGTGCCAGACGGCGACGACGGTTCATGGGAGCAGACCAGCCTTGCAGCCTTGGATGTGCTCGGGGTCGCCGGCGACGTGCTCGACGCCCACGAAATCATCCGCGCCTGGCCGGCGATCCGTCCCGAGGGCATCGCCTGGGGCGTGACCAATCGACTCGGCGGATTCCTGTGGGCCCAACGCGCGACCCGGACCGTGGCGGAGCTTGCTCAGGCCAGGGGCGTGCGGTTCGTGCGTGACCACGTCACCGAATCCGACGGCACCGGCGTCACGCTGGCAGGCGGTGATCGGCTGCGCGCCGAGATCGTGGTGCTCGCCGCCGGCTCCTGGTCGCGGACCCTCGTTGCGGACATCGCGATCCGTCCCACCCGACAGGTCACCGCCTACCTGGCGGGCGGTCCCGCCGACGTGCCGGTGTTCGGTGACGGTGCACCGTTCGCGATGTACGGCATGCCGGCCCACGACGGCTTCGGCATGAAGATCGGCTCCCACGTCACCGGTCCGCAGGCGGACCCCGACGATCCGGCCGCGCGCATCGCGACCGTCGATGACCTCGCTCCGATCCAGGAATATGCAGCCAGACGGTTCGGCGTGACAGGAGTGGCTGCGCGGATCGTCCGTGCGGACGTGTGCTTCTACGCGATGACGCCGACCGAGGATCCGGTCATCGATCGGCTCGAGGACGGACGGATCGTGTGCGCGGGTTTCTCGGGCCACGGGTTCAAGTTCGCACCCGTCCTGGCGCCCGCGGTCGCCGAATTCGCCCTGGGTCACGAACCGTCTGTCGACCTCAGGTCGTTCGCGATTCGATCGTGACCAGCGCGGTTGACACTTTGCACGACCGCGTCCATCTCGACCACGATCGCCCGCTGTCGCGATGTTGTGACTGGCCGGCAGGCACCGGACTACCCGCCCTGTCTGCGTACTGCTATCCTCGCCAACACTGAACGTGACCTGCGCACTCCCCGACACATCACTGCATCTGTGCCTCTTGGCGAGTGCGCCCCTTTCGCATCCCGGAGTACGGGGCTGACCGCGAGCAAGGTTCTTCGTGCCTCCTAGGCGCGGGCCTGACACCCGTCCGCCGGCTGGACCGTCGACCCGTATCAACGAGGCGATTCGGGGCGAGAGCGTGCGCCTGATCGACGCCGACGGCACCAACGTCGGGGTCGTCCCGCTGCGCGAAGCCCTCGACCTGTCCGCGCGCCAGGACCTCGATCTCGTCGAGATCGCTCCCGATGCGGCACCGCCCGTCTGCCGGATCATGGACTACGGCAAGTGGCGGTACGACCAGGAGCAGAAGGCCAAGCAGGCGCGCAAACACCAGAGCACGATCACCATCAAGGAGATCAAGTTCCGGCCCAAGATCGACCCGCATGACTACGCGACCAAGAAGGGTCACGTCGAGCGGTTCCTCAAGCAGCGCGACAAGGTCAAGATCACGATCATGTTCCGCGGACGCGAGGTCATGCACGCCGAACGCGGCGAACGGATCCTGGATCAGCTGGCCGCCGAGCTCAAGGAACTCGCGATCATCGAGAGCAAACCCAACCTCGATGGGCGAAACATGACTATGATGCTTGCTCCGAACAAGCAGCTCACCGCCAAGCCCGAAGTGGCTGCTCCCCAAACGCTCGCTGAACTGGTCGAGGCGCCACCCGACGTGGTGACCGAAGTCCAAGCCCCAGTCGAGACCGAATCACCGAAGAGCGAATAATCATGCCGAAAATGAAGACCAACCGCTCGGCGTCGAAGCGGTTCAAGGTGACGCCGACGGGCAAGGTGATGTACGTCCACTCGGGCAAGCGTCACAACCTCGAGAGCATGTCGCCCAAGCGCAAGCGCAACGCCGCGACGCCGGACGTGCTCGACCCGAGCAACACGAAGCACGTGCTTCGCCTTCTGGGGAAGCGTTAGATGGGCCGGGTCAAGCGGTCGGTTGGCGCACGCAAGAAGCGCCGCAAGGTTCTCAATCAGGCCAAGGGCTACTTCGGTACCAAGAAGAGTTCATATCGTCGCGCAAAGGAACAGGTCCAGCGGTCGCTGCGCTATGCATACCGCGACCGGCGTGTGCGCAAGCGTGACTTCCGCCGCCTGTGGATCGCGCGCATCAACGCCGCGGCGCGGGAGCAGGGCCTGAC
>JANMKR010000113.1:0-3430 GCA_031372145.1 Actinomycetota bacterium | reverse complement strand
CGTTTCCCGTGACGGTGTCGGCGGGCTGATAGGATTGACCGACCCGGGCGATTAGCTCAGTTGGGAGAGCACTAGCTCGACAAGCTAGGGGTCACTGGTTCGAGCCCAGTATCGCCCATTTCCCCCGTCATCCTTCACGGGAGCGGGTTTCCGGGGTTAGGTGATCGCTCCGAGGCATCACCGAGGCAGCACGAGAATCGCGTTCCGCGACGAGCGAACGGAGCGCCTCGGGTGGCTCGTCGAGCAGGACATGTTTGACTAAACGTCCAGAGTCACGGATGCGCGAGTGGCCAGACCGCGGGTGGTGAAAGAGAGCGAAAGACGCGCAGCAGTACGATCAAACAGTGACAACTTCGGATGACCCAGAGACGCAGAGCGGAAACGACGAGCGGCTCGGCTGGTCATGGGAGGAGATCGAAGGAGACTGGCTGCAGGGCGCCCAGCTTGCCGCCGACCGAGAGACCGTCGTCGAGGCGTTCAACCGAGTGGAGGCACGATTCGGTCGGGACTGGATCGAGGCGACACGGTTGCAGCCTGGTGCTATCGGCCCCGTGCGCGGGACGGTCCCGACTCTGGATATCGCGGTACTCGGGGAGCAGCTCGCTGTTCTCGATCGAGCGACCGGCTGCGACCGGCTCCTTGAGAAGTTGCGCAATCGGGAGCTGAGCGCATCTGCCGAGCTCATGGCGATCCACCGCGCGGCGGGTGGCACTCCCGATGTACGGGTTGGGTGCGAGCCGAAGGTGACAGTCGGTGATCGAGAGAGAAGACCTGACTTTCGTCTGGCGAAAGGTGAGGAGCCCTGGGTTTACGTCGAGGTCACTCGGCCGAATCCGGCAGATGCGCAGCGGCAGCTCCGAGACGCGATGAACGAACTTGCCGGCTTGCTCGACACGATCACTGGGAACTACACAGCGGAGGTGTTCTTCCACCGCCACGCACAAGTTCATGAGGTAGGGTCTGCTGCACGGATAGGTGTCATCTCTGTTGGCTTGCCCTCGGTGGGGTTGGCCGGGAAGGATGTGCACCATGCCGAAGCCCTATCCGAAGGAGTTCCGTGAGGATGTCGTGCGTGTCGCGCGTGGTCGTGAGCCGGGTGTGACGCTTGAGCAGGTCGCCGCTGATTTCGGTGTCCATGCGATGACGCTGTACAAGTGGATGCGACGCGCCGCAGTCGAGGACGGTGTCAGACCGGGCGTGACGCGCAGCGAGTCTGAGGAGTTGCGTGAGCTGCGTAAGCGCAACCGCCTGCTCGAACAAGAGAACGAGGTGTTGCGCCGCGCTGCGGCGTACCTCTCACAGGCGAACCTGCCGGGAAAAGGCTCTACCCGCTCGTGAGCGAGCTCGCCGCCGACGGTGTCCCCGTCGCGGTGACGTGCCGGGTACTCAAGCTCGCCCGCCAACCCTATTACCGGTGGCTACGTCACCCCGTCACAGACGCCGAGATCACTGAGGCGTACCGGGCTGATGCGCTGCTCGACGCGCACCGAGACGACCCGGAATTCGGGTACCGCCTACTGGCCGACGAGGCCCGCCAAGCCGGTGAGCCGATGGCTTGGCGCACGGCGTGGCGGATCTGCCGAGATCACGGGTGGTGGAGTGTGTTCGGCAAGAAGAAACGTAGAGGCCACAAACCCGGCCCACCGGTCCACGACGATCTCGTCCAGCGCACCTTCAACGCCGAACGCATCGACCGGCTGTGGTTTTCCGACATCACCGAGCACCCCACCGCGGAGGGCAAGCTCTACCTGTGCGCGGTCAAAGACGCCTGCTCCGGCCGGATCGTCGGGTACTCGATCAGCGACCGGATGAAAGCTCGCCTCGCCGTCGACGCCCTCGAAGCCGCCGTTGCTCGCCGCGGCGACACAGCCGGCTGCATCTTCCACACCGACCGCGGATCCCAATTCCAAGCACGGAAGTTCATGCGCTCACTCAACCGCCACGGACTGGTCGGCTCGATGGGCCGCACCGGCGCAGCCGGTGACAACGCCGCGATGGAATCGTTCTTCGCCCTTCTTCAGAAGAACGTCCTGGACCGTCGCTCCTGGGCGACACGCGAGGAACTCCGCATCGCCATCGTCACCTGGATCGAACGCACCTACCACCGCCGACGCCGACAACTCCGCCTCGGCCGATTGACCCCCATCGAATACGAGACCATCATGACCCGTCACCCGCACTCGCAGCGTGACTACAACCTGTCACCTAAACGTGCAGCAGACCCCTCAGCCGTGGCACGCCGTCTGCTTTCTCCTACCTGCGCCGAGCGAGCCGACTACCCACCCTTCGCGCGCACAAGGGCCTCGGATTCTCGGGCCCCGAGGGCCTCGTGTAGGGAGCGCACCGCGACCTCCAGCCCCTCGTCACGTTGGCCGTCCTGTTGGCCGATCGCGAACAAGCGCTGTTGGGCCGCCTCTGCCTAGCTGACGGTGAGGATGGCGTGACGCGGCTGGAGCGTGAAGAACTGCCAGCCATCAGCGAAGCCCAGCTGCACCAACGCGTTCCCAAAGATCGAGGCCGCTGCGCTCTGCGCGAACTCGCGCTGCTCGAACCCGGTGACGGTCGCCGTCATATCCGGCCCGTGGCCACGCGAATAGCCCACGACGACGCCCAGGAGTTGCGTCTCGCGCAGTTTCTCGAGAAGAGTCACGAGGTCGTCGTGCTCAGGGTCGTCGACCCGAAGCTCGATGCCCTCGGCACTGACATAAACGTCGTATTCGATCTGCCTCACTCTTCCTCCTCAGGAGGCTAGGCTAGCGAGCTTTCCCGGATGGCCGGTTCGTCGTCAGGCGGCGCGCTCAGCAGATGGTGTGCGGCAAACCGCCGGAGAAGAGCGTCCATCCCTTCGGCAAGCTCGATCGTCAGGGCGCAGGCGACAAGGGCGTCGTGCTCTGTTCGCCAGCGTGGGGTACTTGCCCATGACGTGTTGACAGCGTTCTCCTCCTCGCTCTCAATCGTGTGCGCTGCCCACATCGCAGTTGCGCCGAAATGCGTACCCTCGGACAATCCGGCGTAAACGATCTTCATGCCGGGCGCGTGTTTGGACGCATGGGCAAGAAGCGCCTGAATGCTCTTGCGTTTGGGCCCGTTGTTCGGAAGGTCACTGGCTGGCCTCGAAATCAGGTCGATGTATCCGGGGTAGTCGTGAACGTAGGCAACCATGGCGGTCGCCTCCGCGAACGCGCGAATCAGTGGGACCACGGCATGGGGGTTGCCGTGCCTGATCTCTCGGACGATTGCTCCCTGGAGCCCCTCACTCCGGGTAATCATCGACAGGAAGAAGAAGAGCGGCAATGTGAGCTGTCGATCCGCCATGGGTATGAGGACCTTGCCGACCTCGACATAGCGCCGACCTACGTCAGCTTTCGCGAGGGCGTCCTCAAGCGAAGCGAACTGCTCAAGATCGACCATCGGCACCGGAGACGCGGCC
>JANMKR010000002.1:0-18054 GCA_031372145.1 Actinomycetota bacterium | reverse complement strand
AGGTCCGACCGCAACGTGTCCATGAACTCGCCGGGGTCACGCGTGTCCTTCTGCCACTCCATCATCCGGCCAAGCCACGCGAGGCGCTCGGAGTCGCCGCGACCCTCGGCATCCTTCTTGTAGAGCCAGTGCGCGGCAACGCCGTACTCGGCGGTGCGGTGCATCTCGCCGGTGCGAATCTGGATTTCGAGTGGGTGCCCCGCGGTCCCGATGACCGTCGTGTGCAGCGACTGGTACATGTTGAGCTTGGGCATCGCGATGTAGTCCTTGAACCGGCCCGGCATCGGCTTCCACAGCGAATGGATGATCCCGACCGCGCCATAGCAGTCCTTGACCGACTCCACGATGACGCGCAGCGCCGTCAGGTCGTAGATCTCGTTGAACTCCTTGCCCCGCCGCGTCATCTTCTCGTAGATCGAGTAGATGTGCTTGGCCCGACCCGTGATCTCGATGGGCTCGATCCCCACCGCATCGAGCTCCGTCGTCAGGAACGTTCCCGCCTCGGCGATGAAGGCCTCGCGGTCGGCACGCCGCTGGTTGACCAGCTGCTGGATCTCGGCGTATCGACGGGGGTGCAGCGCCGCGAACGACAGGTCCTCCAGCTCGGACTTGAGGGCATGGATGCCCAGGCGGTGTGCCAGGGGCCCGTAGATCTCGAGGGTCTCGCGCGCCTTCTGGATGCGCTTGTTCTTGCTCATGTAGCTGAGCGTCCGCATGTTGTGCAGGCGGTCGGCCAGCTTGACGATCAGCACCCGGATGTCGCTCGACATCGAGACGATGAGCTTGCGGTAGTTCTCGGCTTGGTGTTCGGCCTGGCTCTCGAAATGGATCTTCGTGAGCTTGGTCACGCCGTCCACGAGCGCGGCGACCTCCGGCCCGAAATGCTCTTCGACATCCGCCACCAACGCGCCGGTGTCCTCGACGGTGTCGTGCAACAGCGCCGCCTGAATCGCCAGGCCGTCCATGCCGAGTTCTGCGCAGATGCGGGCGCACCCCACCGGGTGGGTGATGAACGGCTCACCTGAGCGCCGCAGCTGTCCACGGTGGCGCTCCTCGGCGAACAGGTAGGCCCGCCGGATGGCGTCCGCGTCGACCGCAGGATGGTGTCCGGCGACCTCGGCGATCAGGTCGTCAAGCAGATCCGTCTCCACGACGGGCGTCACGTTGGTATCAGCCAATTGCTCGGGCATGTCCACACGATACCGCGGACGCGGCAAAGGTCAGCGATCCCGCCTGCGCGATGAAGGCGCGTATCTGATCCAGCCGATCACGACATGCGATGGACTGAGGTGCGCCGTCGAGCCGGGCACCCGTACCGGGAAGCACGCTGATGCCGGTCGCGTCGACCTGGAGCAGACCGATCTGGCGCAACGCGGTGACCGCATGGGCCACTGTGCCCGGTGGGCGCATGAGATCGGATGTTCCCAGGAGCAATCGATCGAGCTGATCGCCCCACGGATGGTGCGGCGCACCCTGCAGCGCGCGCCAGACCTCGGCGGCGACCGGACGAAGTTCCCACTGGCGCTCAGCGACCTTGAGCGCGAAGGTGGCCTCCTCGTCGCCCCACAGCAGGTGCAGCCACCGTTCCGCCGCACGGGTCTCGGCCCACGCGGCGGCTTCGGCGTCAGGCGGCGGATCGACGAGCGCCACGTGGACGTCCGGCGGGAGCTCGATCACCGGCAGCACGCCGTATTCGATGATCAACAGCCCCGGCCGGCCGGCTGCCAGCGCCAAACGCGCCCGTAGCGCGCCGGCGTCGCACCGTCCACCTCCCAGCACCGCCACCTCGACGCCAAGTCGCACGGGATCGAGGACATCGGTCAGCACGGCACGGCGTTGGGCAGCGTCCGCAACGATGGCGGCAACCCCCCGGTCCGCGCCGCACAAGGCGGCGAGCGTCGCGACGACGGTCCCCTCACCACGGCGGTCGCGCACGCCGATCGGCGGTGCGCTCTGCGGTGCAGGCCCATGTCCAACGGCGTCGTCCAACAGCGCCCGAAGCGTGTGTGCCCCGATGCGTTCGGGGCACCCGACGTCGCAGGGTTGCGCGCATTGGGCCGCCACCACGCCCGCGTCGGTGAGCGAGTCGAGCCCGTCCAGCGTGACCTTGGGGCCGACGAGTTCCTGCCACCGATCGACGGCCAGTTGGACGATCGCATCGTGACGGGCGCCGACCGCGATGCGCGACAAACGCTCACCCATGTTCCAACCGAGCGCACGGGCGTGCGCGGCACCGGCGCGCAGGCGCAGTTGCAGATGCCGTCCACCCTCTCCCATCGTCGCTGCGGCCTCGACGATGCACCCCGGCACCACCAGGCGCACCTCGGGGTTGCCGTTGCCGAACGGCTGAAGCGCCTCCAGGGCCTCCGCGGTCGGCAGGGTCAGATCACGGACGCCCACGACGGCATCCACCACACGGACGCGCGCCCGGGTGATCGCGGGGCCGATGGACTCCGCTGCCATGACGAGGCCGGAGCGAAACGCGGCGATCTGGATGGACGGAAGTTGCAGGCCGATCGCACCCGCGTGACCGCCCCACCGCTCGAGCGGACCGCTTGCGGCGGCCACCAACGCGTGCAGGTCGACCCCGGGCAGGCTACGTCCCGAGCCCTTGGCCGAGTCGCCGTCCATCGTCACGACGATCGCAGGCCGATCGAACCGGTCGACCAGCCGTGACGCGACGATCCCGACGACCCCTTCGTGCCAGCCCTCCCCCGCGACGACGATCGCATACGCCTCCCGCACCTCCGGCGGCGAGGCGTCGAGCATCGCGATCGCCTCCTGTGTGACGCGTTGCTCGACCTCGCGCCGTTCCATGTTGAGGTTCCAGAGTTCGGTGGCGAGCGCGTGCGTCTGGGGACCATCGCCGGCAAGCAGCAGCTCGAGCGCCCGATCGGGATGCGCCATGCGACCCGACGCGTTGATCGCGGGTGCGAGGCTCCAGCCGAGGGCCCGCGCATCGACGCCGCGTGGCGAGATCCCGGCAGCTGCGCACAGGGCGGCGATGCCGGGACGCGGTGCGGCGCGCAGCGCTGCCAAACCCTTTGCAACCAGGCGCCGGTTCTCGCCGATCAACGGCACCGCGTCGGCAACGGTGGCCAGGGCGACCAGATCCAACCCTTCGGACGCACTGGGCGCCAGCTGCCCATCGCCGTCCAGTCGCGCGGCAAGTGCCTGGGTCAGCTTGAACGTCACGCCGGCAGCGGCGGGCAGCGCATCCGAGCCGCGGCCCAACGCCGGGTTGGCGATGATCGCCGGCGGGCGACGTCCCCCGGCCAGGTGGTGGTCGCACACGATGCTCTCGATGCCGAGTTCCGCTGCGCGTTCGAGCGCCTCGACGGCCGTGGTGCCACAGTCGACGGTCACGAGCAGGTCACAGCCGTCGTCCGCAAGGCGCTCGACGGTCGCGATGTTGACGCCGTAGCCGTCGACGAAGCGACTCGGAAGAAACGCCCGCACCCGGGCTCCTCGGGCTTCGAGCGCGCGCACCAGGATCGCGGTGCTGCAGATCCCGTCGCAGTCGTAGTCGCCGTGGACGACGATGCGCTCCCCGGCGCGGACCGCCTTTGCAAGGCGGTCGGCGGCCTCGGTGATCCCGGGAATCGCCTCCGGAGGGTCCAGAGGACCGTCTGAGGTCAGGAACGCGCGGGCCTCTGCCGGATCGATCAGCCCACGACGCGCGAGCACCCAGGCAAGCGGCTCAGGACATGCGAGCGCCTCCTGCAATGTGGCGACGTCGTCAAACCTGACCCGGTCGGCCCGCCACGTCATTGAGCGGTTCTCCTCACGTGGATCACCAGCGCCCGGATTTGAGGATGCCGAACAGCACCAGGCCGGCGAGCGCCGACCCGGCGAGCAATCCGGGGATCGCGACGGCGGCGATCCCGAGCAGGTGCGGGCCGTTGCGGACGAAGCCGCCGAGGATCGCTGATCCCAGGAACACCGCGGCGGCGAGCACGCCCATCACGACGCGGTTGGTGGCGCCCAGCGCACGCTCGGTGGATTCGGTGAACCCCTCCTGCTGGATCGCGATCTTGACCTCGCCGTCGCGCAGTTCGTCCAGGACGTCGTGCAGCTGGAACGGGAACGCCAGCGCGGCCTCGGCGTACCTGCCGATGTCACCCTGGATGCGGTCCGCGACGACGTCCGGACGAAACCGCTGCAGCATCAACCGCCTGGCGTAGGGACGGGCTGTCTCGAAGACGTTGAAGTCCGGGGAGATCTGCAGACCCACCCCGGCGAGCGTCGCGAGGGCCTTGTCGAGCAGCACCCAGCGGATGGGGAGCTTGATCTGGAGGCGGTAGATGGCGGTGAAGATGTCGCGGATGAGTTCGCGTCCGTCGATCTCGCCCATGGACGCGCCCCAGTACCGCTGCAGGATGATGCCGAGCTGATCGCGGAATTCCTCTTCCTGTTCCTTGGGGTAGCGCAGGCCCAGATCGCGGAGTCGACGCGGAAGGCGATCGAGGTTCTGATCGACGGCGTCGACGAACACGTGCACGGCCGTCTGGCGGTCCCGGGGCGAGAGCTGACCGACGAGCCCGAAGTCGATCAGGCCGATGTGGTCCGGGCCGTGAACCACGATATTGGCGGGATGCGGGTCGGCGTGGAAGAAGCCATGGACGAACACCATCTTCATCCACGTCGCCGAGATGCGCGTCGCCAGTGTGCGGCGGTCCTCGGCAGGCCAGGCGTCGAGGTCGGTGTGATTGAGCGTGTTGCCGTCGAGCCACTCCAGCACCAACACACGGCTCGTGGTGGACCGCCAGAACACCTTGGGAACGGTGACCGTCGGGTCTCCGGCGAACGCGCGTCGTGTTGCCTCGACGTTGCGGGCTTCGATCCGATAGTCGAGCTCCTGGCGGATCGTGCGACCGAATTCGTCAACGAGCGCGACCGTGTCGATGAACTCGAGGCGTCTGGTGCGTTCCTTGATGATCTTCGCGAGCTGTTCGAGCAGCGCCAGATCCGCCTTGAGTTTGGTGTCCGCGTCGGGGCGTTGCACCTTGACCGCCACATCGATGCCACCGGGAAGCCGGGCGCGATGGACCTGGCCGATCGAAGCGGCGGCGATCGGCGTGTCGTCGAACGATTCGAAGATCTCGTCGATCCGCAAGCCCAGATCGGCCTCGATCACGGCACGGGCGACGTCTGAGGGGACGGGGGTCGCCGCATCCTGCAGCGTGCGCAACTCGCGGACGATGTCCGGCGGCACGATGTCGGGACGGGTCGAGAGCAGCTGACCGAACTTGACGAACGTCGGACCGAGTTCGTCGAGCATCCTGCGCAGGCGCTCGCCGCGGGTCCCATGGACATCAACGTCGTCGGCCGGTTGTGCCGACCGGCTCCTGTCGAGGAGGAATCCAAAGCCGTGGCGGGCGGCGACCTCTCCGATCTGGCGGAGTCGGGCGATGTTCTGGCGTCGCTCCCCGGTGGCCACCGACCGAGGCTAGCAAGGTCGACGGACGGGTCCCCAAGCGTGACGTGGCCAGCGTGATCCGAGGCGACATCGGACACCGATGAGCCAGAGACCCCTGATGATCTGCGCGGCGGCGCCCCGATCAACCGAGTGCACGACCCGAAATGAGTTCGGGACCGCTCCGCATCATGCGGTGGCGGCCCCGAACGGGTGCGGGAATTGGTGGGGGTGTCAGCTGATGACGTACGTGCCGCTGGCCGCGAACGGGCCGGTGGCTGCCGCCGCCAGGCGGAGGCTGAAACCATCGGTCGTCGGTGCGAAACCGGGGTCCGTCAGGACCGAGAGGTCGTGCGAGTGGCAGTTGAGGCAACCGTCGACGTGGAGCACGAGCGTGCCCGGCGCGACCTCACCCACAACCGGGCCGATGACCCAGTGCGTTGGCGGCGGGACAACCCCGTCTCGGAACGTCACACCGCTCACGACTTGGTGTCCCGGCTGAAGTGCGTAGCCACCCAGTGCGAACCGCCCACGACGGGGATCCGACTCCATACCGGAGGGGACGTCCCACCAGGCCAGCGAGGGCGACGTGACGTCGGTGGGGCTGGGCATCGGTGCAACCGCGGTGGCGACCGTGCCGTTGCCGTTCGTGCCGTTCATCGCGATGCCCGGTGTCTGGCCGGGACGCAGACGCGCCCAACTCTCGACGGGGCTCGCGGTGCCGCGAGCCTCGGTGACGCCACCGGGTGCCATGGACGCCCAGCGCGCTGCCGGGTCGGCCACAACCGCACCGGCCGTGACTGCGGCGAACGACGGCGTCGCGACCGGGAGCTCGACCTCGAGCTGCTCGGCCTCGGGCGCCTCAAACACGTGCTCGTCGACCTGATCGTCGTCCAGCGCCATGATCGCCGGCTCGGCTTCGACGACGGGCGCTTCGGCGGCGATGACCATCGGCTCAACCTCGACCACCGGCTCCTCCCCCGCCACGATCACAGGTTCCGCTTCGACGACTGGCTCCTCGACCGCCACGATCACGGGTTCCTCGTCGACCGGCGTCGCAGAAGCGACGGCAACCGGCTCATCCTCGACAACCGGGGGCTCGGAGACGACCACCATGGCGGGCTCCTCGACAAGTGCCGGGATCTCGATGTGCGGCTCGGGCTCGGTCATGACGACCTCAGCGACAGGCTCGAGCTCGTCCTCGACATCCTCGACCTCGTCGACGGGATCCCACACGATCTCGGGCATCTCCACGATGGCCTCGGGCTCGTCCGCCTCGACCTCAACCGTCTCCTGGACGGGAGCGGTCCATTCACCGACGCTGAACTCCTCGGCGACGGCGGTGGCGTCAGCGGGGGACTCGTCGGCGACGGCCGTGGCGACCGACGGAGTCTCCTCGACCGGCTCCAACGCCTCCCACTCGGTGACCTCATTTGCACTCCAGGACGGCGTCTCGTCCTCCGGCGCCTCCCATGCGGCCTCACCAGAGGTCAAGCTCTCAGCAGGCTCAGACTCGCCCGACGTCGCCCAACCGTCGATTGCGTCACCCGCGGTCCAGTCGAACGCCTCCTCTTCGGCCTGCCACGTCGCGTCGCTTTCGGCGGCGGGGTCAGATGTCTCGTCAGACGACGCATCCCAACCCGCTGCCGGGTCGAAGCCTTCGCTCTCGTCCGATGCCCATTCGGAGGTGTCGGCCTCGGGAATCTCGGTCAGCGCGGCCAGCGCGTCATCCTGCGCACCCGCCTGCCATGACCCGACGTCCTCAGCCGGCTCGGTCGCGACAGCGTCCGGGGCTGCCCACACCTCACCAGGCGTCGGCCAACCGGGCTCGCTGATCATGCCCTCGGCACCGGCAACCGGCACGGCGATCAATGACTCGGCCACCTCTGTGACCGCAACGGGAACAGGTTCAGGAGCGTCGTCGAGCAACTCACTCGCGGCCGGAAGGCGTGGGACCATGCGACCCTGACCGGCTTTCGGCTCAGCCAACGGCAGGTCCAGGTCGTCGTCGCTCTTGCTCTTGCGCTTGGATCCGAACGAACGGCCCTTCTTCTCCTTCGGTGCGGCCTCGCGCGCCTTCGAGGTCTTGTCCTTCTTGGCATCCGCGGACTTTGCCGCCGGTGCACCCTTGGCCTGATGCTGCTTCATGAGCAGCATCACCAGGATCAGGACAAGCACAGCCGCGCCGCCTGCACGCTGCACCATCGTCAAATTAGAGAGGAATCCCATCGCGTCTCAACACTCCCGTGTGATGACCGCCACTTCGGAGGCAGGGCGGTGTCCCCCTGCATATCGGCCGAAACATCCCCGGCCTTAAGCCCTTGGCGCAACTCGTTGCCGGGCCACGCTGGATCTACCGCTTTTGCAGGTAAAACGCCATGTCGATCGCCCTACAGACCCGGCTCGGCCGCTCCTGTCGGAAGTACCCGGTAGCTCCCCGCCGCCGAGAACGGGCCAGGGTCCGCCGCGGCCAACAGCAGGGTGAACCCCTCGCGGTCCGGCGCAAATCCCGGATCTGCCAACACGACCAGTCCGTCCTCCGAGACGTTGTCCGATGCGTCGACCTCCAGAACGATGCGGTCAGGCGCAATGTCCTCTGGGAGCCGGCGGCGAAATGTCACGGCCGAGACCATGCTGTGGCCCGCCGACGCGGCCCACCCCCCGAGCGCGAAGCGGCCCTCGTCCAACGGCACCTGCCAGGGATCGCTCCCGACCTCGTTGGCCGGCGCACTGTCGGCCACATCCGGTGGCCGTTCGCCGAACGACGTTTGCGGGTCGACCGACGGCGCCCCGGCAAGCAGATCGTAGACCGATGGTGATGTCAGATCCGGCGTCGCAGGCGACGGCGGATCGACATCCGGTGGGGCGAGGACCGCCTGGGCCGTCCGAGGCGGCGGCGGTGGCAGAGGCGCGATCGGCGCCTCAGGCTCGATGTGCACGGCCTGGCTCGACGGTCCGGGCGACGCACCTGAGGCCGGCCTCGGGGTGACTGTCTGCACCTGTCTGCCTGCCGCCGTCTCGTCACGGACGAGGGCGGCATAGGTGGCAGCGGCCGCAAGCGCGGCGGGGATCACGAGTCGCAAACGCACTGGAACAACCTTTCGGCCTGGCCCGCAGGCGGGCCAATCTCAAGAGTACCGAGGCCCGTCCCTGACGGGATCGCGACCTCACCGGGAATGTTTCGCCCCCGGTGAGGTCGCTCCTGCGCCAGGTCGTTGCGTCTGCGGCGCCGGCGTCACGCGACGCTGCCGGTGGTCTCACCCGGCGAGCACGATCCGGGCGCGGGCCGCTTCGTGATCGAAGGGCCGCACCACCCCGTTCAGCGCTTGCGCTTCCTCCGGGCCGTTTGGTGGCGTCTGGGTCGCTGGGGCGGCGGTGCGGGCGCAGCGCCATCCCCGGCATCCCGAGGTGTCGTGACACCGTTGTCGCCGATGTCTGCAGGTGGCGGCACGCCGTTGTCGCCCACCGATCCTGCGTCGAGAGCATCTTCGCGGTCGTCGATCTGGATGACGTCATCGAGGTCCTGCCGCACGCCGGCACCGTCGCCCGTCGAATCGGTTGCGGCGGCGAGTGCCGCGTCCGCCCGGTTGAACGCGCTCACGTCCATGATGTCCGAGTCCACGGTCGCCACCCGCGCCGCCTTGCGGGCCCGGCGTGCAGCGGCCTTGACCTCGTTGGGCTCGCGCTCTTTCCACAGGGCCGCGATCGGCGCCGAGATGAAGATCGACGAGACACCACCGGCCAGAATGCCGACGAGCAGCGCGAACGAGAAGTCCCGCAGCGTTTCGCCACCGAAGATCAGCAGCACGGTGATCGGCAGCAGCGTCAGCATCATGGTGATGATCGACCGCGTCAGGGTCTCGTGCACCGACTTGTTGACGATGTCGCGGTATGGACGCCCCTTCATCAACGGCGCGTTCTCGCGAATGCGGTCGAACACGATCACCACGTCATAGAGGGAGTACCCCAGGATGGTGAGCAGCGCAGCCACCGTCGCGCCGGTCACCTCCTTGCCGGCGATCGAGTAGATGGAGAGGGCTAACCAGACGTCATGGACGACCGACAGCAAGGCTGGGAGCGCGAGCTTGTACTCGAACCGCAACGACAGGTACGCGATCATCGCCAGGAACGAGAAGATGATCGCGTAGATCGCGTTGCGCACGATGTCCTGACCGAACGTGCGCCCGACGCTGTTGATCTGCGGTTCCGGGGCAGGCCCGAACTTGGCCGTGAGCGAATCGAGCAGCTCGGTGTCCTTGCCGTTCGTCAGCGTCGCGGTGCGAATCTTGAATCCGGTGATGTCTTTGCCGGCTGCGTCCTTGGCCGTGTACTTCTGGATGATCGCGTCCGGGTAGCCCAGCGGTCCCACGACGCCTCGGATGCCGTTCTCGTCCACGCCGGTCTGGGTGAAGGCGACCTTGACCTCGGTTCCGCTCTTGAAATCGAGGCCGGGCTTGAGCCCCCGGAACCCGATGACCAGGATGCCGAGGAACATCGGAATGAACGAGATGGCGAGCCAGAACTTCCACTTGCCGACGATGTCGAGCTTCCACTTGATCTCGCGGGTGTGCAAACCCATCAAACGTTCGTTCTTGAAGAGCCTGGTCTCGACGAGCAGGCCCAGCGCGCCCTGTGTCGCGATGATCGCCGTGAACAACGAGAGCAACACACCCAAGATCAGTGTGAACGCAAAGCCTCGAGGCCCGGCGGTGGCGAACAGGAAGATGATCGCGGCCGTGACCAGGGTCACGATGTTGGCGTCGATGATCGCGGTCAGACCACGCTTGTAGCCGTTGAGGATCGCGGTCTTGGGTGGCCGTCCTGCCCGGGCTTCCTCGCGCACGCGTTCGAAGATGACGACGCTGGCATCGGCGGCGACACCGATGGTCAGGATGAGACCCGCGATGCCCGGGAGCGTCAATGCGATCGGAACGAGCTTGGCGATCGCCCAGAAGTACAAGCCATAGACGACGAGCGACAGCGACGCGATCACACCGAGCAGGCGGTAGTACGAGATCAGGAAGGCCATCACGGCCAAGAGCCCGATCAGGCCGGCGATGAGACCCTGACGAAGCGACTGCGAACCCAACGTCGCCCCGACGATCGACGTGCTGACGCGGTCGAGCTTGACCGGGATCGCGCCCGAGGTCAGCTGATCGGCAAGCGTGCTCGCCGTGCTCTTTGTGAACCCACCGCCGGAGATCTGCGCGCGGTCACTGTCGATCCCGGACGGGTTGTCCTCATACGACACGTACGGGTTCGAGATGATGACGCCGTCGAGCGCGATGGCGAACGTCCAGAAGCGGTCTGTGCCGGTTCCGGTGCGGCCTTCGCTGAGCGCGCCCTGGACGATCTCCTTGGTGACCGAGGCGAACTTCTTGCGTCCGCCGCCGGTGAACTGCATCTCGACGAGCGGCAGATTGGAGCCGGACTCGAATCCCAGGTTGGCGCCCTTGATGTCGGGGCCCGAAAGGCCGGCGACATCGTGGAGCAGGATGCAGCTGCCGCCTCCGCCACAGGGCGTGACCTTGCCACCGCCGCTTCCCTGACCGTTCGTCAGGATGACGAAGCCGGCCTTGAGCGTCTTGACCTCGAACGCCTTCGGGCTGGTCGCATACTCCTGGCTGGCGGCCTTGGTGGTCTCGTTGGTGTTGAGCAGCTGGATGAGGTCTTTCTCGCTCGCTGCCGGACCCGCAACCCATGTGTGCGCCGTGTTCTTTCGGAACAGGTAGAAGCTCTCGCTCGTGCCGGCGCCGGCTTTGGACGTCGCGTCGTTGCCGTACTTGATCAGGTCGTAGAGGTCCGGCGTACCGTTGAGCGGGTTTTGCTGGCTGGGCCCGACGAGCGGTTGATAGCCGACGAGGTTCGGTTGAAATGCGTAGAACGCGAGCTGCGCGGGCTTGACCAGCGCGTCGACGACCGACGGCTTCTCGACCGCGGGAAGCGAGACCTGGATCTGATCCGACCCGACCTGCTGGATCTCGGGTTCTGAGACACCGAAGGCGTCGACGCGGTTGCGGATGACCTGGATCGCACGCCGCATCGAATCGTTGTTGACCGGCGTCGTCGAGGTGGCCGTGGCCTTGTAGATCGCCTGCGCCCCGCCCTTGAGGTCGAGGCCGAGCACCGTCGGCTTGAGCGCGACGACGACCGCCGAGCCGGCCATCAGACCGACGACCAGCAGGACGAACCAGAGGGACCGCTTGTGAAGGCTCATGTGGCGATTACTCGGAGCTTGTTGCGGGCTCGGTCGGCTCCACGACAACCGGATGGTTGGGGACGACCCCACCGATCGACGATGCCGCGATGCGGATCTCGGTGTCCTCGGAGATCTCGAGCAGGATGGTTCCGCCATCCTCGATCTCGGTCACCGTGCCGTAGATGCCCGACAGGGTCACGACCTCGTCACCGGCCTTCAGGTTCTTGTGCAGCTGCTGCATCTCGGCCTGTCGCCGCCGCTGGGGGCGGATGGCCAAGAAGTAGAAGAAGGCGACGAAGACCGCGATGAGCAGAAGCGGCTGAAGCGCTTGCATTCTGAGTGGGCATCCTCGGGTGGGGAACGGGCTTTTGACGTTAGCAGACCCCCTCGGACCCCCTGCAGTCGCGCACCCGCAGGCGACCCGGTTCGGCAGGACACTTGCTACCGTGGCGCCCCGTGACGAGCGCGGTCCCAACGGTCGAGGCCCGGCCGCGTGCCTGGTGGTGGGATCTGGCGCGTTTTGTGCTGGCGTTCCTCGTGTTGATGTTCGTCTACGAGTTGGCGCGCGACTTCGTGGCGCTCGGCGAGCCCGCCACGCGCGCCTACGACCACGCCGACCAGGTCATCTCGGCCGAACGCTCGCTGGGTCTGTTCGTCGAACCCGACCTCCAACACGCGGTCCACGACGTCCCGGGCGGCCAGTTCACCACGATCTGGTTCTACACGATCGCCTACACCGCCGGGTACACCCTGTTCTTTTTGTGGGTGTTCTTCCGCCACCGGCGTCACATGCTGTTCCTGCACACCTGGTACTGGGTCACCAACGGTCTGGCGGTGCTGGTGTACTGGCTCTACCCGCTTGCCCCGCCCCGGTTCATCCCGGGACTTGGGCTCCAGGACACGACGAAGGCGGCATTGGAACTCGGCGGGAGCCTTTCGTGGTTCCAGCCGTTTCGCAACCTCTACGCGGCCATGCCGTCGATGCACGTCGGCCAGACGGTGCTGTACGCGCTGACGGTGACGTGGATGTTGCGCCCACAGTCACGATGGCTGATCTGGCTGTGGCCGGCGATGATGCTCTTGACGGTCATGGTCACCGCCAACCACTACTGGCTCGACGGCGTCGCCGGCGCGGTCGTGGTCGTGGTGGGGTTGGCCGTCACCACCGCCGTCCTGCGACGCCCCGTACCCTGGAGGTTGCTGCGCGAGCGATGAGCCGGCGAGCTGCACCCGCCGGGTTGAGCGGCAGCGCGCCGCACCTGTTTTCGGCAAGGGGCACGGCCGCCGACTCCCGCACCACCGTCGCCGGACGACCGCGCCCCATGCCCTGGCCCTGCCGCCGCCTCTCGGCCGGGCTCGCGTCAGCGCGGAGCGGCGAGCGCCGCAGGGTGATCGAGCGCCACACCCCTCGACGCCGTCGACGCCTCCCACTCGGTGAGCCAGGCCCGCAGCTCCGCCGGGGGCAGCGGTCGTGTGAAGTGGTAGCCCTGAGCGAGGTCGCAGCCTCGCCTCACGAGCTCGTCCAGCGTGTCCTGATCCTCGACCCCTTCCGCCACGACCCGCAGGCCGAGGTTGTGGCCCAGATCGATCGTGGAGGTGACGATGACCTCGTCGTTCGGGTCGTTCGCCATGTTCGAGACGAACGAGCGGTCGATCTTCAGCTCGTGGACGGGCAGTCGCTTGAGGTAGGCGAGTGACGAGTAGCCGGTGCCGAAGTCGTCGATCGCCAGCTGCACCCCCATCGCGTCGAGCCGGGAGAGCACGGCACCGGTGCGGGCCGGATCGGCCATGGCGGTCGTCTCGGTGATCTCGAGACGGAACAGGGCGGGCGGCACGCCCCAACGCCGCAGCAACCGCTCGATCTCGCGCGGGGTGTCCCCGTCGACGAGGTTCGCCGCGGACAGGTTCGCAGAGACCCACAGATCGAGACCTGCTCGCCGCCAGCTCGCGCACTGTCGCAGCGCCGCATCCAGCACCCAGAGCGTGAGCGGCTGGATGAGCCCGGTGCGCTCCGCGAGCGGGATGAACTCATCAGGCGGCACCAGGCCGCGCTCCGGATGCTGCCACCGCAGTAGCGCCTCGACTCCGCCGACGCGCCCGGTGTCGGGCTCGACCTGCGGCTGATAGTGGAGGGTCAACTCGCCTTGATCGATCGCCCGGCGAAGCTCGCCGATCAGGGCGAGCCGGTCAGGGCTGTAGCGGTCCTGCTCCTCGTCGTAGACGACCACGCCCGTCCGTCCCTCCTTCGCCAGGTACATCGCCACGTCTGCGTGCTGGATCAGCGTGTCGGCGTCCACGCCGTGGTCGGGGTACATCGCGATGCCGATGCCGGCGTCGGGGTGGATTGCCAGATCGGCCAGGACGAACGGTCCGTCGAGCGCGCGCCGGAGGCCTTCGGCGACCATCAGGGCTGCGCCCTCACCGGCGACGGTCGGAAGCAGGACGGCGAACTCGTCACCGCCGAGGCGCGCGACGGTATCGCCTTCGCGGAGGGCCTCTGGTAGGCGGGCGGCGATCTGCTGGAGGAGTCTGTCGCCGTTGCCGTGGCCAAGCGTGTCGTTCACCTCCTTGAAGCCGTCGAGGTCGATCAGCATCACCGCGATCTGGCGCCCGTCCTCCTGCGCCCGCAGCGCGGCCTGGGTGATCCGGTCGTGAAACTGGGTGCGGTTCGGCAAACCGGTGAGAAGGTCGTGACGGGCCTGATGGCGGTTCTCGGCCGCCCGCCGGCGAAGGCGCCGGTGTGCTGCGGCGGCCATCGCGACCGAGAGGCCGGCCAGGAGTCCCATCAGTGCCTTCGCCCACCCCGGGATGACCTCCACGATCCGCTCGATGATGTCGCGTGAATCGGTTGTGGAGACGGACTGCCGGCTGGCCGGGGTGGGTCCCCCCCCGATCGCGCCGCGTGTGGCCGGTGCGTTCTCGCCCACGGCATCTCGCGAGACGACTGCGGCACCTGAGCCCCCGGCCGAGGCGCGGCGCCTGCCAGGTGCCGTCCGACCGGTCCCGCCGGAGGCGGTGCTGGCGGTGGACGGTGTCCGGGCAACCGACTCGTTCGTCGGCGAGGTGGTTGCGGCGGCAGGCGTGGATCTCGCCGGGCGGGTCGGTGAGGGGTCGGGTCGTGTGTCGCCTCCGCCGCCCGAGCCGCTTCCGACAAGGTCCGGCACGCTCGGAAGATCCGGCACGGTGGGCGAGGCGAGAAGATCGGTGACCGTCGGAAGGGCGGACGTGGGCGAGGCGAGAACTTCGGGGACCGTTGGAAGGGTGGACGGGTTCGGCGCGCCGGGAAGCGGCACGCTGGGCAGGCCGACGGCCGCACGCGCGACGACGACGGGGAACACGGACACGAGTCCGAACGTTGCCGTCATCACAGCCGTGAGGTGACGTATTTTCTGAAGAGGGGCCAGCAACTCCATCCGTCCCGATCCGCATGAACCAACAAAAGCTCTCCCTGAGGTATCGGCCGTTCGTGCCGGCACCTGAAGGTCAGAAGAGCCCTTGCTGACTCCCGCTCGCTGGCGTCAGGCCCAGGTGCCGGAACGCCCGGGCGGTGCCCTGCCGACCGCGCGGCGTGCGTTGCAGCAGCCCCTCCTGGAGCAGGTAGGGCTCGTAGACGTCCTCGATGGTGTCGGCAGACTCCCCCACCGCGTCGGCCAGGGTGCCCAGGCCCACCGGCCGGCCCTCGAAGGTCTCGCACAAGACGCGCAAGAGCTTGCGGTCGAGTTCGTCGAGGCCCGCGGAGTCGACCTCGAGGAGGGTCAGGGCCTCCTCGGCTACGGCGGG
The DNA here is from genome assembly GCA_031372145.1 of Actinomycetota bacterium. GTDB lineage: Bacteria > Actinomycetota > Thermoleophilia > Miltoncostaeales > Miltoncostaeaceae > CALMEC01. The sequence continues at coordinate 2,659 of JANMKR010000002.1, read as the reverse complement.
ATCGATCCGATCGTGGCCACGGACTTGTACGACGTCGCGCACGCGGCGCAGCAGGCGGTTGGCGATTCGCGGTGTGCCGCGTGAGCGGCCGGCAAGGGTCCTCGCACCGGCGTCATCGATCGCGACGTCCAACAGGCCGGCCGAGCGCACGATGATCTGCGCGAGCTCATCCGGCTTGTAGTAGTCCAGGCGCTCGACGACCCCGAACCGGTCGCGCAGCGGCCCGGCGAGCAGACCGCTTCGCGTCGTCGCGCCGACCAACGTGAACTTGGGAAGATCGAGCCGCAACGTCCGCGCCGATGGGCCTTGCCCCAGCATCACGTCCAGCTGGTAGTCCTCCATGGCCGGGTACAGGGTCTCCTCGATCGAGCGGTTGAGGCGATGGATCTCGTCGATGAAGAGGATGTCGTGCTCGCCGAGCTGGGTCAGGACGGCAGCCAGATCGCCCTTCTTCTCGAGCACCGGGCCGCTCGTCTGATGGAAGCCCACCCCCATCTCGACGGCCAGGATCGACGCGAGGGACGTCTTGCCCAAGCCGGGAGGCCCTGCCAGCAGGACGTGGTCCAGTGCCTCGCCGCGTAGCTTTGCGGCCTGCAGGAAGATCCCGAGCTTCTCCTTGACCGCGGGCTGTCCGACGAACGACGCCAGGTTCTTGGGTCGAAGCGAGCGGTCAAACTCGTCCTCACCCGGAACGTCGGTCGGGTCCTGCAGTCGTTCGTCGTTCATCGGCGCAACCTGGCGAGACCGTGGCGCAACAGCTCTTCAGCCGACGCGTCAGTCGGGGCGTCGGACAATGCAGCCTCGGCCTCTTCCTGTTTGAACCCCAGACCGACAAGCCCGTCGCGTGCGGCCATGAACGTGTCCGCGTCGGTCAGTCCCCGGGCCCCTCCGTCGGCGGTGACCAGCTCGCCGACCTTGCCACGCAGCTCCAGCACGACGCGTTCGGCAGTGCGTTTGCCAACGCCAGAGGCGAGCTGGATCTTGGCCACATCCCCACGGGCGACGGCCAACCGCAGCACGTCGGGGTCGTCCACACCACAGATCGCAAGACCCATGCGCGGGCCGACGCCGCCGACCGAGATGAACGCCTCGAACAGTTCACGTTCGGCGGGCGTGGCGAAGCCGTACAGATCGAGCGCATCCTCACGCACCACCAGGTAGGTCGTCAGCGCGACCTCGTGCCCGACTCCCGGCAGGGCGCGCGAGGTCGTCGCGGAGCAGCGCACCAGCAGACCGACGCCGCCGACCTCGACCACCACCGTATCCGCCTCGACCGCAGCCAGGCGTCCTCGTACCGACCGAATCACACCGGCGAGGCTACTGCGCCTTGCGGATGGCGGCCCGTAAGGGCTCGCGGTGCAGGAAGCAGATCGCGGCGGCGATCGCGTCGGCGGCATGGTCGCTCGGCGCCTCGTGTCGCGCGAGCCGGGTGACCATCGCGCGGACCTGATCCTTGTCTGCCCGGCCGCTGCCGGTGACCGCGAGCTTGATCTCGGTCGGTGGATACTCGGCGACCGCGACGCCGGCGTTCGCGATCGCGACCAGAAGCGCCCCGCGGGCCTCGGCCATCCCCATCGCAGCCTTGCTGACCGGATGAATGAACCAGGACTCCACCGCGGCACCCGCAACATCATGTTCGGCGATGACCGCGCTGACACCGTCGAAGAGCGCGCGCAGGCGTTCGGCGTGCGGCGTGCGCGGACTCGTCTTGAGCGTCCCGGACGCGAGCACCCGAAGCGATGATCCGGATCGCTCAACCAGTGCCCACCCGGTGGATGCGAGGCCTGGGTCGATGCCGAGAACGATCACGCTGTCAGCCTAGCGTCGTCGCCGGGCCGAGCCCCGCGTGAGCGGCCGCATCGCGCTTTGAACCGACGACAGGGACGATCTCAACGTGACGAGGTCCTCCCCCTTGGCTCGTCCAGCGGGCAAACGTGCGTCCTCCGTCTCCATCAGTTGGAAACAGCGCCCCGCCTGCTGCAGGTCGATCCAGCTGTCGATACTGCGAGCCCGGGAAAGGCAGCATCCGGCCGCGCGCAGCGAAACGTTCGTAGACAGGCGTCGCCATCGCGGAATGCCTCGATCACCATGTACCGCACCACACCCTCCGATCCGGTCTCAGGAAGTGTCTCAATCCTGCTGGGAGCATGACCGGCTGCCGGACGTCGCTCCGATTGGACCTCTCCGACGGCAAATGTCACAGTTCACGACACAAGTGGCCGTGACCTTATCGGCCAAATGACCGCACCACGAGCGCCGTGGCCAGGTCGCTTCGGCGCGACCGTCCCAAATGTGTCGCCGGATGTAACGATTGGCCGTCGCTGCCTCGGCCAAATGGCACGCGACGGGCGCTCCCGTACTTGTTACGCCGAACGCCGTCGCTCCTTGGACGCGGCGCGACACCGGCATCGGCGGGCGCGCCTAGTGCCCTGTCACGGAAGTCTCTTTGCAGTTTGGCGGCTGCAAAGCTCCGCCGGATCCGATCCGCTGGCAGCAGGAGCAATCGCCCCGGGAGCTTTGTCCTCGCCTGCACCCATATCCAAGGTGGTCTCAACGGGTCAGTGCATCGCCTGGGCGAGCGTGTCGGATGGTGTCACCCAGCCGAGTGTTTTTCGAGGTCGTGCGTTGAGTTCGTCCGCGATCGCGTCGAGTTCGGGTT
>JANMKR010000094.1:0-1527 GCA_031372145.1 Actinomycetota bacterium | reverse complement strand
CTTCCGGTCCGTCACGGCCTGCCGGAGGAGTCCAAGGACTTCGCCGCCGACGCCGCGATGCTGCCACGCAACGAGCTGTCACATGAGCTCGACGAGTACGAGCACTTCGGCAACCGCCGTCTGCGGACGGTCGGTGAGCTGATCCAGGAAGCGTTCCGAGTCGGGCTCTACCGCATGGAGCGCGTGGTGCGCGAGCGCATGAGCACCGAGGACCCTGACGCCATCACGCCGCAGACGATCATCAACATCCGTCCCGTCGTGGCCGCGCTCAAGGAGTTCTTCGGCTCGTCGCAGCTCTCACAGTTCATGGACCAGACCAACTCGCTCGCCGGGTTGACGCACCGCCGCCGCCTGTCGGCACTCGGTGCCGGTGGACTGACGCGTGAGCGCGCTCCCATCGAGGTGCGCGACGTGCACACCACCCACTACGGGCGGATGTGTCCGATCGAGACACCGGAAGGCCCGAACATCGGCCTGATCGGTTCGTTGTCGAGCTACGCCACGATCAACGAGTACGGGTTCATCCAGACGCCGTACCGCAAGGTGGTCAAGGGTGTCGTCACCGACGATGTCCACCGGCTCGACGCGACACAGGAAGAGCACCAGATCATCGCGCAGGCCAACGCCGACATCGACGCCAAGGGCAAGCTCGTCGGCCCGGTGCTGTGTCGTAAGGGTGGCGAGCCGATCATGGCGAACCCGAACGACGTGGACTTCATGGACGTGTCGCCGGAACAGATCGTCTCGGTCGCCACGGCGCTGATCCCGTTCTTGGAGCACAACGACGCCAACCGGGCGCTCATGGGCGCCAACATGCAGCGGCAGGCGGTGCCGCTCATGATCACCGACGCGCCGCTCATCGGGACCGGTATGGAGCGTCGTGCGGCGATCGACACGGGCGACGTCGTCGTCAGCAAGGTCGACGGCACGGTGGCGTCGGTCGACGCCACGCACATCATCGTCGAAGACCGCAAGGGCGAGTTGTTCCGGGCGGACTTCGAGAAGTTCACCCGTTCCAACCAGGGTACGATGATCCACCAGAAGCCGATCGTGCGGATGGGACAGAAGATCGCCGTGGGTGACGTGCTCGCCGACGGCAGCTCCACCAGCAACGGCGAGCTCGCGCTCGGCAAGAACATGCTCGTGGCGTTCATGAGCTGGGAGGGCTACAACTTCGAGGACGCGATCATCGTCTCCGAGCGTCTCGTCAAGGACGATGTGCTCTCGTCGATTCACATCGAGGAGTACGAGATCGATGCGCGGGCGACCAAGCTCGGCGCCGAGGAGATCACGCGCGACATCCCGAACCGCTCCGAGGAGTCGCTCCGCGACCTCGACGAGCGCGGCGTCGTGCGGATCGGGGCCGAGGTCACGTCGGGCGACCTGCTCGTCGGCAAGGTCACGCCGAAGGGCGAGACCGAGCTGACGCCTGAGGAGCGCCTCCTCCGCGCGATCTTCGGTGAGAAGGCCCGTGAGGTCCGCGACACCTCGCTGAAGGTGCCGCACGGTGAGTCCGGCATCATCATC
>JANMKR010000160.1:0-5662 GCA_031372145.1 Actinomycetota bacterium | reverse complement strand
CCGACGGCGATGAGGTTGGTCAGCGTATGGCTTCCGCCGTAGCTCATGAACGGCAGCGGGATTCCGGTGATGGGCATGATCGTCACGTTCATGCCGATGTTAACGAATACCTGGAAGGCAAACATCGCCGCGATGCCCCCCGCCACCAATTGATCGAATTGGGTGGACGCCCGGGTCATGATCCGCAGGGCCCGCCAGATGACCAAACCGAACGCCAGGATCAGCAGGGCCGCGCCGACGAACCCGAACATCTCGGCCTGCGACGCGAAGATGAAGTCGGTGTGATGCTCGGGCAGCAGGTCGTTGCCGACCTGCGTCGCGCCGTCCACACCCTGCCCGAAGGCACCACCGTGCCCGGTCGCGATGCGGCTCTGATCGGCTTGGAAGCCCGTCCCGACCGGATCCTTGCTCGAGTCGACGAACGACTGCAGCCGGTTGACCTGGTAGTCACGCAGGACCGGCACACCCACAGCGGGCAGGACCGCGAGCACCAGGACCGCAAGCCCGACGACCGCGCCGGCGGCGACCGCGAAGTGGTGCCACGGGACCCCGGCGAAGAACAAGATGCCCGCAAGGATCGCGATGTACACGAGCGATGTCCCCAGGTCCGGCTGAACGAACACGATCAATGCGGGCAGTGCCGCCGCACCAAGCGCGAGCAGGCTCAACCGGACGCTCCCGATCTCGTTGCGCCGTTCGACGATGAGTCCGGCCAGAATGACGATCATCGCCACCTTTCCGATCTCGGACGGCTGGAACTGGAACACGCCGAAGTCGATCCAGCGTCGCGACCCACGTGCTGCCGAGCCGATCACCAGGACCACCGTCACCGCGCCGCACAGCGCCCCCCACAACGTCCACGGCCGGCGCCCCAGACGTTCCAGGTCGATGGCCATCGCGATCGACATGACCCCGACGCCCACGGCGACGTAGATGAGTTGCCGGAACGCGAAGAACTTGGCATCGCCCGGAATGTCGTCGCGCGTGGCCACCTCGACCATGCGCAGCCCAAAGACCGTGATCGCCGCAACGCCGAGCACCAGCAACCAGTCGAGCCGGCCCAGGACGTGTCGCAGCCGATCGAGGGCCGGGCTGCGGCGAGTTGGCGCGAAGGTCGTCAATCGGCACCCGCTGTCGCGGTCGGACGGCCACCCCGGCCACACCGCGCGGGGTCGTAGGGGATCGCCGCAGCGAGTGCCTTACACGCCGCAGGTGCAGCCGAATCCGCGCCAAGACCGCCGTGTTCGATGATGACAGCGACCACATACTTGGGTGTTGCGCCCACGTTGGCGGGGGCATAGCCCACAAACCACGAGTGGTCGCCCTTGCTGTTCTCAGCCGTGCCGGTCTTGCCTGCAACGGTCCCGCCGAGTCGTGAAAAGACGCCGGAGGCCGTTCCCAGCGAGGTGTTGGCCACGTCGTGAAGTCCTCCGAGCACGGTATCGAGGGCACGCTGGTCGATGGGCGGCAGCTGGCTCTCCAGCCGACCCTTGGCGAGGTCGGACACCAGCTGATCGGTCTTCGGGTCGCGGATCGACCACCCGATCGTCGGTGTCAGCAGGCGACCGCCGTTGATGAGCGCGGCGTAGGCCCGCGCCATCTGCAGCGGGCTGGCGCTGAGGAACCCCTGTCCGATCGACATGTTGATCGTGTCGCCCGGAAGCCACTTGTCCCAGTTGCGGGGTTTGCGCTTGGCGAGATTGCGGACCTTCCACGCCGTATCCGGCAGGACGCCGCCCTGCTCGCCCGGGATGTCGATCCCCGTGCGCTGTCCGAGCCCGAGTTGGCTTGCCCACAACTTGAGCTTGTTGTCGCCGCTCAACTTCCCGTCCTTGCCCGAATGCTGCCAGATCGATGCCCCGACTTGATAGAAGAACGTGTCGCTGGAGCGGGCGATCGCGGCACGGATCTGCATGTCGGGCAGTGCGATCCTGCGGAAGTTGTTGAACGGGGTGCTGAACAACGTCACCGTCTTCGGCGAACTCAGGTACGTGTCGGGGGTCATGTACCCGGCGTTGAGGGCGGCGATGGCGGTGATGGGCTTGAACGTCGAGGCGGGCGGATAGCCCCAGAGGGGACGGGTCAGGAAGGTGTTCCGCGGGTTGCGCAGAAACCCGCGAACCTCCTTGGCGTTGCCACGACTGAACGCGCGCGGGTCGAGGTTGGGAAACGAGGCCATCGCGACGACCTCGCCGGTCCGGGCGTCGAGCACCACGCCGCCCCCGCCCGCGTTGGCCTCGGCCTTCAACAGCACCTGCTCGCGAACCGCGTCCTCGAGCGCCTGTTGGACCTTGATGTCGATCGTGGTCTGCAGGTTGAGGCCGGGCCTGGCCTCCTGCCTGGACACCGTGCTGCGACCCACCGGCTGACCGCTCGCGTCGACCTCGACGCGCAGCTCGCCGTCCTTGCCCCTCAGGAACTCCTCGTACCGCTGCTCGAGCCCGGCCTGACCCACGACCGCGTCGTTGCGATAGCCCTGCAGGCGTTTCTGGTCGATGTCCGTGCCGCTGATCTGGCCGACGTAGCCCAACACATGCGACAGCGAGGACTTGAACGGGTAGTCGCGACGGAACGTCTGCTGCAGACGGATGCCCGGGTACTGACGGATGCGCTCAGCGAGCGGGATCCGCAGGTCGTCCTCGATGTCCGCCTTGAGCACGACCGACTTGTAGGCGGCCTTTTTGTTGCCGCGCACCATCAATCGGCGCAGGCGTGGTTCGCCTTCGCCGATCGCCCGCGCCAGCTTGTGCAACGTCTTCGACCCCTGGTCGGAGATCGACGAGTCCTTGCCGGTCCCGGTCACGAGATCTTGCGGCAGGGCCACGATGTCCCACGCCAGACGGCTCCCCGCGAGCACCGCGCCGTTGCGGTCCAGGATCTGTCCACGGGGCGCCGGGATGTTGATCGTGCGCACGCTGTTGCCGACGGCCTGGGCCTCAAAGCCACGTGCGCCGACGACCTGCAGGAACCACAGCCGGATGACCAGGACGGCGAAGAGCGCCACCACGATGCTGCCGAACAGCGCGATGCGCTTGGCCGTGTCCGGGTTCATGGGACTGCCGCCACGGCTGGAGCGGCCCGGGCGCGACACCTCGGTGACCCGCGGCGGGCGCATCATGCACGCACCAACCAGGGCTCAACCTCGCGCGGCGCGCCCAGAAGCCGTCGTGCCGCCCACCAGGCGGGCCACGCGACCAGCGTCGAGAACACGAGGTGCGGCAAGGTCAGCTGAACCAGCAGGTAGCCCAGGGCGGGACCCTCGCCGCGCAGCAACTCGATCGCCCCCAACCACAGCGGAACGAGTGCGGCCGCGCCGGCCGCGATGATCAGGTAGAGCAGACGCCCGATCGGCTCCGAACCGGTCGCAAACCGCCCACACCACGCCCCGATCACCACATAGGCGAGCGCGAGGACTCCGAGCGTGTCGCCCGGCGTCATCAACTCGACCAGGAGCCCACCCGCAAAACCCACGACCGCACCCACGACGACCCCGCGCAACACCGCCACGGCAACGACCATCGCGACGACCAGGTTGGGCGTCGCTTCGAGCGATCCGAGGTCCAGGCGGGGAATGACCGTCACCTGCAACAGCACCGCGACGCCCATCAGCGCGGCGACGGACGGCAGCCCGTTGCCCTGGCTGGGGCCGTGCCCACCGAACTGGACGCCGGGTGACCTCATCCGCCCGCCCGCCGTTTGGCCTCGGCACTGACGGGCGTGAACACGGTGAACAGCGATAGCTGCTGGGGATCGCGATAGGGACTGACCTGGACGGTCTGGAAGTCTCCCGGCTCACGTCCACCCACGCTCGAGACGGTCCCGATCGGGAGGTCCGGCGGATACGGCGACGGCAGCTGGGGTGTCCCTGACCCGGACGTGACCACAATGGTGTCGACGGCGATGGCGATGTCGGACGGCACCTGACTCAGGTTGAGCTGGCCGGACGCGGTGGCCGTCAGCAGACCGAGCGGCTTGGCCGCACCCTGCAACCTGGCCCCGATCTGCATCGACGGATCGGTGATCAGCGTGACCGTCGCCGAGCGACTCGTGACCGATGTCACCAGACCGACCAGCGCGGGGAAGGTCGTTGCATCGATCGCCGGAGGCGGAGGGACCGGCACGAACACCGGCGCGTTGACGACGATGCCGTCGCTCTTGCCCTTGTCCAGCGTGACGCGACGGGAGATGTCGATCGGCGGGCGGGCGATGACCCGTGCCGTGACCGCCTTGTATCCGGCGGGACCTTCGTCGGCGATCTTGAGTTGTTCGCGCAGCTTGCGCACCTGCTCTGCGTCGGTGCGCTGCTTGGCGACCTGGCTCTGCAAGAGCCCGTTCTGCGTTTGCAGTCGATTGCGCTCGTCACGGGCGGTTCGGAGTTCGGCAAACCAGTTCCACCCGTCCTTGAACGGCTGCACGGCGCCGACGGCGCCAGACTGAACCGGAGCGACGACCGCCCCCACCGTCCCTTTGAGGCTGTGCAGGAATCCACCCTCGCTCTCGCGGAAGAACGACGTGAAGATCAGCACCGACAGCACGAGCAGGCCCAGGACGATGCCGCGACGCGCGGCGATACGACGTCGCGAAACCCGGGACAGACCGTCTCCGGGCAGCGGGCTCGGCGGCACACCGCCGCTCGTGCCGCCGGGGGTTGCCGATTGCGTACTAATACTTCTTGCTACGGGATCGCTTACTCAGTCGCGTTGATTTTCGCATGACCTCGAACTCCTCCAGTGCGCGTCCCGACCCGACCGCCACACAGGTAAGCGGCGACTCGGCGATGTGGATTGGCATCTCGGTCTCCTGCCGCAGCCGCTCGTCGAGCCCCTGCAGCAACGACCCGCCGCCGGCCAGCATGATGCCCCGGTCCATGATGTCCGAGGCGAGCTCGGGCGGCGTCTTGTCCAGCGTGCTCTTGACGGCGTCGATGATCTGCTGCATCGGCTCCTCGAGTGCGGTCCGAACATCCTCCGAGGATAGGACCACGGTCTTGGGAAGACCACTGATCATGTCGCGACCGCGGATCTCGGCCTGGACCTCTTCGCGCAACGGATACGCGGAGCCGATCTCGAGCTTGACCTCCTCGGCCGTCTGGTTGCCGATCATCAGCTTGTACTCGCGTTTGACGTAGTTGATGATCGCCTCGTCCAGCTCGTCCCCGCCGACACGGATCGACTGGGCGACGACGATGCCACCGAGCGAGATGACCGCCACCTCGCTGGTGCCGCCGCCGATGTCCACGATCATGCTGCCCGTGGGCTCACCGACCGGCAGGCCGGCGCCGATCGCCGCGGCCATGGGCTCCTCGATGAGCTGCGCCTCACGGGCGCCGGCGCTGTAGGTGGCCTCGACCACCGCCCGCTTCTCGACGCCGGTCACGCCCGACGGCACGCACACCACGACCCGCGGATGCGCCCAGCGGTTCTGGTGCACCTTGCGGATGAAGTGCTTGAGCATCTGCTCGGTGACGTCGAAGTCGGCGATGACGCCGTCTTTGAGGGGCCGGATCGCGCTGATGTTGCCAGGTGTGCGGCCCAGCATGCGCTTGGCCTCGATCCCGACGGCGTGGACCTCGTTCGTGCGATGGTCGATCGCCACCACCGAGGGTTCGGACAGCACGATGCCGCGCCCACGCACATAGACGAGCGTGTTCGCCGTTCCCAGG
>JANMKR010000098.1:0-30462 GCA_031372145.1 Actinomycetota bacterium | reverse complement strand
CTCGGGCGATGCACCGCCGCTTGCACTCGATCGTGACAAGCGCGACATCATCTCCCAGGGTATCGCCGACCCGCTCGTCGACTACGACATCGTTCCGCTGACGTACACCAACTCCCGTTGGTCTGCGTTCTTCTATCGTTGTGACGAGAAGGACCTGAACCACATTCTGCCGAAGTGCCTGACACTCGAGGACGACGTTGTCGAGTTCTGGTACGTCGACCATCTCCACACGGGCCTCGGTCCGTACGGTGAAATGGGCGTGACCGTCTCCGCCAGCCACAAGGCTGGCGACGGCAACACCTACTACGCCGGCTACTACCCGTACATGTACCTCACGCAGGACGCAGCCGTGTTCGCTGGCCGCGAGCCCTTCGGTTTCCCGAAGAAGATCGCGTACATCATCACCCAGGAGCACGGTGGCAAAGAGGACGACGGGTACGGTGGATTCGGCAACGACTACTTCAACTTCACGTTGGAGCGTCGCGGCTACCTCATCCACACCGCAACGGGCCGCTACGACGACGCTGAGCTTCCTGCAAAGCCGTCGTTCTACGGTGACCCGCGCTACGGTCGGATGAACCTCCGTCTCATCACACAGCCGGACCTGATGAGCACGAAGTGGGACCTCACCTACCTCCCGTCGGAGGTCACCGAGGCGACCGCCCGTGCCATGGGCCGTCCCGAGACAGTCGGGCAGCACCGGTTCCAGCTCAAGCCCGAGTCGATCCGTACCGCTTCGGCGAACGCGATCCGCACGTGGGCGCTTTGTGCGACCCCGTTCGACAACCTCGGCGCGATGATGCCGGTCAAGGAGCTCATCGGTCTCATGACCTTCAGCTTCGACCTCATCATCCCGGGCGCCCAGACCATCTGGACGCAGACCATCGAGCGTACCCCGGAGGATATCGGCGACCTGCTGTTCGCCACTCCGTACCAGTACACGATGCGTCACCGCTTCCCGAAGCCCCCGGGCGTCTAGCCCCAAGCTTCAACAGCGGCACCTTTGTTGCGAGGTCGAGACCTTCGGGTCTCGGCCTCGCTTCGCATTTGCGCACGAACTGGTCGTCCGACCAGGTTCGGGTGTTGAAGGTTCTCTTTTCACCTCACGGCGCGACCGTCGATCGTCGCATCTTGAAAATTGCTGTGCGTCGGAGCCCTCCTCATGCTCGGATGCATCGGGGCCTCCGTCGCGCATGCTGCGGCGATCACAAAACCGCCCTCGCAGCCGGAGTCCCGGGCTTTCCGACTCAACCGGGCGGCCTCGGCCTATTCGAGGCGGGGACACCGGCACTTCCCCGCGGACGCGATCCGTGAGGTCGGCACCTCTGCCGTCACGGTCGTGCCTGACCCGACCATCGCCGCAGAAACAGCGTTCGCGGGCAGCGCGATTCGAGCTGTTGCCGCCGCGATTCGTATTCCGATCGTCACAGGATAGGTCGACGCCGATAAGGCGTGCCTGGCATCACCCGGGCCGCGGGCCGCGCACGCCTTGTCGAAACACATCCAGATCCGGTGGGTCATGCAACCGATGTTCCTGGCGGGTCGTGGACCCGGTCACGTTGCGCGCGGGTGCCGCGCCCTGAATGCGGCGATCCGCGACGCGAGTGCTTCCAATCCGGCCTCATCATCGGGAAGCCCCGCGAGCAGGTACTCCAACACCTCGGTCTTGTTCGTCCTGATCCTCCGGCGATCGAGTTCATAGACGATCGCGGTGAGTTGTGAGTAAAACGGCTCCCGGATCCGCTGCCCCAATGCCCGCATCTCCACGGGCGGTGCGGCGACATGAGCGGCGACACTCGGACGCATCCCAGGTGTTGGGGCAACCGGCGCATCGACCGGAGGATCGGCTGTCGTGGTGAGCGATACCGCGGCCAGCGTGGGCTGCGGTTTGCGCGGGACGGGCGGCTCCTGCCGGCGTGCCCGGGGAGCACCCGGGACGAGATCGGCAAGCTGAGTGGTGCCGCTAGGCAACGAGGGCCTCCTTCTGCGATTGGGCGAACATCCTTGTGACCGCGATCGCAAGATCACGAAATTGGTCTGCGGCGGCCGCCGGCGTCCCCGGGCGAGGTGTGGCGTCAGGATCCGAGTACTGCAATGTCAGTGCTGAGCGCAGGCGCCGACGTGGGAGCCAGCGATACTCGCGAAGGACTGGGCCGATTGCGCACTGCGGTCCGGCGTGTGCAAGAACGCGTGTTGCAAGGCTCGTGCGGGCGGCGCCCGCCGGTACACGGTTGACGACCAGAAGCACCGAGTGGTTTCGCAAATCGTCTGCAAGAAAGTCCTCGAGCGCGTCGACCTCGTGGTGGGAGAGCAGCACCGGCACGACAACGAGGTCGCTCGCAGCGATCGCCCCCGTACGCAGCGTGTTGAGACCGGGGTGCGTATCGACGACAACCCACGGACTCCCCCACTGTCTGGCCCACGACAGGACACAATCTGTGACGGTTCCCTCGTCGACCTGTGCCGCCCCGAGGTCCTTGTGGGTTGCAAGGAGCGGTGGGCGACCACCGTGACGGCGAAGACGCGGCGCCGGCGTGTCTGGACCGCGCTCGAGCGCATCGAGCAGCACTGCGCGTTGCGTGCGACGCGGATCATGGCCCCACATGTTGCTCGATCCACCGACCTCCCAATCGAGGTCGATGAGGGGTGCGTTCAGAGCCCCTGCCAGGTGAAGCGCGATGGTGCTCTTGCCCACACCGCCCTTGTTTGAGGCGATGGTGATGATTTTCGGTTCCATACGCAGCTGGTTCGACTTTGCTGTCGAAAGTCCTTCCACACGGACGCCGATCGGTATGTCCGACATGACGCGCGTATGGCAGGACGAGGAGTCATACGGCCAAACGGGCGACTGAACTTGCCCACGACGATACGTCTGGCAGTCGAGAGGCACGTACGCGTGCACCTCCGGTGGTACGTAGATACGTCACTACGTACGTACGTAGTGACTGGCCCACGGAGGCATCAGCGCACGTCAACCGTGACGCACGCGGCGTCGCGAATCAGTCAGTCTGGGCGATCGGCGGCGACGGCGCGAGCACCCGGCGCGGGGTGCCGCCCCGCGAACCGATGCGCCGGCGGGGCGTACGACTGATGACTACCTGGTTGACCCACCCGTGCCGCGCATCCAACGTTCGTTCGCGCGTGAACCGGTATCTGGGATCGAGTGCGCAGATGGCCTCACACGCACGAAGGACGGCTGCCACATTGTCGCGCTCTCGTGAGCAACTCGACCCGAGTGTTGCAAACAGCGGCTGGGCCAGCGGATAGGCCTGCCATTCCTGTGTGGCATCGCGTTCAATGAACCGGTCGTTCTCGAGCAAACCGTAGAATTTTCTCGCAATGGGGGGAAGGTCTCGGACGATTGCCCAGTCCAGCCATTCGCCGGCTTCATTGCGAAGCTGTTCCAAAAACCAACTGCCGAGGAAGATGTAGCCGGGTCGCTCGATGCGCCCATTCGGCGCGACCGGCCACAGCACACGGTCGATGATCCCGAAGTGGTCTTCATGGGTTTTGCGACCGGTCAACGCGTCGTTGACCTCGCCCTCCCATCGGGCCTCCTGGAGCCCAAGCAGGGTACGGCGTAGTGCCTGTCGAGCCGGTTTGCCGGCGTTTCCCCATCCGAAATCGCGCAAGAGACGATATTGACTGAACGGTACCGCCGTCGCGCCTGGCTGTTCGAGTTGCAACCACCTGGAGCCGAGCCAGACGATCAGCATGTACCCGTGTCGACCGATGGCAGGTCCTTGCGTCTGGCGAATCTCCCCCAATCTGTCGGCGATCGCAAACCCAGCTGCAATTTCCAGTCCTTTGCGCGCCGTGGAGCGATCGGCAAAACCCCAACGCAAGGGCTGTTCCAACCGCTTGAGGTTGTCCGGCTCGACTAATGCGAGCTGCGCTTCGATACCGCTCAAACCAGGCTCGTCGGTGACCGTGTGCGGAGGGCGGCTGCTCATTGGCGAGAGTCTGCCTGAGCGCAGAAACACTCGTTGCATGTGCGAGTGAGCTACCCCGGGTACTCACTCGCACCGTTCGTCGGTTCCGACCGGCCCGAACGGGGCGGGCGGGGAGGAACCGTCTGACTGCAACTGCTCTTTTCTTAAAACTTAACCTTAACCTCGCAGCGGGATCATTGTGGTAGACACGGATCACGAGAAACGCGCGCGAGCCGGATACCCCGGTTCGTGCGAGTCAGATACCCGGGTGTGACCGCGAGTCGAATACCCCGGTATTCGAGCAAACCATCGCGATGATGCGAGTCAGATACCCCGGTTCGAACAGGCGCGCGAGTCAAATACCCCGGGTCGAGGCGCGTTGCCGCGAGTCGTATACCCCGGTCAGCGAGTGAATAACCCTGGTGCGATTGCGTCGGGTTCGGTCTCGTGGTGTCTGTCTGCGAGCCGATTACCCCGGGACGCGCAGGTTGTCGCGAGCCGGCTACCCCGGCTGTGGACTACGACGTCAGACGACGGTAGAGCTGCGGGAGCTTCTGAGGGAGGGTGCGGACATCGTCGACGACGACGAAGTTCGCGTCGCTGTACATGTGTGGAAGGTAATCCGCACCCTCCTGATCGACGGTCACGCAGAACAGGTGGATTTTCTCACGGCGCGCCTCGCGGAGGGCCATTTTCGTATCCTCCTGTGCATAGGTGTTGTCCTGGTAGGTGTCGGAGTCATACGGTTTGCCGTCGGTCAGCAGGATCATCAGCTTGACGTGGGCGTCGACCGCCATCAGTCGTTTGGTCGCATGACGAAGCGCTGGGCCCATCCGGGTCTTCTGACGGCCGTAGATTCCACCGATGCGGCCCTTGACCCGATCGTCGTAGCGCTCACCGAATTCCTTGACGGTGTAGAACTGACAATCTTCGCGTCCGGAGCCCGAAAACCCATAGATCGCATACTCGTCGCGGATCGCCTCAAGTGCCTCGCACATGAGCAACAGCGATTCCTTTTCGATGTCGATGATGCGCTTACGCCCGTCGATCTTGCGGTCGGTTGAACTGGACATGTCAACCAAAAATGCAGTCGCGACATCCCGGTCTTTCTTGTCGCGCTTGATGTAGACGCGCTCGGTTGGACTGATCCGGGTCTTGCGGTCGACGACATACTCGACAATCCCCTCGATGTCGAGATCGTCGCCGTCGGGCTGGTAGCGCATCTTGCGAAGGCGCTCAGGACGCATGAGCTGGAAGTTTCGACGAATCTGACTGACGACCCCACCGTGCTCGTAGAATGTGGCTGCGACGAAGGCCTCGTGCACGCGCGTCGCGCGTGATTCACGCAGCGTGCACCAAGCGGGGCGGTAATCCTCGATCTTGTGGTCCCACTCGTCGTAGTAGAACGTCTGCTCGCCGAGGTCTTCCTCGGTGCTGTCCTCGTCGGCGTCGACCAAGGGAACGTCTCCGGCGGGCCCGAGTTCCATGTCGGCACCAGTGCCCTCCTGGTCGTCGGAAAGGCCATCTGGAGCCTCGCCTGCGGATGCGGGGACCTGTTCGGTGTTCGAGTCGGTGCGTTGGGCGATCTCGCCCTCGTCGTGCTCTCCGCCGGGTTGGGCCTGTTGGGTCTGCATGGCCTGGTCGGTCTCTGGTGCCTGATCGGGTGCGGCGCCCGTTTCCTGACCTTCGGCCTGTTCCTTTGCGCGTTGCTTGACGAGTTCTTCGAGCACCGGTGTCATGAACGGGGGCATGTCGGCTGACGAGTACTCATCGGCGCCATTTCCCGGGGCAAGTTCCGGTGGTTCACCCGCCTCGCCCGGGGGGTCTGCGGTGTCATCGTCGGATGAGTCGTCGGTGCCGCTGGTGTCGGCGAACGGATTTTGGGGTGCGCGCCGCGCGCCGTCGTCGATCAGTTCATAGAGCGCCGCTGTGGCACGGGCGCTGTCTGCCACCGTCGTGTCTGGATCCGAGACCCGGTCCATGAGCGCGACTGCCTCGATGACCATGCCCGCCACGGCAGAGGGGAGCGGGGCGAGGTCCACCGCCCCGCCCAGCGTGTGCATCAGCAATCCCTCGACGACGGCCTGGGCCTCGCTGGCGCCGGGGGAGAGGCTGTCGCGGCGCTCAATCGTCGTCGCCGCGATGGCGTGCATGTCCCTGCGAATTCCTGGATAGGCCAGGCGCAGGCGAGCATCGACACGATGGCCTTCAACGATGTTGAACAAGTCCCGCGCCAGGTCCGGTTGGGGGAACAAGCCGTAGAAGCGACCCAGGTCGCTCGGCGTCTCGGGCGTCTGCGTGCTCACACCGACCCCCCGTATTTTTCCGACAGGTGCATGACGAGCCCGTCGAGCTCATCGAGGCGGAACTCGTAGGTCCCGAACTCGATTCGCCCCGCCCCGTGGGCCGTTGCGACCTTGTACGCGGTGAAGTTCGCGTCATCGTCTTCGAAAAATCGCATGTCCGGCGGCAAAACGACGTGATCGGAACCAAAGGCTTCGATGGCGTACATCTCCTGGGTGGAACGGATCGCGACGTCACGGCCGCACAATGCGGTTGCATAGAGTTTGAGCACGCGGGCGACCTGCTTGAGGGCGAGTCCCTCGCGAAGCTCATCCAAGACCTCCAAGGCGTACTTGGAGCCGAGTCGGAAGTAGCCGCGTCCGACTTCTTTGTTTCGGTCGAGCACGTCGAGGCCGCGCGCGACCCATTCCGCGGCACCCTCCGCACTGACGCGCTCACCGTTCAGGAGGTCCAACAGCGTGTCGGCCGCCTCGAGCGCCGACTCCGGATCGGCCGCAGCCACCCGGTCGACCTGCTCCAAGAACGTGGGGCGGTGGCGGGGACGAAGCCGGGCGAGGATCGGCGGCAACACCGACGCGAGCTCCACCGCGTGTTTGCGGCGCTTCTCGTCACGCCGATCGCGGGCGGCGAGTAGCGACTTGAGTTCTTGAGCGCGTTGGACCTTCGGTTCCATCTCGCGAAGTTCCTGCTCGAGCCGGTCGAGCTCGGCGGCCAGGTCGACGGTCTCGGTGTCTTCGTCGGGCCCGGCGGTGGCGCCGGTGATGATGCCGACATATGCGTCGGCGAGCGCCGGGTCGGGAGCGTCGTAGAGATCAGGAAGCTGTTTTGCGACCTCCACACCGCTCTTCCAACCCACGGCGGCGACAGCTTTGACCTGGTCGAGGTAGGCGGCCACGTGGGCGGTGTCGTGGCTGGCCAGCAGTCGAGGGAGTTGACGTGCGACCTCGACGCCCAGTTGGTATTTGAGCTCGGAGATCTGTTCGACGAGCGACAGGTAGGTCGCACGCTGATCCTCGGGCACCGAGGCGAGCATCTCGCGTGCGACGTACATCCCGACGTTGCCGACAGCTGGCCCGAACGTCACGTGAGGGGCCCTCCGATCATGCGTGCACGCTCGCTAGAACTGGGTCGCGACGATCTCGACGATCGACCGCTGCATGTCGAGATCGTCGGTGATCGGCTTGCAGATCGTCGCTTCACACGCGGCGACGGGTTCGATGCCCTTGCCGATGAGTTGGCCTGCGTAGACCAGCAGGCGCGTCGACACGCCTTCTTCGAGGCCGTGGGTGCGGAGGTTTCGCACCTTTTCTGCGATCTTGACCAACTTGCTCGCCGTGTCGGCATCGACACTCGCCTCGCTGCGCAGGATCTCCTCTTCGAGATCCGGCGGCGGGTAATCGAAATCGAGTGCGACGAAGCGTTGCTTGGTGGAATGCTTAAGGTCTTTCAACACCGACTGGTATCCCGGGTTGTAGCTGATGACCAGGTGAAATTCGTCCGGGGCGGCGAGGATTTCGCCCTTCTTCTCGAGCGGAAGGATGCGCCGGTCGTCGGTGAGGGGGTGGATCACCACCGTCGTGTCTTTACGGGCCTCGACGATCTCGTCGAGGTAGGCGATGCCACCGGTCTTGACCGCAATGGTCAGCGGCCCGTCCTGCCAGACGGTCTCGTCGCCGCGCAGCGTGTACTTGCCGACGAGGTCTGAGGCGGTCAAGTCCTCGTGACAGGCGACGGTGATGAGCGTCCGATCAAGTCGCCAGCTCATGAACTCGACAAATCGCGTCTTCCCGCAGCCGGTCGGGCCCTTGAGCATGACCGGAAGCCGGGCGCTGTAGGCCGCTTCGAACATCTCAACCTCGTTGCCGAGCGGAAGGTAGTACGGCTCCTTCGCGAGCTTGAAATCCTCGACGCGCTGGGTCTGGACCCCCATGCAGGCTCCCTTCTGTCGGTTCGGTCTCGGTCGGTAGCGAGTTTACTCGTCGTCTGTGGTGCTCGACCCTGCGGCATCCGGGTGAAGCGGCCAGACCGGAGGCAGGTCGACTTCGAACCCTCCGTCGTCGTCGGCGTGGTTGGCATGCCACGTCTTGAACTCGGGGATCGTGAATCCCAGCACTTGACTGGTCTGCGGATCGACGCGCACAAGCAGTTCTCGCTCTGCGTCGCGGACGGTCAGGGCGGGGGAGGGCGGCCCATACGAGCAGTGGTAGGTGTCGCTCTGTTGGTCGTAGTAGTTGATGGATTCGCTCGCAACGCGCATGGCGTTTTCCTCGGCGAACGACGGGCGATCCGATGACGGCGGTGTGGTGGCCACGGTGGCTCCTCCGACAGGTCTTGTTACTCTCATGCAGAACGCAGGGGCTTTGAGAGTATCGCGACGAACGAGAGGAATGCCTGGATGCGCGCCGTTGACGCCACACTGGAGGGACTCAAACGGGCCGGGATCGATGCCGTCTTTGGCATCCCGGGCGGCCCGGTGATCCCGTTGTTCGACGCGCTGCATGACGATCCGACGATCCGCACGTACCTGACCCGCCACGAACAGGGTGCGGGTCATGCCGCGCAGGGCTATGCGAAAGTCACGGGACGCGCGGCGGTGTGCACCGCGACGTCGGGTCCGGGTGCGACGAATCTGGTCACGCCGATCACCGATGCGTACATGGATTCGGTGCCGATGGTGGCGCTGACCGGGCAGGTCGGATCGGCGCGTGTCGGCACCGACGCCTTCCAAGAGGCCGATATCGTCGGCATCACCTTGCCGGTGGTCAAGCACAGCTACCTGGTCAAAGAGGCCGAGGACCTCCCACAGATCATTGCCGAGGCCGTGCACATCGCCGAGACCGGTCGTCCCGGACCGGTGTTAGTCGACGTTTGTGTCGATGTGTGGGCGAAGGACGTTGATGACTACCCTGGGCCGTGGCCTCCGCCGATTCCGGGGTACAACCCGCCGACGTCGGCCGGCCATCCCAAGCAGATTGCGGCGGCGGCGCGGGCGTTGGCGCAGGCGAAACGTCCGATGATCTATGCCGGTGGCGGCGTGATCATCAGCGGCGCGAACGGCGAGCTGATCCGCCTGGCGGAGCTGTCCGAGGCGCCGGTCACGACGACCCTGATGGGACTCGGCGGGTTTCCCGCATCGAGCCCGCTGTGGGTCGGAATGCCCGGGATGCACGGGATCGCGGCCGCCACGTGGGGTTTCCAGGAATCGGACCTGATCCTGGCCGTCGGCGTGCGTTTCGACGAGCGGGTGCTGTCGACCGTGATGAACGAGTGGGCTCCGGGCGCGAAGATCATCCACATCGATGTCGACCCCGCGGAGATCTCAAAGAACCGGTCGGCCCACATCGGCATCGCCGGTGAGGCCAAGGCGGCCCTCGCAGCGATCGCCGACACCTACGTCGAGCTTGCTGAGCGCCACAGCGCACCGGAGCGCGCCGCGTGGCGCGCACGCGTTGACAACTGGAAGCGCGATTTCCCGTATGAAGTCGACACCGACACCGACGGCGCGATCCCCCCGCAACACGTGGTCCAGTCGCTCTACAAGATCACGCGCGGACAGGCCATCGTCGCGACCGATGTCGGTCAGCACCAGATGTTTGCTGCGCAGCACTATCTCTTCGACCAGCCCAGGCGGTGGGTGACCTCCGGTGGGCTCGGGACGATGGGGTTTGGTCTGCCCGCAGCGCTTGGCGCGCAGGTGGCCCTTCCAAACGAGTTGGTCATCGACATCGCCGGCGACGGGTCGTTCGAAATGACGCTACAGGAGCTCTCGACGGCGATGATGTACGAGTTGCCGGTCAAGGTGATCATCCTCAACAACGGCTACCTGGGCATGGTCCGCCAATGGCAGGAGCTCTTTTGGGAGGGTCGCTACGCTGGCACCAGCTACGAGGCATTTCAGCCGAATTTTGCTGAGATCGCGAAGGCCTACGGCATGCCTGGCACGACGGTCACCGACGAAGGCGACTTGGAAGACGCCCTCGCTGAAGCCCTCGCGCACGACGGCCCGGCGCTGGTGGACGTCCACACCGATCAAATGGCGAAGGTCTTCCCGATGGTGCCGCAGGGCAAGGGTCCAGACGCGATCATCGTCGGCCACAACAAGTAGCCGTGGGGCCTGGAGGACTCCGGTGCGGTGGTTTGCACCGGAGTCGTCTGTGGAGCCGGTCTAGTAGAACTCGGCGATGCGGACCCCGGAGCGAAGCTGCTCCTCGTCGAAGTCCATCTCCTCTTCCAGGTTGACCGGCACCCGGGTGGGAAGGTCGAGTTCGTAGCTGCCGTCTGGGAGTTTGTTCGCCTCGTAGTACGCCGTGAAGTTCGGGATCTGGTAGCCCAGTACCTCGTTGGTGTCGGGGTCGAAGAAGACCGTGACGCCTTTTGTATTGGTCACGGCTGACGCAGACGGGTGACCCTTGCGGATCGCTTTGAGAGTGTCGGTTGCCTGGTCATAGATGGGCTCGACGTCCTTCACGCTGCTCCTTCGGTGTATCCATCGCGATTTTGGTTCGGGATCGTAGCAGGAGCGGGGGTTTCCGAGTTGCCCGGTGATGCCCGTCGCTGGTAGCTTCCCCGAGCCGCCGGGGCTCTTGGGTGCCCGGCACTCACCCCGTGCGCGCGCATCAGTGCGTGCTGCGGGTCCGGGAATGGGGTCCACGAAAGGAGACGGATGGGCGAGAGCACACCCGATGTGCGCGAGGCACGGCGCATGCTGGCCAAAGGAATCGTCATCGCAGGTGTCGGTGAGACTGAACAGGGAGTCCTGCCGGGACGTGGTTCGTTCGACCTGCTCGCCGAAGCCACGAAGCTGACGCTCGACGATGCGGGCGTGACGCTTGCAGACGTCGATGGCATGGTGACGGCGTTCTCGTTTGTCGAGCACACGTTGATGCACGCGACGACGTTCGCCGACTATCTCGGCATGGCGCCGGGCTACTTCGCGTCGGTCGCGGTCGGTGGGGCCACGGCTCCGCTGATGGCGGTGCAGGCGGCGATGGCCATTGACGCCGGTCTCGCAGAGGTGGTGTTGTGCGTGCGCGGTGACAACACCCGCTCGGGAATCTCGAGCTCCGGAATGATCGCCATGGCACGCGAGATGAGCCACGGCGCGTATGAGGCGCCCTACGGGCTCACCACGATCGGTGGGTACGGGCTGCTCGCCCAGCGCTACATGTACGAGCACAACGTCCCCCAAGAAGCGCTGGCCGCGGTAGTCGCAACCCAATCCGAACACGCCGCGCTCAAGTGGAACGCGATGTTGCGTGATGTCGTCACCATCGAAGACGTCATGGCCGACCGGTGGATCGCGACGCCCTTCCACGCAATGGACTGTTCGCTTGTCTCGGACGGCGCATGTGCGTTTCTCGTCACGACCGCCGCGCGCGCGAAGAGCATGAAGTCGAAGCCCGTCTACATCGCCGGCATGGGTGAGGGTTATTCCCACCAATACATCAGCTCGGCGAAGTCGGTTGACGGGGTCCGCCAGGGCCTCGGGCGTGCCGGACGGCGGGCCATGGAGGTTGCCGGAATCGGCCCGCAGGACCTCGACGTCGTCGAGATCTATGACTCGTTCAGCTTCACGCCGCTCATCGCCCTGGAAGGCTTCGGCATCTGCGGTCCGGGGGAGGCCGGCGATTGGGTGATGGAAGGCAACGCCAAACTCGGGGGCAAGCTTCCGATGAACACCCACGGCGGACTCATCCGCCAGGCGCACCTTGGCGCCATGCACCACATCGTCGAGGCCACCCTGCAGCTTCGCGGTGAAGCCGACGACACCGAACGGGGCGGCGGCAACCACCAGGTGCCCGATGCCAAGCTTGCGCTCACCAACGGCTCCGGCGGAATCCTCGCCGCGACCAGCGCGCTTGTCCTGTCCAGCGACGCGCCGTCGGCGTAAGGGGGAAGACTACGATGTCAGAGACAACCGAGAAGCCGGTGTGGACTAAGCCGCTGCCGGACATGCGTCCGGAGGGTGAGCCGTTTTGGGCAGGCACGAAGGCGCACAAGCTGCTGCTTCCCGCGTCGGCGGACGGCACCCCATTCTGGTATCCGCGGGCCAACGTCCCCGGGACGCTTGAGCCCACCCAGTGGGTCGAGTCGAAGGGCGTGGGGACCGTCTACACCTACTCCACGCACTTCATCGGCCCGAGCAAGGCCTACAAAGGCGACCCGCCGCACATTGTCGCGCTCGTCGACCTTGACGAGGGCGTGCGGATGATGACCAACCTCGTCCGCGACGAGGATGGGTTTCCTTCGATGGACCCGGAGGCGGTTTCGATCGGGATGCGCGTTCGCGTGGTATTCCACGATGCAACCGATGAGATCACCCTGCCGAAGTTCACCCCGGTCGACTGACCAGGGCCTGACTGCTGACCGACCGACAACGAGGAGAACAACACGCTGATGGGCGATTGGAGCGATTGGTACATGAAGGAGGACACCACGACGTGGGTCCTTCCGGAGATATTGAAGCGCCGTGCCGCTGAGCATCCTGACCGAGAGTTCTTGAAGTTCGGCAACGGTGATTGGATCAGCTATGGACAGGTCAACGCGGATGCAAATCGCGTCGCCAACGCCCTGATCGCCCGCGGTGTGCAGCCAGGGGAATCGGTGTCGGTGATGCTCCCCAACTGCGCCGAGTTCTTGCCGGTGTGGTTCGGAATCCTCAAAGCCGGTGCCGTGATGAGCTCGATCAACACGGCGTACAAGGGTGACTTTCTCGCCCACACGATCAACCTGGTCGATTCCAAGAAGCTCATCGTTGCCGACACCTGGCTCGATCGGCTCGATGTGATCGCACCGCGCCTGGGTAAGCTCGAGCATGTCATCGTCATGGCGACCGACGCGCCGACTGAACCGGCCCCGAAGCTTCCGAATGAGCCGATGTCGCTGCTGATGGATGCGTCTGACGCCGAGCCCGAGGGCATCGAATACAAGTGGACCGACGACGCGCGCATCATGTTCACGTCCGGCACCACGGGCCTGTCCAAGGGCGTCATCAAACAGCACGCCGCCGACTACTTCTCAGGACGGGGGCTGTTGGAGGGCGTGCGGATTTTGCAGGGGAAGTCGCTCGAGGACATGAAGGATGAGACGTTCTTCTCGTGTTTGCCGCTCTTTCACTCAAACGCCCAGGTGTTGACCGGCTATCCGGCGCTCATCGCAGGCGCCCGGGTTGCGTACGTCGAGCGGTTCTCATCGAGCCAGTTCTGGCAGCAGGTCGTCGACGCCGAGGCCACCATCTTCAACTCGATCGGCGCGGTGGGCTACTTCATCATGAACACACCCGAGACCGAGCTCGACAAGATCAACAAGGTCCACACGGTGTTCGCGGCCCCGGCCCCTAAAGACATTTACACGAAGTTCGAGGAGCGTTTCGGCATCAAGTTCATCGAGGGCTACGGCCTGACCGAGACCGGCATGGCCACCTACATGGACCCGACGCGTCCTGGCATCCCAGGGTCGATGGGCAAGGCCAACCCGGGCTATGAGGTGACGATCGTGGAGCCCGGCACCGACCGACCCCTCCCACCGAACACCCCGGGCGAGATCGTCGTCGACATGAGGATCCCCAACATAGTGATGCGTGCCTACTACGGCATGCCGGAGAAGACCGCGGAGGACTTCCGCAACCTCAAGCTCCACACCGGCGACCTCGGCCGCATGGACGAGGACGGGTACTTTTACTTCATGGACCGCGTTAAGGACTACATCCGCCGCCGCGGTGAGAACGTCTCATCCATGGAGGTCGAGCGCCAGGTCGGCAACCATCCCAACATCAAGGAGGCCGCAGCGATCGGGGTCAAGGCCGACGAGGGCGCAAGCTCCGAGGACGAGATCATGATCGTGTGTATCCCCGAGGGCGATGCCCCGGATCCGGTCGAGCTGACGCACTGGCTTGCGAAGGAGATGCCGTATTTCATGGTTCCGCGCTACATCCGATTCGTGTCAGAACTTCCCAAGACCCCGACCGAGCGTGTGCAGAAGAACAAGCTGCGCGATGAGGGCATCACCGCAGATACGTTCGACCGTGATGCGGCCGGCATCAAGATCAGCCGGTAGTCGTGGCTGAACTCATCCGTTTCGGGGCGTACCTGCCCAAGTACCGGGCGCCGCTCGGTGAGATCCAGTCGTTCGAGGGTCGGCCCGGCCGACCCCGGGCCAAGGCCCTGGCCACGCCGAGCTTGGACGAAGATGCATTGACGATGGCGTGGGAGGCCGCGGGACGGGCCCTCGGCGGTGCAACCCCCGCGGCAATCGTGTCGTTGACCCACTCGCCACCGTTCGGTTTTCGGAAGATGTCCCAGACGTTGGCCCGGGCGCTCGAACTCGACGCGGACGTTGGTTGCTTCGACATCTCCGGTCACCCCGGAAGTCTGTTGGACGGCCTTGAGTTGGCGTCTGCGCTCGCAGACGGCGGTCGCGGCGAGGTGCTGGTCATCGCATCGGATCACGTCATCAGCTATGACGCCAACGTGTGCGACATGTTGTCTGCCGGCGGTGCGGCGGCGTTTTTGGTCGGGACGTCGGGCGGCTTTGCCACACTCGGGCAGGTTGTGCGTGACGGGCGCGAGGTCTATGACATCTGGCGGCTCGGACAGGAGCCGGAGGCCCGGTATCGCTTGGAGGTGCTCTTTGACGCCTACGCCCAAGCCGCTCGCGGTGCGTTCGGCAAGCTGGAGCGGTTGACCGAACGCCCAACCGCCAAGTACGCGTCGGTGTGTGCGAGCCAGCCGCATCCGCAAACCCTTCGAGCATTGGGTCGGGCCGGCGTAACCGAGGCACAGCTTGCGTCCACAAGCTTTGTGGCGCAGATCGGCAACCTGGGGTGTGCATCTGTTGGCGTCGCCCTCGCGCTCGGCCTCGATACCGCGCGCAAGGGGCAGGCGGTGGCGGCGTTCGGCTACGGTGCGGGTGAGGGGATCGCTCAGGCGATCCAGATCACGTCGGCTCCGCCCAAGAGTGGGACCGCCGCCCAGATCGCCGGTGAGCCGATCGACTTGGGGACCTACTACCGCTGGACCCGCCGGCGCCAGCAAGAACCGCACTAGGGAGGCAGGGCAATGCGCGTAGGTGTCCTTGGTATCGGAAAGACCCCCCACAAGATCCAACACGACAAGTCGCTGCGCGATCTGATCGTGGATTGCGGACGGTTGGCGATGGACGACGCGGGCGTCGCGCCGACCGACATCGAGGCCTATTACCTGGGCAACGCCGGGTGTACCGGGTTTGCGTTCGAGAATTCTGTGGCGCTCATGGGCGCCGACCACCTCGGCCTGACGCCCGCTCCGGCCGTGCGCGTCGAGGCGGCATGTGGCACGGGCGCCTGGGCGCTCCACCTGGGTGTCGTCGCGATCTTGTCGGGCTTGTACGACACGGTGTTGGTCATGGGTGCCGAGAAGATGAACGATCTGGCGACGGTCGAGGGCACGTCGATCATCGCGCAGGCCGCCGACTCCAAGGAGGAGTACTTCTCGGGGCTCACATTTCCGTCCGGCGTTGCGCTGACGATGCGCAAGTACATGCAGGTCTATGGATGCACTGAAGAGGACCTGGCCAACGTATCGGTCAAAAATCATCACTACGGAGCACGCAACCCATACGCGCACCTGCGCTTCGAGTGCACCGTCGATGAGGTCATGCGTTCGGCCAAGGTCGCAGACCCGTTGAAGCTCTACGAGGTCTGCCCGATGACCGATGCCGGCTCTGCGCTCGTCCTGTGTCGCGAGGAGATCCTGCGTGATCAACCCGACAAAGAACAGGTCTACATCACCGCGACGTCGATGGGCTCAGGAACCTGGTATGCGGCGTCCGACACGCTCGATGACGCCTATGACCTGCTGCACACACCCGCGCAGAAGGCCTACGCGATGGCCGGTTTGACATCCAAGGACATGGACGTCGCCGAGATCTACAACAGCTTCGCCATCCAAGAGCCCCTCGGCATCGAGTCGCTCGGTTTCGCGAAGCAGGGCGACGGA
Source organism: Actinomycetota bacterium (assembly GCA_031372145.1). GTDB lineage: Bacteria > Actinomycetota > Thermoleophilia > Miltoncostaeales > Miltoncostaeaceae > CALMEC01. The sequence continues at coordinate 14,252 of JANMKR010000098.1, read as the reverse complement.
TGGAAGGGCGCCAAGGATGGTTCGACCTGGATCGACGGTAAGGTCGGTGTCAACCTCTCGGGCGGGCTTCTGTGCAAGGGCCATCCGTTGGGTGCGACCGGCACAAGTCAGGCCGTCGATGTGGTCGAACAGCTTCGCGGGACGGCCCCCAAGGATATTCAACGTGCGAACGTCAGCAGCGGCATCAGTGCGTGTCGCGGTGGACCGGGTGCGGTGGCCGCCGTTCACATCTATCAGCGTCTGGAAGGTTGAACCGTGACGGTTTCCGCGATCGAGTTCAGTCGGCTTGGCCCTCCGAAGCTTGCTCTTTATGCGATGCGCTGCACCTCGTGCCGGACGCTGCACCCGTGGTGGGAGAAGTACACCTGCGGAACATGCCGCGGGCGTGAACTTGTCGAGGAGCGTCTCGAGGGCACTGGGGAGCTGTCGAACTACACCGTTGTCTATTACCCGCCACGTGATTTTCTCGGGCAGGAGCCGTATGTGGTCGGCCACATCACGATGGACGAGGGGGTTCTGATGCCCGCACCGGTCGTTGGCGTGGCCCCGGAGGACGTCGAGGTCGGCACGCGCGTCAAGGCGGTCCTTCGCCGGATGAAGCTCGGCCATGAGGGCGACATCTACTACTCGCAGAAGTTCATCGTCGATCCGAATCCACCCAGGCGTAAGGCTGCGCCAAAGAAGGTCGTCACGGCGCGGGCTCGGGCAAAGTAACTACCAGACGCTCATGCCACCGTCGACACCCAGGATCTGGCCGGTGACATAGCGGGCGGCGTCTGAGGCCAGGAACGCGACGACCCCGGCCAGATCTTCGGGCTCGCCGGCGCGGCCGAGGGGGATCCTTCCAATGAGTGCGGCGAGCCGCCCTGGCACGGCGACCATCGGTGCGTTCATGTCAGTTGGGAAGTAGCCGGGAGCGAGCGCGTTGACGCGGATGCGGTGTGGCGCCCACTGGCGGGCCAGTTCACGGGTGAGTTGCTCGACAGCGCCCTTCGATGCGGTATAGGCGCCGACGCCTGGACCGGTTCCCGCCCGCTGACCCAGGATCGACGACTGGAGGATCATCCATCCGCCGCCGGCCCCGATCATGTGGCGTGCGCATGCACCTGCCAGGTTCGCGACGGCCCCGACGTTGACCGCGAGAATCTCAGCGAAGCGCGCCGGGTCGTCATGTTCGGCCGGTCCGCCTCCCGCGGTCCCGGCATTTGCGACGACACCGTCCAGACGCCCGAACGCCCCAACACAGGCCTCGACGAGGTGCGCCGCGTGGTCGGGGTCACGTACGTCACATCCGGCCGCGACCGCCCGACCACCATCACCGTTGATCTCGGCGGCGAGCGTGGCGAGACGGTCTTCGCGCCGCGCTGTGAGCACGACTGCGCATCCCTGTGCTGAGAGCGCCCGGGCGATGATGACTCCGAGGCCCGACGACGCGCCGGTGATGATCGCCGCCTGACCATCGAGGCGAAGATCGACTGGTGTCACTGCGGTGCGATGAGGTCCGCCAGCGCGACCAGGACGGGTTCGCTTGACTCACGGATCAACACGGTGGCGTAGCGGTCATATTGTGTCGGGGTCTCGCCGATCATCACGAGCGGCACGCCGCGTGTGAGCGGGACAGACGGCAACAGACTCATCGGGACGGTCCGCAGATCGCAATCGATGACCAGAAAACAGTCGGCGTTGGTGGCATGTTCCCACGCCGTGCGTACGGCGTCCTCGATAAGCGGCTCACCCCAGAGGGTTCCGGCGGGACGGAGGGGAAACGCACAGTCGGGTGTCGTGCATCGGGGGACACCGTCTGTTGCCGCGTCGATGAGGGTGCCGACCTCGCCGAGTCCGTACCGCTCGCCGCAACGGCCGCAGCGGCCGGTCAGGATGTTGCCGTGGACCTCCACCACATCAGTGCTCCCGGCGATCGCGTGGATGTGGTCGACGGCCTGTGTGATGAGCGCCGAGATAAACCCCGCGTCTTGAAGGCGTGCGAGTGCCAGGTGGCCTGGTTCGGGTACTCGCTCGGCGATCTCGAGCGCGGCCGGGTGGGCGAAGCGCCAAAAGGACGCTGGGTCCGTGAGCAAGATCTCGAGGCTGGCTCGGCGGGCCCACTCGCCGCGGGCGTGGGTCAGATCTGCTTCTTCGGGACCACCAAGGTGAAGGCCGGTCAACACGACGATGTACTGTGCGCCCAGAAGTGCGGTCGCGACGCGCTGGTGAGCCGGGGCCGGGTCCGTCGTCGCCACAGTCGGGAGTTTAGTCCGTGGCGTGGTCATGCGGACGCAGGAACGCGATCGCACGGATGCCGATGAGCGCCGTCCATGCCGAGGCCAGGGCCGCGGTCCCTGTCAGCACGCCAAGCGCAGCGGTCAGACCGATGACGTCGGCAAGGACGCCGACGACGAGCAAGGGGACCGAAAAGCCTCCCAGATAGCAGGCCACGTAGTACGACGAGATGAGCTTGCCGCGATCTGCCGGTGGCGCGATGCGTGTACACAAATCGACGCCGCCTTTGAAAACCAACCCGCAGGCCGCGCCGGTGACCGCGACCGAGCTCAGCACAAGCGTCGGTGATCGCAACGGTGCGCCGACGACGACTCCGACGAATGCACACGAGGCGATCGCAAGCCCCCAGACGATTGCGGGCGTGGGCGCGAGTCGCCGAAAGACCAGCTGACTCACCGCACCCGAGACCAACACGAGAAATCCCGAGGCACCGATCAAGACGTAGTTGGTGACGTGCAGTTCCCTGATCTCGAAGACCGGGATGAGGGAAAGACACACACCGTCGAAGAGACTGAACAGCATCCCCGAGGGAACCAAGACGCGCCAGAAGACCGCGCGATCCTCAGCTGGCACGCCGAGTTTGAGCGTCAGCGGCCGGCGCGTGCGGACATTGACGGTCTCGGGAAGCGTTGCGATGAGTGTGATCGCAACGCCGATCGCGACCAGATGCACGAGAAATGGTGTGCGAAGGGGATTGGGCAGGTACTCGGCGAACACCCCGCCGAGACCCGGCCCGAGTCCGAGGCCACCACGGACCGAGATCGACGCAAGGGCTGAGACCCAGGCGCGTTCGCTCACGGGAGCTGCATCGACAAGAAATGCGGTGCAGGTGCCGAAGAATGCGCCCGTTGCCAGACCTTGCAGTCCACGAGCGATCAGGAGTCCCGACAGCGGGGGTTCGGTGGCAAGGGAGACCTGTGCGATGCCCAAAATCACGAGCGCACCGATCAGCACGCCTTTGCGTCCGATGCGATCTGACAGCTGTCCCAACGTCAGCATGGATGGCACGAGCGCCACGACGTAACAGACCAAGAAGAGCGTGACGACGGTGTCGCCGAATCCCAACTCGGCCTTGTAGAGCGGGATGAGTGGGGTGATCAAGCTGGTGCCGATCGCAAACAGGATCAGCGCAAGCCACGTGCGCCAGATGCGGTTCATCGGGTTCCGACGAGGACGTGACATTCGAAGCGTCCGTGTCGCGCAGCCCGTATGTGGCGAAGGCCCATGCGACGATAGGTGGCGACGATGGCGGGTGCCTCCGCGGGGCGCAGACCTGACAGGACGGCTCCGGCGGGTGGTTCGCCGAATCGTGTGACGAGCTTCTGGTGTGTGGACAGCGACACGTTTGCAAACACGATCCGTCCGGCGAGATCATCGGCGGCGAAGGCCTCAACGGGTTGGCGGCGGGTCTCGACCAGATGCCCGCACCCGGCCGCGTGGGTCGACGCACGCGTTTGCGCGATTGCCGCCGGATCGAGATCGACCGCAAGGACGGAGACTCCCCAGCGCTGTGCCCAGGCCTGCGCGAGGAGCCCGGAACCGCAGCCGGCATCGACCGCGGGCCCCGGCGGGAGACCGTCGAGGGCCGCGAGGCACATCGCCGTCGTCGGGTGGTCGGCTGGGCCGAAACCGTCGCCTGCGACCTGCACCAACTCGCGTCCTCCGTGTGGCGCAGGTGCGTGTCGGTCGGTTCGTCGGTACCAACCGGAGACCAACGCGGCAGGACTGTCGGGCCAGGCAAGGCTCATGCGGGTGGGTTCGGTGGACAGCGGACAGGTGGCGAGGGCGTGTGTGACGTCATCGCGTGCGACACGAGGTGCACAGACAAGTCCGTCGTCGGTCCAGGCGATCGGCTGCAACGGGATGAGCGCACCAAACACACGGGCAATCGACGCGTGATCGGCGCGCACCAGAAGCCCGTTGGGGCGGTTGCTAGTAGACTCGCCCGCCGTGAGTACTTCCGGCAGTGAGGATGTTGTTGAAGTCGCCGCTGCCGCTCAACCCGCGGTCGCGGCGCTGTCGCTCGATGAGCGGCTTGTGCGCATTGCGCGTTCGCGCCAGAGCCTTGAAGATGAGGGTGCGGTTATCGTCGAGGCAGCGCTTCGCGAAAGCGGTCAGACGATCCGGTTTGCACGGCGCGAGTTGGCATCGGCGTTGGCGCTGCTGGATGCATTGCCGGACTTTGCCGAGGCCATCCGGCCGCGGATTGTGCCGTCGGTCAGTGGTGAGACCACTTTGGAGTGGCATCCCTACGGGGTTGTGTTCGGTTGGCACGCGGCCAACTCGCCGGTTTGGGTGCCGACGGTCGTTGCGGCCTCTGCATTGGTCGGGGGCAACGCGGTCGTGTGCCGCCCGTCGCGGCGCGTCCACGAGACCACGAGTCGCGTGTTGCGCGCGATCGCAACCCACTGGCCGGATGACGCAGTCCAGATCGTTGAGCAACTGCCGCCCGAACAGACGGAGGAGCTCATCGCGCACCCCCAAGTCGGGGTGGTCGTCACACACGGGTCGACGACGACCTGCAAACGCCAGTTGGGTCGTTTGAGCGCGGCCTATGCCGCGGGAGTACCACTTCGTCCGTACATCCCAGAGGCATCGGGCAACGATCCGGCGATCGTCTTGGCCGGCGCTGATCTGGAACAGGCGGCGGCGGCGATCGCGGTGGGGGCGTTCACCAACGCCGGGCAGTTGTGCATGGCAGTCAAGCGCATCATCGTCGAATCGCGGATCTGGCCGGAATTTCGGCCGCTGCTCGTCGCGGCCGTCGAGCGGCTGCGTGTGGGTGATCCGGCTCGTGAGGAGACCGACGTCGCGCCGATCGGCGATGGGCCCGGCCGTGGTCGCGCGCGCACGGCTTTGGCCGAGTCGCTGGCCCTGGGTGGCGAGATCCTGGTCGGCCGCGGCGAGGACGGGCCGTTCTTCACACCGACCATCGTCGTATTGCCCCGCGCCGCCGCCGCGACCATCCTGTGGAGTGAGGAGAACTTCGCGCCGGTGCGGGGACTGATGTTGGCGGCTGATTCTGATGATGCAGTGGCGTTGGCCAACGCGGATCGACACGGCCTCGGCGTCAGCATCTTCGGACCTGCTGACCACCTTGTGTCGCGACTTCGCGCCGCACGCGTCGTCATCAATACGGACCCGCTCTACCAGGATCCTCACTTTGTCGTCGGTGGGGTGGGGGAGAGCGGCATGTTCGGTGCCCGCCCCAAGTTGGAGCAGCTCGTGTACGCCCGTCGCGTCCATCGTGCGGCGGGTTCTTAGCGCAACACGCGTAGGTGTTGCCAGCGGCAGAAAGCTTCAAGACCAGCGCGGCCGAGTTCGGTACCCAGGCCCGATCCGCGCCAACCGCCGTATGGGGCGTGTGGCACGACGACACGCCACCCATTGATCGCCACCGTCCCACATGAGAGCTGTGCGGCGGTTTCGAGACAGATACGAAGGTCCTCACCACATACATAGTTGACCAGGCCGTAGTCCGGGCGGTTGGTCTCGTTGATCGCAGCCGCGGTGTCGAAGGCCTCCATTACCGCAACGATCGGTGTGAACGGTTCCTCGTCGATCAGTCGCACACCTGGCCCGGCACCGGTGACGAGTGCCGGTGAGACCCATTGCCCATCAACCGCGCCACCCTCGACCCTGGCTCCGGCCGCGCGGGCGTCAGCGAGCAGGTTGATGTGGCGCTCTCGACCGCGGTCGGTCACCATGACACCTGGTGGCAGGTCGGCGAGGCGGGTTCGAAACCGCTCCAGGAACCCTGCGAGCAGCGACGGCGGGACCAGCACGCGGTTGACCGAATAACACGCTTGACCCGTGTTGGCGTATCCCTGAACGATGGCGACGTCGACGGCGGTATCCAGATCTGCGTCGGGCAAGACGATCAGTGCTCCGTGGCCGCCGAGCTCAAGGCTGAGCTGTTTGAGCCGCGGTGAAGCCCAGGCAGCGATCTGTTCGGCCACCCGGCGAGATCCGGTGAACGCGATCTTCGCGACGAGCGGATGTGTGGCGAGTGCCTCGCCGATCAGTGGCCCGTCGCCGGTGATGACGTTGACGACGCCCGGCGGCAGGCCCGCCTGTTGGGCCAGGTCGACGAGCGTCCACGCGGCGAGCGGTGCCTCCTGGGCGGGTTTGAGGACGACGGTGCATCCGGCGGCGAGTGCCGGCGCGAGTTTCCACAACACGAGCGCGACAGGAAAGTTCCAAGGGGTGATCGCGGCAACGACCCCGACCGGCTGGGGACGCACGATGCTTCCCGTCGTGAGTGATTCGGCGGGCAGGTGCGTGGAGACCAGACGGGCCGCCTCGGCGGCGAAGTGATGGACGACTTCGAAGGCGCGGGTCACCTCGGCCTGTGCCTCGGACAGGGGCTTTCCGACCTCATCTGCGACGAGGTGTGCGATCAGTGGGGCGTGTTCGTCGAGCAGACGGCCATACCGGCTGAGCGCGTCGGCGCGCGCCGTCGGGGCGGTCGCCCGCCAGTCCGCGAGGGCATTGTGGGCGGCATGCACGGCCCGGTCGACCGCAGCTGCATCTGCGGCCGCAACGTCGCCAAGATGCCGTCCGTCGCGTGGCGCATCCACCGTCATGTGCGTTGGGGTGTCCTCGTACGCCCCGCCGATGATCAAGGGGCAGCGGAGCGAGTCGCTCAGGTGCGCTTCCGCTTACGCTTTGCGCCCCGCACGACTTGACGGATGCGCCACGCCGGGTCGTATTCACCGGCGATCTGGATGTCCTGTTGTGCGATGCGTCGCGCGGCGCCAGCATCCTCGGCCCACACCTCGAGCATGTGGACATCTCGCCGCAGGAAGCGGTCGGCGGCGGCCTCCCAGACGGCAAACGTCACTTCGAAGAGGCTCGTGCCGGGCGCCTGCGGTGTCAGAGGTTTGAGGACTCCGAGCGACCACCGTGATTCGCCTTCACGGCGCTTGGCCAGTTCTGCCAATGCCTCGCGGCGCGCGTCAGCGGCGCTTGCCGCTTGAATCACGAATCGCCCGGCGACACGGGCTTTGCCCGCGCCCGGCAACCTGCGAAGGAGCGTGAACTCCCACGAATAGGCAATGGACGACACTTCGACAAAGACTATCGTCTCATCGGTGGGTGAGTGCTTCGAGCACGCGGCGTTTCACGATTGCGAAATCCTCGTCGGTGATCTGCAACAACGTGCGTGGGCGCGCGGCTGAGATCGTCATTTGATCGACGATGCGTCCGGGACGTGCGGAGAGCACGATGATCTGGTCTGCGAGTCGCATTGCCTCGTCAACGTCGTGCGTCACCAGCAGGGTTGTCCGGCGTTCGGCCTGCAAGAGTTGTGAGAGCCATTCCTGCAGATCGGTGCGCGTGATCGCATCGAGTGCCGCAAACGGCTCGTCGAGCAGCAGCACCGGATGGTCGGTCATGACCGTGCGAAGGAGTGCCACACGCTGGCGCATACCGCCCGAGAGTTCTCGCGGCCACGATTCCTCGAACCCGGCAAGTCCGAACCGCGCGAAAAGTGCAGTTGCCCGTGCGCGGGCGCCGGCCAGATCGTGTCCGGCGATCCGTGCCCCCAGTATCGCGTTGTCGCGTGCACGTCGCCACGGCAGCAGCGTGTCGCCCTGGGGCATGTAGGCGCACAGGCCGGGACGGCCGAGCGTCTGTCGCTCATCGACGCTCGCCGATCCCGCAGAGGGAATGATCAGACCCGCCAATACCCGCAGGATCGTCGACTTGCCGCAGCCCGTCGGGCCGATCAGCGCGGTCAGGCCACCGGGGGCGACGTTGAAGTCGAGCCCGTCGAGGATGGGTCGCGGGCCGAAGGCGTGTGAGAGCCCCGTGACCGCGACCCGGCCCGTCACGGAGCCGGCAAGTAGTCGTTGGTAAAGGCCGCGCTGACGGGGGAGTTGGTGGTCACGATCTTTGCTCGGCGAAGAAAGGCATCGAAGCGCTCCCACACAGCCGCGTCCTGTCGACCCCATGTCGCGGGGGAGCTTGCATAGAACGGGGCAAGAAAGCGCGCGGATGCCTCGACGAGGGTTCGGTCGGACTCTGGAGCGCCACTCATGAGCGCATCAGCTGCCGTCTGCGGTGTACGGATTGCGGTTCGATATCCCTCGGCGGTTGCCGCGAGAAACGCGCGCACGAGATCCGGTTTGTCGCGCAGGATCTTCTCGCTTGTCACGATCACTGGGGTGTACCAGTCTGGGATGCAATCGAGATGATCGCGAAACGCAATGGTGGTGACCGGGGTCTTGTCGATGTCGCGCATGCGGATGACGTCCCACCCGTCGAAGACCCACACTGCGTCATAGGCGTTCTTGCGAAATCCGACGCTGTAGTCGGCGGTTCCGGCCTCGGTGAACTTCACGCGGTCGGGATCACCGCCGTCACAGGCGACAAGTGCCTTGATGAGCGGTTCTTCGATTGGTCCGCCGAACGTCCCGTAGGTCTTCCCCGCAAGGTCACGTGGACGGGTGATCCCACGGTCGATCGGCGACACCAGTGAGGAGGTGTTGGTGCGAAGCGCCGTGGCGATGGAAACGATTGGTGTTCCCTGTGCACGGCGTGGCAGCACCTCCTCGGCATATGAGAATGCAAATTGCGCGTTGCCTGCGACGACCTGCGCGACCGCGCCAGATGGATCGGGCTCGACGATGTCGACGTCCATGCCTGCCTTTGCATAGACCCCATCGTGTTCGGCGACGTAGACGCCGGCGTGATTGGTGTTGGGGGTGTAGTCGAGGACGACGGTCACCTTCTGATCTGCTGCGCTTCGTTGCGTTCCACCGCAGCCGGCGACGAGCGCCGATACCCCAATGAGGACGAGGGCGATCGCAATGGTCCTGCAGCGACGGGTCATGCGGGTTCCTTCGTGGTATGCGAAAGCCACGGCGTGGCCCGCCGGGCGAGGATGGTGACCAGGGTGTAGATGCCGAGCGACAAGACCGCGATGACGACGACCCCGGCGAGGACCTGATCGGCTCGAAAGCTCCGTTGTGAGCGGACGATGTAGAGGCCCAGTCCTGAACGTGCCCCGCCGATCTGTTCTGCGATCGCAGCGCCTGCGACTGAATAGGCGGCACTGATGCGGACGCCGTCGAATATCCCTGGCAGCGCTCCGGGCAGGGTCACGTGGCGAAGCACATCCCAACGCGAGCCTCCGAGCGATCGCACCAGGTCGAGGCGGTCCGGGTCGACCGCGGCGAATGCACCGGCTGCGGCGATCGCAACGGGGAAGAACACGATCAACACGACCACAACGATGCGCGGCGCCCACCCGAAGCCGAGCGCCAGAACCAGAACCGGTGCCAATACAATGGCCGGGACGGTTTGCAGTACGACGAGCAGTGGCTCGACTGCGCGCCGGATGTGCGATGAGACGTTGACCAATGCGGCGATGGCGACACCGACGAGTGCGCCGATGACAAGTCCGATCGCGGTCTCTGCAAGCGTTGTCGCTGCGTGGTCGGTGAGCGTGCCGGAGGTGTCGACAAGGGCTCGGGCCACCCGACTCGGAGGTGCGAGAACCGACGGATCCACATCGGCCAGTCGTATCCATGCCTCCCAGACGCCGAGGAGGACCGCGAGGAGCGTGATCGGCGGGCCACCGCGGCGGATGACGGTGTGCAGCACGTCCATGTGATCGATCAGACTCGGCGGGCGCGATGCGGGTCGGTCAGCTCGCGAATGGTGGGGGTGTCGTCCACGGTCTCGAGCACCTTGATGACGGTGACAACGCCTGTTGCGCCGTGCGCCAAGGTCGCCTCGTGGGCGCGGCGGAGCGCCGTCCAGACGGCATCCGGATCTCCCTCGACACTGGTACCGAGCGGTCCGACCTCGTAGGTGAGGTTGCTGCGAGCGATGACGGCGATCGCCGCATCGACATGTGCCCACCGGCTTTCCGCCGTCCCCACGGGAGTCGGCAACACCTGAATCTCCGCAATCATTGTCCGCTTCCCTCCGCTCGCATTACCGAGATCAGGTTCTGGGGTCGCCCCGGTGACGGGCGGGGCTCTCAGCCGAAGAACGGCACCCCCAGCGGTGTGTCATTTGTGCGGCGCGTCAACGCCGTCGCCAAGGGTACTACACCGTCAGAGCAGGCGCTCACCGGCCCGCGAGCGCACGCAAACCCCAATTATGTCCGCGTGAGGCCGCGCAGACGTCACGTCAAAAGGGTTGATTCGCCTGATCGATATGACTGGCTGGGCAAATCCGGGTGTAACACCTTCGGAGATGGCGGACACGTGACAATCAACTGTCAGCGGTCCACGCGACAACTCTTGGAGGAGGAACCATCGAATGAGCACCATCGCTGAAATGTTGGACGCGGCTCCCGGAACCACCCTGACCCCAGAGCTGACGAAGGCCCTGGGTGCCGCCAAGCTCTACGACATGGCCAACGCCATGCTCCAGTACCACTGCTCCACATGTACCGGTGACTTCGACGAGTCGACGGTTGCAGCGGTCTTGAAGCGTGCGGCCGCGAACACCCACGGTAAGGCCATCACCCCCGAACTCGAGGCGGCTGCACGGATCATGCGCATCCGTGACGAGGCCATGGAATCACTCGTGTACGCGTGTTCGACGTGTACGAACACATTCGATGAGGCGACGGTTGCGGCCGTCCTCAAGCGCGCCGCCGCAAACACCCATGGCGAGGCGATCACCCCCCAGATCGAATCGGCCATCGCTGTCGCCGCCCGGTAGGACCGCCAGGCGCCAACCTGCGTCGGGCGTCACGACGTTCGTGACGTCCGGCGCTCGTTCCATGCGGCCGCCAACCGTTCGGCCAGCGCGATCACACACAGATGGGTGTTGGCCGACGGGATGCGCGGGATGATTGACGCATCGATCACCGACAGACCCTGCAGGCCGAAGACGCGTCCGGTGGCATCGACGACCGCGGAAGGGTCGCCGTCGCGGCCCATCCGACAGGTTCCGACCGGGTGGTGGAACGTTTCGACGGTGCGAAGCGGCTGATCCGGATCGTCTTGGTTGGGCCAAGGGTGCATGACATCGGCGAGCGGCGCTGTCCGGGCCAGGGCCATCAGCTCGCGGCCGGCGGCAACGGCGACGCGGCGGTCGCCATCGTCCTGCAGCCATCCCATACGCAGTACCGGCTGTAGTCGCGGATCGGTGCCCTGGATTGTGACGGTACCGCGTCGACTGCGGGCATCTGCGACCTGGACGTTGAGGTCTGTGAATCGATGACCACCTTCGACGGTGCCCGTGTACGGCATGACTTGAAATACGCGCGACTCGCCATCGACGTCGGTGTTTGCGGTCAAGAGTGCCTGGATCCATGGGTTCGGCCAGGGCGGCGCGTCGATGTCGATCCAAAACCGGTAGCTGATCTTCGGGTGGTCTTGCATCCCCTGCCCCACCGCAGCGAGCTCGTGAGAAACGGCGATGCCGTGACGGGCGAGCTCGTCTGCCGGGCCGATGCCCGAACGTAAAAGACACGCCGGGCTGACGTAGGTCCCGAGTGCGACGATCAACTCGTCGCCGGCATGGCGTTGCACGACCCCGGCTGGGTCAATCACCTCGATCGCTGCGGCCCGTGAACCATCCAGCACGACGCGGTCGACCAACACGCCCGACACCAGCGTCAGGTTCGGCCGTGCGAGTGCAGGATCCAGATAGTGGTCTGCGGGAGTCTGGCGGATGCCGCCGATCATGTTGAACGGGGTGGGACCGACGCCGAGCGCGGCTGGATCGTTGTGATCGTCCACCCATGCGTGTCCCCGCGCCTGAGCCGCGTCGGCGAACCTGTCCATCAGCGAAAACCACTCGTTGCGCGGATACCGGTTGATCGGTATCGGGCCATGATCGCCATGCCACGCGACGTCAGGAAACTGCAGGTCGCGCTCGATCGCGCGAAACCACGGCAACCACGTGTCCCAACCGAACCCGTCGACGAATGCGTTCCACTCGTCGTAATGCTCTGGACGCCCGCGCAGCGCGATTGCTCCGTTGGTGATGGATGACCCGCCGACGACGCGGCCGCGTGGTACGTGCACGAGCCGCGGTGATGCACCCGCCTGCGCTTGAAAGCCCCAGTCGTGGGTCTCGCGAATCACCCGGTGTGAATGCGCGAGCTCCGCAGGCCAGGAGCCTGGGCGGTAGTGGGGACCGGCCTCGAGCAGCACGACTTCGACAGACGGATCCTCGGTCAGACGCGCTGCGAGCACACACCCGGCGGTGCCCGCGCCCGCGATGACGATGCGCATGTGTTCGCCTATCCGGCGGCCAGGCGTCCGCCGTCGACGACGATCGTCTGACCGGTCAGAAACGCGGCGGCATCCGTCAGCAGAAACACGATGGGCCACGCTGCCTCATCGGTGACGCCCACACGTCCCAGAGGGGTTTTGGAGATGAACCGCTCTTTGAGTGCCGGGTTGGCGCTCAACAGTTCATCGACCATCTCCGTTGCGATCGTGCCCGGTGCGACGCTGTTGCAACAGACCGCCGACGATCCCAGCTCCACTGCCATCGTCCGCGTCAACGCATCCATCGCCGCCTTCGTCGCGTTGTAGGGGCCGATGTTGGGAAGCCCCGTCAGCGCGGCGATCGAGCTGACGTTGACGATCCGTCCGCCGCCCCCGGCGGCCATCAGCGCCGCCCCGACAGCCCGCGCGAACGACGCTGCGCCCATGAGGTTGACACGCATGACCTGGTCCCACTCCGACAGCGACGTCTCGGTCACAGGGTGATATCCAGGGGCACCGATACCGGCGTTGTTGACAAGCGCCCAAAGGCGTCCGAGCTCATTCGCGCCATGCACGGCCTGCTCGGCGACCGCCGGGTCCGCCACATCACCGACGACCGCACGTGACTCGGTCGGGAGGTCGGCAAGGACACGTCGAACCGCATCATCCGAGCGGGCGACGCCCACGATGTGTGCGCCGAGGCCCGCCGCAAGCCGCGCCACGGCCGCGCCGATGCCGCGTGATGCCCCGGTGACGATGACAACACGCCCGTCGAGACGAAGAGGATCGGCCATGGGTTGGAGCTTATCCACTTCGGACACCTCGTTAGACTCCCGAAAACCGTTCAAATCGACCGCCCAGGGGGGTGCCGCGTTGCTCAGTTATGCCTTCACGGAGGAACAAAACGATCTTCGCCAGATGGTGCGGGAGTTCGCTCAAGCCGAGGTGCTGCCGCTCGTCGAAGAAGCTGAACGTCACGAAAAGTTTCCCGTCGAGATCATGCCCAAACTCGGTGAGTTGGGATTGCTCGGCATCGTGTTCCCCGAAGAGTACGGCGGGATCGGCGCCGACAAGATCACCGAATGCATCTTTGTCGAGGAGATGGCGAAGGTCTCGGCGGGCATCACCGCTTCGGTCAACGCCCACGCGGACCTGTCGGCGTTCCCGATCTACAAGTTCGGGACAGAGGAGCAGAAGGAACGGTACCTGCCCCGATCCATCGCCGGCGAAATCATCGGCGCATATGCGATCACCGAGCCGGGTACGGGCTCCGACGCCGCCGGTCTTCTGAGCCGCGCGGAGAAGACCGCGAACGGGTACAAGATCAACGGTCGCAAGAACTTCATCACCAACGGCACGATCTGTGACTACTGCCTGGTGGCCGCATACACGGATAAGACCAAACGCGGGGAGGGCATCAGCGTCTTCATCGTCGATCGCGACACGCCTGGGTTTGAGGTCACGCGCAAGCTCGAGAAAATGGGCCACCGCTCCTCAGACACCGCTGAACTGGTCTTCGAGGATTGCGAAGTGCCCGATGACGCGCTCCTCGGTGGCAAGGAAGGTTCTTTCGCCGCGCTCATGTCGGCGCTCATTACCGGCCGGGTCAGTCACGGTGTCAAATCCGCGGCGATCGCCGAAGCCGCATACGAAGCGGCGCTCAAGTACGCCACGGAGCGCGAGACCTTTGGTCGACCGCTCTCCAAACACCAGGTCATTCGCTTCAAGCTCGCCGACATGGCAACGCGCATCGAGGCGGCCAAGAGCCTTGCCTACAAGGCCGCATGG
>JANMKR010000073.1:0-4535 GCA_031372145.1 Actinomycetota bacterium | reverse complement strand
CACCACGATCATCTCCGGCATGCGCAGCCGCCACGGCTTGCTCGAGGCGGCGCTGGCCGGGTTTCGCATCTGCTGGCATCCGTTGGTGAGCCCGGACCAGGCGGCGCGCGAGATCCAGGCGCTGGTGGCAGACGTGCAGGTGCATCTGGAGCGGGGGGAGGGCGCGGTGCTGGTCCACGTCGACCGGGCCGGTGAGTGGCTTGCGGGGGTCGATGCGGCGCTTCGTCTGGGGCTCGGGCTGGCACGGACGCGGGCGGATGCGCTGGCGCAGGCGGCAGGCGATGGGTTGCCCCTGAGCGACGTGTCGCAGGCGATCGTCGACGGCGCGGCGCGTCGTGTCCGGGCTCGCGCGGCGGCCTGACGGTGTGGGTGCCCTGCGCGCAACCAGATTGACCAGGGCACTGGTAGGGTCGGCACCGACATGAGCCGCGTGCCCACACCGCTGCGCCGTCTGGCGCGGATCGGAAGCCTCTTCTTGTGCGCGCTGTTTGCCATGTCGGGCGCAGCGTCGGCTGGCGTTCCCACGCTCACGATCATGTCCGGCGGACGGTCGCCGATCGCCGGCATGCAGGACGACCGGATTCCGTATGCGGCAGATCCGGCCGAACGGGTCCGTCTGCTGGCCGACGCAGGTGCCGCGCTGATCAGGGTCGATCTGCGGTGGGACAGCGTGGCGAGTGCGCGTCCCACCGACCCCACCAATCCCGCGGATCCGGCCTACGACTGGCACCAGTACGACGCGATCGTATCGGCGGCCGCCACCTCCAAGGTCGAAGTCCTGTTCGCGGTGTACGGCACGCCGGCGTGGGCCGCCGATCCCTCGGTCAAGGCACTGCCCGACTACCAGGGGCGTTTTCCGGATTCGTCGATCCGGCCCCTCTACCCGGCCGACTTCGGCGCGTTCGGCCAGGCCGCCGCCAGGCGCTACGCGCCACGCGGCGTGCGCAAGTGGGAGGGGTGGAACGAGCCGAATATCGCGCTCTTCCTGCAACCGCAGTACGACCGTGTCGGGGGTCGGTGGGTGGCTGCGTCGCCCGCGACCTACTCAGCCTTGCTCAAGGCATTCTCGGCTGGGGTCAAGGGCGTTGACGCCTCGGCCGTGATCGCCGGTGCTGTCACCGCGCCCGCAGGTGACTCCTGCCCCAACTGCCCGTCTCCAGACGGACCACCAAAACGCGTCATGCCGCACACCTTCATCAAGGCTTTGAACGCCCCCGGCCTACAACCGCCGATGGACGTGGTGAGCCACCATCCGTACCCGTTGCGCGCTCCGAGCAATGAGTCCGTCGCCGGCCGGTCGTACGTCGACCTCTACAACTTGGACGTACTGACAAAAGCCATCGACAAGACCTACCTCAAAGGCAAGCTGTTATGGCTGACCGAATACGGATTCGCGACGCAGCTGGTCGACGAGTATCCGATCTTCTTCAGCCAGGCCAATCAGGCGGACTACATCTCAGACGCCTATCGGCGTACCAAGGCCAACCGGCGGGTCACCTTGACGGTGTACTACCTGTTGCAGGACCACCCGCAATGGGCGTCCGGCGTGCTGAAACAGAACGGCACACCCAAGCCCGGATACCAGGCGATCGGGCTTCCGTTTGCCACTACGACGGGCGCCACCAGGTTCGCGCGCGGCGCCAGGGTCACGCTCGTGGGGCAGTCGCGCGTGGGTCGTGGCGCCCACGTGGTCGTCATCGAGCGCAAGGCCGGTGGCCGATGGGTCCGCCTCGCACGGGTCACGACAAGCGCTGACGGCAGCTTCCGGGTCAGGCTGCGACAGAGCTCCAAGATCACCTTGCGCGCCCGCTGGAACGGGGTCGCTCCCAGTGGCGTGGCCACCACCCGCACCAGTCCCACAGTCACCCTCACCACACGCAGGTAGCGATGGGCAGCATCCCCGGCCGCGGTCACGTTCGGCGGGATGCCCGCTTCAAACCCTTGGTGGGTCGGTCCGTGGCGCGTACATGGGTGCGTCGAGTGCTGTCGGTTGTGACGCTTGTGGTCATTGACCTGGCAGCGCTCATCCTGGGTATCCTGACCGCGTTCGCGGGCAAGCTCGTTCTGCGCGACGACCCGGTCGACTTTGGCGCGATCTGGCTCGAGGAGCGGCGTGTGCTGCCAATCGCCTCGGTCGTGCTGGTGCTCGTTTTCGCCCGCGCCCAGCTCTACCACGCGCGTGAACGCCGGGGCCAGGCCGCGCGCGTCATCGGCAGCACCGCGCTTGCCACCGTGGTGGTCGCGGCGTTCGTGATCGCCGCCGGTAACGACTTCACCACCTACTACGTCTTCTACGCGTCGTTCTTCTGCGTCAGCGCAATCGCCGTCGCCCTGCGTGCCAGCCACGCCAGCCTGACGGCGCTGGTGTTCGAGTTGCTCAAGGTCGAGCGGCGGGCGCTCTTGGTCGGCACCCCTGCGCTGACGGCCGACATCGCGGCCAGTCTGCAACGCTCCGCCAGTACCCGCGGCGTTCCGTATCGGGTCGTCGACCAGATGGAACTCCTGGACGAGGCGGGCGATACGGCGACCGGTCTCAACCCCGCCGTGCGCCACTCGCTCGCTCGGCGTGACGTCGACGAGGTCATCATCGCCGGCGCAATGGGCGCTGATGCCCCGGTGCTGGCGCTGCTCGACGCCTGTCGCGGTCAGGACATCGCCGTGCGCCTGGCGCCAACCGCCACCGAGCTTTTGTCGCACACGCTCCGCGCCGTCCCGGCGCCCGGGTTGCCGCTGTTCGACCTCAAACCGCCGGTCCTGTCGGGTGCCGCGTTTCTGAGCAAGCGCCTGTTCGACATCGTCGTCGCGACGCTGATCTTGATCGTCGTCTCGCCGATCCTGTTGGCGGTGGCGATTGCGATCAAATTCGACGACCACGGGCCGGTGGTGTTTCGCAGCCGACGGGTCGGCGTGGACGAGACGCCGTTCGACTGTCTCAAGCTGCGCACGATGAGCGTCGACGCCCACGTCCTCCAGGCCGAACTCGAGTCGAGCAACGAGGCCGACGGCGCCCTGTTCAAGATGCGGGACGATCCGCGCGTGACGCGGGTCGGCGGGTTCCTGCGCCGGTTCTCGCTCGACGAGTTCCCGCAGCTGTTCAACGTCCTGCGCGGCGAGATGTCACTGGTCGGCCCGCGGCCGCTTCCGGAACGCGACTACGCACTGCTCGACGAGGTCCACAAGAAGCGGTACCTCGTGCTGCCGGGAATGACCGGCCTGTGGCAGGTCAGCGGCCGCTCCGAGGTCGGCTTCGACGAACTCGTGCGCCTGGACTTCTCATACATCGAGTCCTGGTCGGTCTGGCTCGACATCGAGATCCTGCTCAAGACGATCCCGAACGTGCTGTTCAAACGCGGGGCGTGGTAGTCAGCCCGGGAGTGCGGGGCGTTAGCGCAACCAGCGGGTGAGGGACCGCAGCGAGCCGACTTGCTCCCCGGCGCGTTGTCGGCGGGTCAGGCCGACGGCCTCGCGCAGGACCCCCTCGATGCCCCGGGCGGCGCGGTCCCACGAGTAGGACGCGGCGTGCTCGCGCCCCTCGCTGCCCATGCGGGCGGCCTCGGCGTCTGAGCCCAGCACGTCGCGAAGATGCGATGCCAGCGCGGGAGCATCACCTGCCGTAAACAGGCGGCCCGCACGCCCGACGACTTCGGGCAGCGCTCCCGCCCGTGCCGCGACGACCGGGGTTCCGGCGGCCATCGCCTCGAGGACCGGAAGGCCGAACCCCTCGCCCGTTCCTGCCAGCACGACGCAGCTGGCCGCCCGGTAGACCGCCGGCAGGTCCGCGTCGTCGACGAATCCCGCAAGGTGTAGGCGGTCCGCCATGCCGATCACGCGGGCCATCGACCGCAACCCCTCCTCTTCGGGACCTGATCCGGCCAGCACGAGTCGGGGCGCCAACGCGACGGGAAGCTGCGACACGGCGCGAACGAGCGTGGGCAGGTCCTTGCGGGCGTGCAGGCTGCCCACGTGCAGGACGCTCCCCGGGATGACGCCATACGACTGTCGGGCTGCTGCGACCGCATCGACGCCCGGGTCGTCGAGAAACCGCTCGTCCAGCCCTCCCGGCACCACCCGGATGCGCTCCTCGCTGATGCCGAGCCTGCGCCGGATCGCACCCGCCGAATGGTCGGATGTCGTCACGATGCGTGCGGCACGCGACAAGGACACGCCGTTGGAATACGCGAAGCGCGCGGCCGCGCCGCCTTCGGGCGCCGTGACCAGCGTGCGATCCCATTCGGCGACGTCATAGAGCACCAGCACCATGGGACACGGCGCGACCAGCGGCAGGCCGCGGTTGGCGGGCGACAGCAACACGTCGGCATCGAGTCGGCGCAGCAGCGCCGGCAATGCGACCTGTTCGCGTGTCGCTTCGCGACCGCCGCCCAGATGGTGGACCTCGAGGCCAAGATCGACGGGCAGGTCGGAATGGGCGAACGGCAGGACCGTGAGCCAATCGCGACGCGCGAGCGCCTGGGTCACGCCGACCGCAAACCGCGAGATGCCGCCCCGGTCGCCGTCGGCGACCCTGCGCAGGTCGA
>JANMKR010000072.1:0-4657 GCA_031372145.1 Actinomycetota bacterium | reverse complement strand
GATCTCGCTGGCTGGGTCGTTGGGGTCGGTCCGAACGCTGAGACGGACATCGAGGTACCTGTCGCCGTCCAGGATGTCGTTGGCGCCACGTCCCTCCATGATGTCGTTGCCGGCACCACCCATGAGGATGTTGCCGTCGCCCCAGATGTTGCCGACGAGCGGACAGTCATTCGTCTGCGCGTTGGCAACGATGGCGCCTTGCGGCGTCAGCGGGGGAATGATGGCGGCCAGACCGCTGATGCGGTCGAGGCTCGCCTGGTCCAGCGCGTCACAGCCGACCGCTCCGGCGCCACCCAGGTCCCGCGGCACGATGGTGTCGCCACGGAGGGTGTCGTTGAACTTGCCACCGGAGAGGCCTTCGACCTCGTTGAAACGGTCGCGGACGTCCACGGCCACGATGTCGGGCGGAAGGATCTTGAGTTCCAGGTCCGCGTTCTGCGGCAGTGTGTCCCGTGCGCCGGTCGAGAAGTCGTACCCGGCTGCGCCGGCGTTCTTTTCGATACCGGCATCGGCGATCATGATGTCGTCGCCACCTTCGGCGTCGTAGTCGTCGTCGCCGGCCTGGCCGATGAAGATGTCGTGGCCGGGCTTGTTGGGGTCGTTGAAGAAGAGCGCGCCGCTGTCGCCCTGGAGCAGGTCAGGCTGATCGCCGCCCTCCATCCAGTCGTTGCCGCTGTCGCCCTGTCCTGCGTCTTCGCCCTGTCCGAGGATCAGGAAGTCGTCACCGGCTCCGGCGAAGATCTCGTTGATGTTTGCGCCACCGTTCATGAAGTCCTTACCGGTGCCGCCCATGATGATGTCCAGCCCGGGGCCGGCTTCGATCGCGTCGTTGCCGGGACCGCCCTTCAGGACATCGTCGCCTGCGTTGTCGGTGATGCGGTCATCGCCCTCGCCACCGAGTGCGACGTCAGCGCCGTCGCTGCCTTCGATGATGTCGTCACCCTCGTTGCCGAGGAACGTGTCGTTGTCGACGCCACCGAAGATCTTGTCCGCAGCGGACGTGCCGTTGTAGACGCTCTGGCCGTTGATGCCGGGCGGGTCGACGGAGTTGTTCGTCCGGTAGCGAATCGTGCCGTCGGCCATCCGGATGAGCAGTGCGTGCTCGTCACAGTCCGAGGCCGGGTCGTCCTCGACGAGGTTGCTGAACGTCAACGGGAGGTTGGCGATACCGGGGTTGCTCCCGAGCTCGAACTTGCAGTCTGCGGTCCCGAACGCGTCGGCCTTGAGGCTGTGGGCGGTCGTGTTGCGCATGATGAGCTCGGCGAACGAGTTGCCCTCGAGCTGCGACCGCAGGTTCATGCCCGGCGTGCGGCCGAGGTAGTACAGGCGGTCGGAGTTCTGCAGGTCGGTCAACTGGCTCTCGAACACGAAGTTGAACGTCGAGCCGAGGAGCCCACCGAACAGGTTGGTCCGCTCGGCAAGGCCGCCGACCCAGAGGTCGACGTTGTCCAGGCCCGTGGGCTGGCTTGCCCAAGCGCCGATCTTGTTCATGAACTCCGCGGCGTCGAGCGGAGGTGTGTCGGTCGACTGCGGGTCGACGATGATCCGTGCGGCTTCGCGCTTGCCCGCGATCGTCGTCTCGCCGGTGATGTCGGGGTGCAGACCGTAGGCCGCGACGAAGTTGATCAGCGACTCGGGGTGCTTCAAGTGCAGACCGAAGTCGATCCAGTCGACGTACGGCTTGAGCTGCGAGTCGTTGGTCGTCGCGTAGAGCTGACGGCGAAGCTCGTTCAAGGGCGGGATGCCCTCACTGCGCGCGCGCGTCATGTTGATCGTCGGGAGGTCGAGCGGCAGACCCAGCAGGTTGTTGCGCAGGGTGTCCGTCACGAACTCGTCGATCTCGTTGCCGGTCTGGTCGGACATGCCCATCAGGATGGCGCCTGCCGACTGCTGTGAGTTGAGGTCACCGGTCGGCCCGCTGGGGGTGGACTGGCTGTAGGACGCCGGGTTCAAGAACCCGTCGAGCAACGGGATGTCGTTGAGCGATCCGTTCTCGTTGGTCCGCGCGATGGTCTCCGTCAACATCGAGTGGCCGAAGCGGTAGACCGCGTGGGCGAACTCGGCCTTGACGGCGGGGTTGATGTTGGTCTGGGTGAAGGCGAAGCCGGCGAACGGGTTGATGAGCGGCTGCACCTTGCGAGCGAACTCCTCGAACACCAGGTGCTGGTACTCCATCTCGGTCACGAACCGTGCGACCTGGAACATGCGCTCGCCTCTGGTGAACGTCGTCGCCGAGGTGGCGTTGAAGTCCGTGAGCAGCGCGGCGTTCTCGGGAAGCGCGAGCGTCAGCTCGACGTCATCGACGAGGCGGTCGTGCTCGGAGTGGAAGATCTGGTGGACGGCGGTCAGCGCGATGTTCTCGTTGACGCGACCGTCACCACCCATGAAGTGCAGGTCGAGCAGTTCGTTGTCGTACGAACCTGGCGGAACGGGCGTGTCCAGGCTGTTGCCCGCGGTCAGGTCAGCGTCTTCCGTCAGCCCCGGGGTGGGGACGGCACTGTGGGCGATGTCGTCCATGAACGCAGTACCGAAGTGCTTGACGTTCGCGGGCGGTTCAACCGGGGTCACGAGGTTGCCCTCGACGAACGTTCCATCCGTCAGGACGTACTGCGGGAGTCCGCTCGGGCCGGGGAGGAAGTTGCCGTAGGGGTCGGCCGCGACGAGGGGGATGTCGAGGACGTCCTGATCACGGAGCTTCAAGCCGAGCTTGCTTGCTGCCTGCGCCTTGAGCAATGCCCAGGTTCCCATGCCACCGTCGGCCTGGTGGATCAGCTTGCCGGTCGCCACGGGCTTGCCCAACTCGAGCGCGTATTCGCGCAGGAACACCTGGTGGGCCGGGTGAGAGGTGTATGTCTGGCTCTGGTCGACGAACGGCGTGTCCGTGTTGTTCGCGTCGTGGATGTCATCGACGCTCGTGTCGGGCGCAGCGGGGTCGGGGTCACCCAGGATCCCGTCCGGGCCGGGCTGGTTGGTCGCACGGCTCAGCGGCATGAACCGCAGGCTGGCGGGCAGATCGTCGGCGTTGCCGAAGATGTGGTCGTTGCCGGCGATGAGCGGGTCATCGGCCCTGAGCGGGACGAAGACGGTGCCACTGCCGCCCTTGTGCGTCTTGTCGACGCCGTGGTCGAAGAACTGGCCGAAGATCGTGAACAACGAGTTGAACGGCGGCGAGAGGCCGACGTCCGTCGTCACGTTCGGGATGAAGAGCGTCTGATGGGACGGCGTGCAGCCCGCAGGCACACCGGGCGTCGCCGGCGGTCCGGGATCGGGGTCCGTGGTACACGGCTCGACACCGGGGTTGCCCTGCGTCCGGAACGGGTGTCCGGCGGCCCAAACGGCCGCTGGGTTTGTCGAGGTCTGGTCGACGATCAGGTTGCTGATCAGCCGCGGCTGCGTGTCGTAGACACTGCCCTTGGTCTGCGCGTACGAGGACGACGCGGTGCCGGGGTCACCGACGCCGAAAAAGTCGACCGGTCGTCCCTCTGCGGGTTTGAAGACGGGTGTGGTCAACCGCGGGAAGAGCTCACCCTCGGCGCCGAACTTCTCCTGCCCGTGGATCAGGTTGTTGCACGATCCGTCGACGGTGCGCAACCCGAGCGATGCGAGCGGGCTCGGAATTTGATGTGCGCCGGGGATCGGGTGGTTCGCGCCGTCGAGCGCGTCGCAGGCGCCGAGGTCATCCGCGGTGCCGAGGATGTTGTCGGCTCCGTTGAGGAAGTCGGGTGTCGTGTTCTTGACGTGATCCTCGGAGATCTTGATCTGCCGGAGGATGTGCGAGATGTCGGAGGCCGTCACGTTGAAGCCCTGTGCGACCGGGGCCGCGGCGGACCCTGTGGTGAACAGGACCGGTGATGCGGCGGCGAGCAGGGCGAACGCAGCGAGCCCGCGCCGCAACCTGATCTTTTTTCGGGGAATCTTTCCCATCGTTAGTTCTCCTCGGTGGATGCGGGTGTGGGTGTCGTCGCGTGCATTCGGGACGCAAGCGCCATGTGAATTGACCCGGAGCGGTTGCGGCCGCGCCGGATCGCTGATTGGCCGATGTCAGGTCCCACCCGGACCTGCCTCATGCCCCACGTCAAACACCTCATGTCAGCCCTTCCTTAGGTGGTCGGCTGCCGATTTCAGGCCGGCAGTGATCCAGATGACAGAAACGTCATCCCAAAGTAGGGGCGCCCCTCAACCCGGGGTACTGGCTGATCGTCTGGTTGTGGGTCTGGGATTGCGCAGGCCACGACCTAGCCGCGAGCGTCCAAGAGGTTGGTCCTAAGACCGTCTTAGGACTATTCGTTCGGTCAGGCGCGACGGCTCGCGAGCGAACCGCGACACGGGGGCCAAACACGTTGCCACCACAGCTGATCAACCCGCTGATCGGCCTGCGAATGCGTCTGCGAAGGACCCGTTAAATGTGACTGGCCCGCCGGGGGCGGGCCAGTCGTTGGTTGGTGTGTGGGTTGGGTTTACCGTGTGCGGTGGACGTTGATGTGTCGCACGGTGGAGCGGCCCAGGTGGGTTTTGTTGGTGCCTGGGGTCATTTCGATGCGGAACACGCCGCCGTGTTTGAGGGCGCGTGTGATGGCGGCCTGGCGGAGGTTGATTTTGTGTGTTCCGGCTTTGACGTTGATGAACACCGTCGCGGTTGCGCGTGTGGCGGTTCCGC
>JANMKR010000058.1:0-13730 GCA_031372145.1 Actinomycetota bacterium | reverse complement strand
TGAGGATGTCGCGCGCACGATCGTCGAGCACAACCTGCACGGCGCGGACCTGGACGCGGCGGCCGTCGCGATCACCACCGACCTGTTGCGCGCACGGGCCGGGAGCGATGCCGCGGTCAACCTGCACGTGCCGCAGCTGCCGATTGGCAGTCTCGCGAGTGCCAATTGGCCGGTCGAGCGGTTCGACATCGTGTGCACGAACCCGCCGTACGTGGGGTTTCGGATGCTCGACCCGACCGTCAAGGAGGCCGTTCGCGCCGCGGATGCGATGGCGCGGTCGGATCTGGCGGTCGCCTTCCAAAGCCGGTGCTTCGGGCTGCTGCGGGAGGGGGGTTTGTGTGCCACGGTGACGCCGGCCGCCTGGCTCACGGGGCGTGAGTCGCTGCCGCTGCGCAACCACATCCTTGCCCAGGGCGGCCCACGCGTGACGGCTGCGCTCGGACAGCGCGTCTTCGACCAGGCGCCGCTGCTGTTCGTCGGGTTGAGTGTCGTCGAGCGGGGTGACCACCCCGAGCGCCTGCACGTGCTGCGTCCCGAGGTCGGAAGCGGCGAGGAGGGGTTGCGTCGCGCGGTCGTGGCCGGAGCGGTCGCGACCGACCGGGCCCTCATCGAGCGGCTGACGCTGCGACCGTTTCTTCCCGGCGCTTCGCAAGGGATCCTCGCGATGGCCGGTCGCGGGCCGCGCGTCGGCGATCTGTTCACGTCGTTCGACGGGGTGTGGACCGGGGACAATGCGCGCGACACGCGATACTGGTGGGAGCTTGCATGTGACGCCGATGACTGGCGGCCGCTGTCCGGCGGGCAGGGATACGAGCCGTGGAGCGGGCCGATTCGCCGCCGCATCCACGCATCGCACGTCGCCGGGCAACCCCACCGGACCGGTTGCATCGAATACGCACGCGTCGCCGGAGGGCGACTCGCCGCGCGGCTGATCGGCGACGGAGCCGCGTCGCTCGCCGGCATCGTCACGCTGGTTGCCCGCGACGACGAGGCGTCCGAGCGTATCGAGGAGGTACTCGCGATCTTCAATTCACGCATCGGGACCGCGTGGTTGCGAACCCTGACCAGCGGCCTCAACTTCAACCCGGGCTACGCCGCCGAGATCCCACTGGGCCGTACTGCTCCGCCACCCGAGCTGCGGCAGGTCGTGCGTCGACTCGTGGATCTCAAAGCGCGATTGACCGCGCGCGACCCGACCGCCGACGCATTCGTCGACACCCGTCGTCCCTGGGAGCCATGCGAGATCGCACCCCAGATCGCCGCGCTCGAACGCGAACTGGACGGTCTGCTCGCGCGCCACCTGGGGATCGATCCCCGGGAGTATTCACGCATTCCCCCCGTTGCACACGCCAAGCGGCGTGGGAGCGACCTGGACGATCACCTGATGGTGCACGTGCTGCGGCTCATGGGTTTCCGCTGGCCGATCGACCAGTCCGGAGGGGGCGGCGGAGCAGGGCAGGCCCGCGTCACGGACATCGCCGAGCGTCTTCGTGACGTCCTTGCGGGAGAGGGAGCCCCCGACCTGGGCGTGGACCTCGAGGGCTGGATTGCCCGTCGCCTCCCGCCCTACCAGGAATCACGCTTCCGTCGCCGACCGGTTGTCTCGGTGTTCGAGGGCGTCATCAGCGTCCTAGTGTGACGTCTCACCCTCGCGATGCGTGGTTCGTGCCGGTCGGCGGTCATCCGCGCGCCGGGCGGTAGATGGCGCGCGAGATCGCCTCGAGACGTGCCCCTCCCGGACCGTGATGGCCGCCTGACTCGCCGCGGACACGCCGCACGACCTTGGGCCACAGGCGTTCGGACTTGGCCAATCGCAGCGCCAGGCCGGGGGCTTGTTCGAACAGCAGCTTGCCCGCCCACGAGACCGCCCGGTGGCGTGAAAGCGCTCCGTTGAGCGTCGCCTGGAACACGTCGAGGCTGGTGATGCGGCCGGAGAGCAGGTCCATGACCGCTCCGGCCGCGAGCCGGCTCGACAGGAACGCCTCGTACATGCCGTCACCGGACATCGGGTCGACCAGGCCGGCGGCGTCACCGATGACGATTGCGGGTCCCTGCGCGACCCGCGCGCCCGGACGCCGGAGTGGCAAACGGTACCCGCGGACGTTCTCGATCGCTCCGGGATCGACCCCGGCCTCGGTGCACAATCGGGTCAGATGGTCGCGCAGGTTCGGGGCTTCGCGACCCCAGCCGCCGACGCCCAGGTTGGCGTGCTCGCCTTTGGGGAAGACCCACACGTACCCGCCCGGCACGGTGTCGAATTCGAGCCACATCCGACCTCGCCAGCGGTCGTGGTCGATCGCGCCCCACGGCACGTTGCCCTCGTACGCCACGCCGTAGGTCACGCCATCGGCCAAGCCGAGTGCCTTCGCGCTCACGCCGTTACACCCGTCGGCCCCGATGACCACCCGCGCAAAGATGCGGTCGGTGTCGGTCGCGACGACGGCGCCACCGGCCTCCAATTCGATCGAACGAACGCGCACCCCATCGCGAAAGTCCGCCCCGCGTGCGGCTGCCTGCTCGGCCAGATGGGCGTCCAGTCGTCGACGTTGGGTCATCAACACGAGCGGCTCGTCTGCGGAGCGCTCAAACCGCTCGCGGTAGCCAAACCCCAACTCGAGATGTGTCACGCGATCCTCGACGACCGGGGTGATGTCGATGGGCAGGTGCTGGAGACCGCGGACCGTGATGCCACCACCGCAGGGCTTGTCACGTGGGAACCGCGCCTTGTCGAGCAACGCAACGCGTGCACCCTCGGAGGCGAGGCGGTGCGCTACGGTCGATCCGGCTGGACCTGCGCCGACCACGATGACGTCGAATCGTTCCACGACCCCGGATAGTAGTGGTCCGTCGGTGGGCGACCGGCTGCCAGAATACGTCGCGAGGCTGCCGCGACCCGGGAGGAACGATGAGCGACGACGACAACTACACCATCGAGGAGCCGGACGAACCGTCGATCGTGGTCGCCGTTGACGACCCGACTGACGCACCGAATCGCGATGCGGTCTCGGTGGGGATCCTCATCGTGGGGCTGCTCACGATTGCCGGTGCCGGGTTGTGTGCGACACATGCGAACTTCGACAACACCGCCCCCACCAAGACGACGTTCTTCATCACCTCCCTGACCCTGCCGCTCAGCATCACGGGTGCCTTGCTCACCGTCATCGCCGTGTGTGTCCTGGCGTTCCGGCTGCCGATTCCACGCCGCGGGGAATAGAGTGCCCTGTCACGGAAGTCTCTTTGCAGTTTGGCGGCTGCAAAGCTCCGCCGGATCCGATCCGCTGGGAGCAGGAGCAATCGCCCCGGGGGCTTTGTCCTCGCCTGCACCCATATCCAACGATATGGCCACAGGCTGCGTCCTCGTCCGGCGGGCTTTTCACTCGCCAAACCATCAAAGAACTCCCGTGACAGGGCACTAGCCGGTGGGCCGACCCAGATCGCCCCGCGGGCGCGGACCGCTGGTCGCCGAGCGGCTCGCAGCCGAGTATCCCGAGATCGTCATCCCGCTCGACCACGCGAGTCCGTTCCAACTCCTTGCGGCGGTGATCCTGTCGGCCCAGTGCACCG
Organism: Actinomycetota bacterium; assembly: GCA_031372145.1. Lineage (GTDB taxonomy): Bacteria > Actinomycetota > Thermoleophilia > Miltoncostaeales > Miltoncostaeaceae > CALMEC01. The sequence continues at coordinate 10,166 of JANMKR010000058.1, read as the reverse complement.
ATGCGCGGGTCAACCAGGTCACGCCCGCGCTGTTCGCCGCCTTTCCGGATGCGGCAGCCATGGCGCATGCCAACTTCACGGAACTGGAGGAGCTGATCCACTCCACCGGATTCTTTCGCGCAAAGGCCAAGTCGCTGCGGGGTATGGCGCAGGCGGTCACCGAGCGCCACGGCGGCGAGATCCCGCAGACGATGCGGGACCTCGTCAGACTCCCGGGAGTGGGACGAAAGACCGCCAACGTGCTCTTGGGGCATTGCTTCGGCGTCCCGGGCGTCGTCGTCGACACCCACGTGTTGCGGCTCTCGCGTCTGCTCGGGCTGACGCAGGAGACCGATCCGGAGCGTGTCGAGCGTGACCTGATGGCGATCTGGCCTCGACGTGTCTGGAGCGACACGACGATGCGGATGATCTATCACGGACGCAAGGTGTGCGTTGCACGCCGGCCACGCTGCGGTGTGTGCGTCATGGCCGACTTCTGCCCGTCAGCGCGCACCGAGCCGCTCCGGACACGGCTGCCTGCGGCGCCGTCACGTTCAGCGAAGTGACGCCGCGATGCGCAGTGCCGTGTCGCGTGAAGCTGCACCCTCGATGCGGTAGGTGATGCCGGAGCGCTCCCAGATCAGCACATCACCCACGGTTCGCGTCGTCGCGACGCGAAATGCATCGGCGCTGTCGAGATACCCGAACGTGTGTGGTCCTCCGCTGAGCCAGTATCCCGAGACCGAGTCGACATCGACCCGCTGGACACGTGTCACCGTCGGATCGAGCGCCTTCTCGGCAACGAGCGTGCCACGAAGCTGGGTGATGACGAGCTCACGGCGGGCGACGGTGCCGGCGTCACGCCAGACGAACGCAAACGCCCCGTCCCGAGGTGGCGTCTGCACGAAGACCCGATCGGGTGCCGTGCCCGGCAGCGTGGGAAGCCGCAACGAAAACGGCGCCCGGGCCCGGGCCGCGTTGAGACTGATCGATTGGCCCAGCGGGTTCGTCGCGGCCGTCCCGGGCGTGGTCGGTGGGGGTGTTGACTGGCTCGGCAGCGTGGCGGTCGTGGTGACGATGCGGACGCCTCCGATGTCGAAGAACCGCAGCACGGCGTTGCGTGCCGGCGCAATCGCGGCGAGCGCGGCGATTGTGACGACGCTCGCGACGAGTGCGAGCACGAGCCGCCGCGGTCGTGTGCGTCTGGTTGCGTCGGGGCTCGCCGCCCGCGCGGCCAGGACTCCGGTCACAAGATCCGGGGTCGGCGGTGGGTCCCAGCCTGCGCCGAGCCCTTCGAGGCGGGTTTGCAGATCAGCCATGAGCATCCTCCAGCAACTCGCGCAAGCGCGCGAGCGCGCGGGAGTGACGTGACTTTGCGGTCCCGGGCCGCACCCCGAGCGCGGCTGCCGTCTCCTCTTCGGACAACCCTGCGAAGTAGCGCAGCGCGACGACGAGCCGCTGCTCGTCGGGGAGTTGATTGACCACACGCAGAAGCGCATCGCGTCCGTCCGTCGCGAGCAGCTCGGCCTCGGGGGACGGGGCCGCGTTCCCCGAAGGTTCGGCCGCGATACGAAGCTCCAGCGCGCCGCGTCGTCGTGCTGCCCGGGCCCGATTGCGCGCCTCGTTCGCCACGATCCGAAGCAGCCACGGTCGCAGCGGCAGGTTGCGATTGAACCGCCCCAGCGCGCCAAGTGCCTTGATCAGTCCGTCCTGGGTGGCATCGCGCGCGTCCTCCTCGGATCGCGTGATCAGGTAGGCGGTGCGGAAGGCGATGTCTTGGTAGGTCATCACGATGCGGCGGATCGCGTCGTCGTCGCCGAGCTGCGCGCGGCGAACGAGATCGGCGTCTGGTGGGCGACCCTCCACCACACCGTTCTACACCGGCGGGCACCTGCAGGTTCCGTCGTCAGGGGTATTGGTGGCTGTACGCTGCCGTCCGTGCCGATGATCGATCCGGACAGCGTCGAGCAGGTCCGCCAGGCTGCGGACCTCGTTGAGCTGCTCCGCGGCCGGGTCGAACTCGTGCGCCGTGGCGGCCGCTTCTGGGCGAGGTGCCCGTTCCACGAGGAGCGCTCCCCGTCGTTCACGATCATGCCCGACCACCGCAACTACTACTGCTTTGGCTGCGGCGCGAAGGGTGATGCCATCACCTGGATGCGCGAACGCGAGGGCGCCGGCAGTTTCAGCGAGGCGATCGAGGCCCTCGCCGACCGGTTCCATGTGGAGTTGCGCTATCAGGAGACCTCACCGCAGGAAGAGGCCGAGCGTGTCGCCGGAGCACGCCGGCTGCAACTCCTTGGCCGGGCGGGGGACTTCTACGCGGCGTACCTGTGGAAAGCCGACGAGGCTGAGCCCGCGCGGCGGTACCTGCTGGACCGCGGTTTCGAGGAGGAACTGCTCCGCAGGTTCAAGGTCGGCTACGCACCCGGTGCCGGTGGCATCCTCGCGAGTCGGGCGGCGAAGCAGGGTTTCACGCGGCAGGAACTGATCGACGCGGGCCTCGCTCGCCAAACCGGCGGCGGCGACTTCTTTACGTCCCGGATCATGTTCCCGATTTGTGACGCGCGGGGGCGGGTGCAGGGCTTCGGCGGCCGGACGCTCGATCCCAATGAGCGCGCAAAGTACGTCAACAGCGCCGAGGGGCCGTCCTTTCGCAAGCGCCGCCTCTTGTTCAACCTGGATCAGGCACGTGCGGCTGCAAGCCGGGCAGGCTGGGTGGCCGTCGCCGAGGGCTACACCGATGTGCTGGGCATGGCGAAGGCAGGGATGGACAACGCCGTTGCGTGTATGGGGACGTCGTTGACGACTGAGCAACTGCGGCTCTTGGCCCGCACGGCCGACGAGGTGCGGCTGTGCTTCGACGGCGACCAGGCCGGGCAAGATGCCGCGTGGCGTTCGGTCGAGGCGGCGGCCGGGGTGACGGTGCGTCTGTCCGCCGTGCCGTTTCCTCCCGGTCGCGACCCTGGCGATCTGGCAGGTGACGACGAGGGCCTCGCCGTCTTGCGCGCGGCGGTTGAACACCCTGAGCCGATGATGGCCTACCTGACCAGATCGCGGATCGCCCGTGCGGGTCGATCGGCGACCGAACGCGACGCAGCGCTCGAGGACGTCACCGCCCTGTTGCGGCGGTTTCCGGAGAGCATCGAGAAGGACGACGCCGTCGAGCTGGCCGCCAGCCGTCTCGGGTTGTCGCGCGTCCTTGAGGATCGGCTCAGGACGGCGGTCCGTGTTGACACCGCGCCCGGGGTCGTGCGCCGCGCCGCCGGCGCTCGCATCGGTCCGGAGGAGGCACGCGAACGGCGCTGGCTCGCCCTGGCGGTGGCGCTTCCGGAGGTCTCCGGCAGGTACGCCGACGACCTGACCGAGGATGCCTTTGACGAGTTGCTGCATCGGCAGGCGTTCGCGCTCCTTGCCTCGGGTGCGCAGGCCGGTCGGTGGCCCGACGAACTGGCAGCCCTCGCGGTCGACCTGCAGGCCGCCGTCATCGACGAGGCGCCGACCGAGGCCGCGCTGCGCGAATCGACCTACCGGCTGCAGGAGCGCCTGCTGGAGCGTCGCGCACAGGCGGCACGCGAGGCGGGGGAGGTCGAGAGCTTCCTGCGACTCCAAGACCTGCTGCAGCGACTGCGTCACGCGATCAGAGGGAGCGAATAGCCTCCTCCGCCCATGGCCCGTATCACCAGCCACGACGAGCTTCGGCGCCACTACCGCGAGCCGACCGAGCGTGTGGTGCGCAAGGAACTCGACCACATCGACGCGCACTGCCGGCGCTTCGTCGAGCAGTCGCCGTTTCTCGTGCTCGCGACGGTGGGCGCCGACGGGCGGGTCGACGCGTCCCCGCGAGGCGACGACCCCGGCTTCGTGCAGGTGGCGGACGAACAGACGCTGTTGATCCCCGACCGGCCCGGCAACAACCGAATCGACTCGCTGACCAACCTGGTGGAGCGTCCCGGGGCCGGCGTGATCTTCATGATCCCGGGCGTTGACGAGACCCTGCGCGTCAACGGATCGATCGCGATCCACGACGACTCAGACCTGCGCGAGCGCTTCGTCGTTGGTGGCCGCGCCCCGGCGACGGTGCTCGTCATGCGCGTCGAACAGGTCTACCTGCATTGTGCCAAGGCCTTCATGCGGTCCAGGCTCTGGGACCACGACAGCTGGCCGGCGGACCGGCCGGTGCCGACCTTGGGTGAGATGATCCACGACCAGATCGGCGAAGACGCGCCCGCCGAGACCCAGGAGGCGATGATCGCCCGCTACCGGCAGAACCTCTATTGACCCGGCTGCCTGCAGGGCTGCTCAGCGCGGTCGGCCAGATCCTCGGCCGGCCGGTGCCGCCAACAGACGACCTCGACCGGTTGGGGGAGTGGCTTGCCGCACAGGGTCTCGGCTTGGTCTCGGTCGACGAGCCGGCGCGATTCTCATGGCCGGGGCACTGGATCGCGGTGACCGGTGGCGGGCGGGCGATCGTCATGTTCGGCACGCCCTCGGGACCGCTCGAGGGCGAGTTGGGTGACCGCGAGACGATCGGCGGCGGGTTCGTCCTGGTGCCCCACGACCTGGATCTTGAGCGACGTGGGGACCGGACGCGAGGCCTCGTCGAGGCCATCATCATCGCTCCCGAAACCGCCGGACCCGCGCAGCACGTCGCGCGTTGTCGTGCGATTGCAGGACGTGGGCTCGACGGTGATCGCTACGCGCTGGGGAGCGGCACGTTCGCCGCGCAGGGACGGCTCGGTCAGGACCTGACGTTGATCGACGCGGATGCGCTCGAGGCCGCCGACGTGAGCGCGGTCGATGCACGCCGCAACGTGGTGACGCGGGGAGTCGACCTGGACATCCTGGTCGGTCGCCGGTTTCGCATCGGAGCTGTGGAGTGTCAGGGCGAGCGTCGCGCGGAGCCGTGTGCGCACCTGCAGCGCCTCACCCGACCGGGCGTCCTGCGCGCACTGGTCCACCGCGGAGGGATACGGGCGGACGTCCTCTCAGGCGGTCTGATCGCGGTGGGCGACACCGTGGCGCTGACGGGCGGTCCCGTCCCACCCGGCGGCTGATCAACGCCTGACGAGCGCGACGGCGCGGGCCTCACGGGGCTGGCCGTCGACCTGCGCGGCAGCCATCGCCTCGAGTCCGAACTGGTGCGTCGCCGGGTCAGGTCGTCGGCTCGCGGGGCCGATCCAATCGATTCGCGGTGATGGACCCAACACCGACGCACGCGATGCCCAAAACAACAGATGGGCAAGTGGGAGGGCTCCCAGGCTGACGGCCTCGGGGTGTCCTCGGGACTCGACGTAAATCCGGTGTGCGGTCAGACACGCCGACAGGGCGACGGCGTCCGCAATGCCTTCGCGCTCGAGCTCCAAGCCCAACAACACCCCTTCGGGCTCGTACCCGTCGTCGTTCGATCCCCGAACGAGTGCAGGCCGGATTCGCGCGAGCTCGGCGCCGATGGCAGCCCCGATCGCCCCCGCTGCCGCGCGCAGGTCGGGGTCGAGTTCGTCGAGCTGATCCTGCACACCCGGGCTCGGACGCAGGCTCACCGTGATCCACACACCTGATGGGATCGCCTTGCGGGGCTCGTCAGTCGTTCGGCCGGTCGGGCGGAAATTCGGTGAACGTGAACTCGTCCTTGTTGCCACGCTTCTGGGTGAACCAGTAGACAAGGCCGCCCAGTCCCGCTGCGATCAAGAGCTTCTTCATCGGTCACTCCTCCGTGTCGTCGCTTGGTGTCTCCGCCACCATCGCCGTCGCAGGCGACCGGTCCAGGAACGGAAAGCCGTGACGGGCGCCCAGGAACGGGCGCGGCCGCACCGCATTCTCGCGCACTTCCAGCAGGATCTGACTCACGCCGGTGGCAAAGGCGACGAGCGGGGCGCTGATCAGGTAGACCAGTGCGATCACTGCCATCCCAATGGTGCCGCCCACGGCGCCGATCAGACGCAGGGGAGTGGGAAGGTGGCGTTGTGCCTCCTGGCGATGCTCGGGAAGTTGACGATCGGGCTCGCCCAGGTTGGGCTGTGTGGAGTGTGTCGCTGCGTTCATCGGCGTTCAGCCCGCAATCCTCGCAATTCAGAGCGGCCGCGCGCAAGTGCTGTCGCGCCGCGATGGGCGCCACGAGGCTCTCGGGCTGACGGATGATGCTGTTCACGGTGACGGATCGCGACGCACGCAGGGGCGTCGGTTGAGTCAGGTTCGACGCGCGGCATGGTGCTCCTTGCCCGCAACGGCGCGCGCTACTCGACGCGCAAGACGACCTTGCCGACCGCGCCATCGGCGCCGACGAGGCGGTGCGCGTCGGCGACCTGCGCCAAGTCGAGGACCTCGTGCACGATCGGGCGGAGCGCTCCCGTGGTGAACTTGGGCAGCCCCCACTCGGTGAACTCCGCCACGATGGCGGCTTTTTCGTCGCTGGTGCGGCCGCGCAGGGTGCTGCCGATGATTGTCGCCTGCAGGGCGAGCAAGGTGCCCAGGTCAGCCTCGGCGTGCCTGCCGCCGACGAGCCCGGTCAGGATGATGCGCCCGCCGCGGGCGAGCGACGCGACGTTCTGTTCCCAGTACGCCGCTCCGACCAGGTCCAGGACGACGTCGGCGCCGCGGCCGTCGGTGCGCGCCCGGACGTGGTCGGCGAAAACCCCCTCGGTGACGAGAATCCCTTCGGCGCCGAGTTGCTCGGGCAGTCGGAGCCGCTCAGCCGTGCGTGACGTCGCAAGGGCCCGGGCGCCCAGCGCGCGGGCGATCTGGATCGCGGCGGTGCCGACGCCGCTCGCGGCCGAGTGGATCAAGCAGACCTGGCCGCTGTCCAGGCGCCCGAGCATCCGCAGCGTCAGGTACGCCGTCAGGAACACCTCGGGGATGGCGGCCGCATCCTCCCAGGTCATGTGGTCGGGCACGGGCATGGTCTGGCCGAGCGGGACCGTCACCAGCTCGGCATAGCCGCCGCCGGAGAGCAGCGCCATGACCCGGTCGCCAATCTGCGCTCCCGCCACTCCCTCGCCGAGGGCGGCGATCTCGCCGGTGCACTCGAGCCCGATGATGTCGCTCGCGCCGAGCGGGGGCGGGTAGTTGCCGGCCCGCTGCATCAGGTCGGCCCGGTTGACCGCGGTGGCGCGGACGCGGATCAGCACCTCGCCCGCGGCGGGCGTCGGGTCCGCGACGTCGGCCAGCAGGAGCACCTCGGGGCCGCCAGCACCCGTGGTGACGACTGCCTTCAGGTCTGCTCCATCAGCCGCTTGGTCAGGATCTGTCGCTGCTCGAATGTCTTTCGCAACATCCGGTTGACGATCATCTTGTCGCCGATCGCACCGATGGGACCGAGCGGCGGCAGGTACGTGATCCGGTCGGTCAACCGGCACCGCTCGTGTCCGAGCGGCTCGAATCGGTGTTCATGTCGCCACGCCGCGAACGGCGATGCGATCGCGACGTCGATGACCGCCTTGTTCAGGACGACCGCCTCGACTCGGAACCGCCACGTCATGGCAAACGGAATGGGTGATTGCCGCATCACGATCGTGACGATCCCACCATCACGCAGCGGAAATGTCCCGTCGATCGATTCGAACCGCACCCCCGGCGACACGCGCGGCGCGTTCCGCGTGTCGCAGTGGAAGCGAAAGAGTTTCTCGACGGGGCAATCGATCTCGATCGACTGCTCGATCACCGACGATTTGGCTTTTGGAAACGGCAGTTTGGGAGGCACGGGGGGAGCCTATCGACCGGCCGTGCGGTTGCGTCGGCCCCCGGCGGTGATGACCGGATCCCGCCTGGAGGGGCCTGCCAGTCCCACATCGTCGCGGTGTGCTCGCGGCCTCGCGGACGCAGGAGTACGTTGTCGTTGACGATGCTTTGTGCGCATCGTCGATCGTTGACCGACGTCAGGAGTGAACGTGAAAGAGCTTCGGTGCGGGGACATCATGGAGGGGTGCCCTGCGGTTTTCGAGGGCGAGACCATCGAGGACATCATCAAGCAGTCCGCGAAGCATGCGCATGAGGAGCACGGCATCGCCGACATCACGCCCGAGGTCCAGCAAGCGGTACTCGCGGCAATCCACGACAAATAGGCGAACCCCCGCGTGGCGTCCGACGGCTGAGTGCTGCTCGGCCGCCCGCGGTCCCAAGAACGGGATGAGCATCCGCGGCAGGGCTTACGCGGGGTCGGAGCGGCTTTCGGCGTCCCTCAGGTACTGGTGCACGAAGGCGATGGCCATGCTGCCCTCGCCGACGGCTGACGCGACCCGCTTGACGGGACTGAATCGGACGTCGCCGCAGGCGAAGATGCCCGGGACGCTCGTCTCGAGCAGGTACGGGTCCCGGTCAGGCTGCCACCGCCCCGCGGCGCGGACGTCGGAACCGGTGAGCACGTAGCCCCTCTGGTCGAGTGCGATCTCGGGTGGAAGCCACGTGGTTTCGGCGTCCGCGCCGATGAAGATGAACAGTCCACCCGATTCGAGTCGTGTCGACTCCCCGGTCGCGGTGTCGCGGACGTCGATCGCCTCGATCGAGGTGTCGCCGTGCGCGGCCGTCACCTCCGTCTGGAAGCGCACGCGGATGTTCGCCCGGGTGGCGAGCTGGTCGACGAGATAGCGCGACATGCTCTTCTCAAGCGTCGCTCCACGGCAGACGATGGTCACGCTCCGTGCATGGGACGAGAAGAACATCGCTGCCTGGCCCGCCGAGTTTCCCGCGCCGATGATCTGGACGTCCAGGCCGTGGGTGTTCGCCGCTTCGCTGCGTGCGGCGCCGTAGAAGATCCCTTTGCCCGCGAGGCGGTCGAACCCCTCCGTCGCGAGGTGCCGCCACGAGACCCCGCAGGCGAGGATGATCGTCTGCGCCCGCAGGACGTCGCCGCCATCGAGGTAGGTCTGACGCGTCGCCGCGTCGATCCGCAGGATCGACCGTGTGACGAGGATCTCGGCGCCGAGCCTGCGCGCCTGCTGGAGCGCTCGGCTCGACAGCTCGTCGCCGGACACGCCCGAGGGGAAGCCGAGGTAGTTCTCGATGCGGGAGGACGTGCCCGCCTGACCTCCCGGCGCCTCGCGCTCGACCACGATCGTACGGAGTCCCTCGGATGCGCCGTACACGGCGGCTGCCAGGCCTGCGGGCCCTGCGCCGACGATCACCGTGTCGTACTTGGCGGCCGCCGGCTCGGTCGCGATGTCGAGGAGCTCGGCCACTCGGCGCAGCTGCGGGCGCACGACGGTCTTGCCGTTCACGACGCGAATGGCGGGGTAGTCACCCTCGGGCGGCAGCGCGCCCGACCACTGCTCGGCGTCGGCGGGCACGTCCGGCTGGAGCCACGTGAACCGGATCTGGTTGCGGTCGAGGAACCGCCTCAGCTCCGCGCAGGAGGCGTCCCAGCGGTGGCCGAGGACGATTGCCCGGGACGGGGTGGGTGCGGACACGATCGCCTGCAGACCTCTGGGTCCGCTGATCCGGTGGCTCGCCAGGAGGCCCACCCGTTTCGCGACCTCCGGCGCGACGGCGGCGAGGCGTGGTAGTCGTGCGGCTCGATCCGGAAGACACGCGACGGCTCGGTTGCCCGGAATCCGGCGGGCTGGCCCATTCCGAACGCGATCGAGAGCTCTCCGATGATCTCACCGGGCAGCCGCTCGCCGATCACGCGCTCCAGGCCGTCGACGAGCCTGACCACCTCGATCCGACCCTCGATCACGCCGAGCAGTGCCTGCTCATCCCCCTCGTGTACGACGAACTCGCCGGGGCTGATCGAGATGTCGGCCGCAACACGACAGAGCCGCTCGCAGCCGGCCCGATCGAGCATCCCGAACACCTCGAACTGGAGGATCTCCTCCGACGTCACCATGCCCGCCACCGCGGCCGGGCCGAGCAAACCGCACCCGGGATGCGCGAAGCGCTCACCAGCACCGTTACGACCTGAGCACGTTCCCGCTTCATCCCCTTCGCCACGCTGACAACTCTACGGCGGCGGAACGCACAGTGCCGAGGGCATGTGCTCCGAATCGAGCCTCACGCCGAATGACCGGCCCCCCGCCGACCATCGGTTGGCCGCGCGAGACGAAGCTTGGCTAGCATCCTCGGATGCGGCGGTCCGAAACCATCCCCACCGGCCTTGCCGCCGTCCTGCTCGCCGGGCTACTGCTCGCAGGCTGCGGCGGCTCGGGCGCGTCCACCCCCTCGGCGCCGTCGAGCACCACCCAGTCCCAGAGCACCAC
>JANMKR010000050.1:0-4142 GCA_031372145.1 Actinomycetota bacterium | reverse complement strand
GATCAGCGTCTGGCCGGTCTCCTCATCCGAGCGCACCCGGAACGTGGGGTCCTCCTCGGAGAGGCGCTGCAGCCCTTGCGCGAGTCGATCCTGGTCGGCCTTGGTCTTGGGCTCGATCGCCACCGAGATGACCGGATCCGGAAACGTCATCCGCTCCAGGATGATCGGCTTGGCGATCTCGCTGAGCGTGTCACCGGTCGTGACGGTCTTGAGCCCGACGGCCGCGACGATGTCGCCCGCCGAGGCTTGGTCGATGTCCTCGCGGTGGTTGGCGTGCATCATCAGGAGGCGCCCGATGCGCTCCTTCTTGTCCTTGGTCGCGTTGACGATGTTGGCGCCGGCTTTGACCGTGCCGGAGTAGACGCGCAGGAACGTGAGCCGCCCGACGAACGGGTCGCTCATCACCTTGAAGGCCAGGGCGGCGAACGGGGCACTCGCGTCAGGCAACCGCACCACAGGCTCGTCATTGCCGGGCTCCAAGCCCTCGGCGGGCTTGACCTCCAGCGGCGACGGCAGGTAGTCGACGACGGCGTCGAGCAGGTGCTGCACACCCTTGTTCTTGAACGACGAGCCGCACAACACCGGGGTGATCACGGTCTCGAGCACGCCCTTGCGGATGGCGTTGCGCAGCATCGCGGGGGTGATCTCCTGACCTTCGAGGTAGGCCTCGGCCAGCGTGTCGTCCACATCGGCGAGCGCCTCGATCAACGTCTCGCGGCCCTGATCGGCGGCGTCCTTGAGGTTGTCGGGAACGGGCCCTTCGGTGACCTTGGTGCCCAGGTCGTCCTCGTAGGTGACCGCGATCATCGTGACCAGGTCGACCAGTCCGACGAAGTCCGACTCGGCCCCGATCGGCAGGTGCACCGGAATCGCATTGGCGCCCAAGCGGTCGCGCATGGTCTCGACCGAGCGATCGAAGTCCGCCCCCATGCGGTCCATCTTGTTGACGTATGCGATCCGCGGTACGCCGTAGCGGTCGGCCTGGCGCCACACCGTCTCGCTCTGCGGCTCCACGCCGGCGACCGAGTCGAATACCGCGACGGCCCCGTCGAGGACGCGCAAGCTGCGCTCCACCTCGACGGTGAAGTCCACATGGCCCGGCGTATCGATGATGTTGATGCGGTGGTCGCGCCAGATGCAGGTGGTCGCAGCGCTTGTGATCGTGATGCCGCGCTCTTGCTCCTGCGCCATCCAGTCCATGGTCGCCGCGCCCTCGTGCACCTCGCCGATGCGGTGGGTACGCCCCGTGTAATAGAGGATGCGCTCCGTCGTCGTCGTCTTGCCCGCGTCGATGTGCGCCATGATCCCGATGTTTCGGGTGCGCGTGAGCGGGATGCTCTTGAGTGGTTCAGACGTCGACACGGGTGCTCCTTACGGCCGAAGGCAGGTTGAACCTGCCACGCGGATGACGGCGTGGGTACGACAAGCCATTGCCCGACCTACCAGCGGTAGTGCGCGAACGCCTTGTTGGCCTGGGCCATACGGTAGATGTCGTCCTTGCGCTTGTACGCCCCGCCCTGCGAGCCGAGCGCATCGAGCAACTCGTTGGCGAGTCGTTCGCTCATCTGCTTCTCACGCCGCTCGCGCGAGAACCGGACGATCCAGCGAATGGCGAGCGTGCGTCCCCGGCGGGGCTGCACCTCGATCGGCACCTGGTAGGTGGCGCCACCGACACGACGCGACCGCACCTCGAGCGCAGGCGTGACGTTGCGGATGGCCTCTTCCATGACCTGAACGGGGTCCCGGCCCGTGCGGTCTTTGATGCGCTCGAGCGCGTCGTAGACGATCGACTCGGCGACGGACTTCTTGCCGTCCCTGAGCACGCGGTTGACCAGTTGGCTGACGATGGTGTTGCCGTGGATGGGATCCGGCTCTGGCTCACGGATGTCGGCTGCGTTTCTGCGCGGCATTACTTGGGCGCCTTGGCGCCGTACTTCGACCGACCCTGCTTGCGATCGCTGACACCGGCGGCGTCGAGCGCTGCGCGGATGATCTTGTACCGGACGCCCGGCAGGTCCTTGACGCGCCCACCACGGACGAGCACGACCGAGTGCTCCTGAAGGTTGTGACCCTCACCCGGGATGTAGCTGGTCACTTCCATCCCGTTGGTCAGCCGTACACGCGCGACCTTGCGCAGCGCGGAGTTCGGCTTCTTGGGTGTGGTGGTGTAGACCCTGGTGCAGACGCCACGCTTCTGCGGCGCGCCCTTGAGCGCCGGGGTGGACGTCTTGCTGGCTTTCGGCTTACGGCCCTTTCGGACCATCTGATTGATCGTCGGCACGCTTGTGCTTCGCCTCTTCTTCGCTGGCAGGTCAGAACCGCCGCCTATCGGCGACCGGCGGCGAACCGTAGCACGATCCGGTTGCATCGGCCACCGCCGACCGGCTCGGTTGCAGCGCTTCCGGGGCCTACGTCGTTGGGACCGTGTTCACCAGTTCCACGCTGATTCCGGCCTGGAAGCCGAACACGCCACCGATGTCCATGTCGACGTCCCAGCGCACGGGCAGACCGAGCGCCGGCGCCCACCAGAGCGTTTCGACGCGCGTCCCCGGATGTGGACCGGTGGTCGTCGACCGGCTCTCCACCACGAGGGTGTCGACGGTCATCGCGTCCACCCGGACGCGCTCCATGCGCAGCACCCGACTCTGGGCGTGCACGGAGATGTCACCGGTGCGGTAATCCTCGTTCCAGCGCGTTCCGGCAGCGGCGCGTGCCGGCAGAACGAGCGATGGGGGATCGACCGTGCGCCGGTCGTCGCGACCGAACCCGGCGAACGTGACCTTGGTGCGCCGCCAGGTCACACGGATCGCACCGTCACGCACCTCGTATCGCGCACCTTCGACGTGCTGGCGACTGTACGAGAGCTCGGCCTCCCATCCGGCCCCACGTGGCGTCACCACGAGCCGCGCTTCGGCCGGGACCGCGCGGCTGATGGCGAGGGGTCCCGCACCGCCACGCTCGCTGCCCTTCGCACGGTATCGGTAGACACCGGGCGCGGGACCACCGGCCGGGACCGCGCCCGACGCGGCCGCGTTGAACGTCGCGAGTGCCTCGCGATCGGTGACAGGATCGCTTGAGCCGGCGACGTTCCGCACCACGACCCACCCGATCGTGAGCAACGCAACGACCACGACCAGGACGCGGATCGACATGGAGCGTCGGAGCCACTGCATGTGCTTCATCGTAGACCCACCTCGCAACGCCGATTTCTCGGTGCCGGGACGGTTCGGCGATACCCTCGACGGAGTGAGTCCTCGACGACACGCCATGGCCTGTTGCCCTGCCTGCCGCGCCTCCGTCCGACGGCGGCGTCAATCGACGATGCCGCGGGCATGGATCGTGCTCTTCGCGCTCGTCGCCGCAACCCTGCCGATCGCGGCGCTCAACGACGGCGATGCGACGACCGCATCTGCCGCATCTGCCCCGACCCCCGCACCCGCGCCGCAGGATCCACCCGCGCCACCTCCGCCCCCGCCACCCATCGAGACGCGTATCCAGTGGCGCCAGAGCGTCGCGCACGGTACCGCCAACGTCGGGTGGCTCGAGCGCGGCGTCATCCTCCCCGAGCGCGGACCCGGCTTCTACACCTACGACCCGTACACCCAGACGCCGCCCAACCGCGCGAACCGTCGCAACGGAACCGCCATGCTCGTCCGCCAACTCATCGACCTGGGCAGATGGTGGGAACACGAGCATCCCGACGGTCCGCGTCTGGGCATCGGTGACCTGTCACTCGACGGCGGCGGAAGCTTCGACCTGCACGCCTCGCACGAAAACGGCCTGGACGTCGACATCCGCCTGCCACGTGCCGACGGCAAGGAAGGCCAGTCCAACCCGGCCAACTACGACCGGGCGCTGACCCAGGCCCTGGCGGACCGACTGGTGGGCCGCGGCGCAGAGTTCGTGTTCTACGGCCCCAACCTCGACGTGCGAGGCCCGCGCGGCATCGTCATGGTCTGGCCGAACCACGACGATCACCTGCACGTGCGGTTCCCCGACCCGGACGGGCGGGGGAACTGACGCTTTACTAGTGGTCTGTCTCAGGAATGCCTTGACAGTCTGGCGAGTGAAAAGCCCGCAGGGCGAGGACGCAGCCTTCGTTCATATCGGACCATATGGGCGAAGGCGAGGACAACGCTCCA
>JANMKR010000009.1:0-16852 GCA_031372145.1 Actinomycetota bacterium | reverse complement strand
CTCACCGCCTGCCCACCGCTCCCACACCTGCACCCGCTGCACCTCCGACAACCCAGTGTCGTTCATCTCCCACCTCCACGACGAGAATTCCATTCCCCGCCCAGGTGGTGCAACCACCCGTTGAGACCACCAACGATATGGACACAGGCTGCGTCCTTGACAGGTGGACCGGTGTGACCACCGGTCCCCGGCGTAGGGATATCGGACTCCCCGAGTCCAATATCCCGATCCGGCGGGCTTTTCACTCGCCAAACCGTCAAAGAACTTCCGTGACAGGGCACGAGCCGGCTGGATCGCGGTCCCTACTCCTGGTCAATTGACAATGAGGTTCCGGCGCTCGGCACGAATCAATCGGTCGCTGCCGACGCCGCAAGGTGCGAACAGGGCGTGATCGATACAGGCATTCCGTCCGGCGCGGTCCAGGGATTTCGGATGTGATCAGGAACGCACCGATCGGCGGGGTGGATCGAAGTCATCTGCGGGCCGATGTTCTGCGGCAAGAGCGAGGATCTGATCAGACGCCTGCGCAGAGTCGAGATCGCAGGCCAGCGGGTGTTGATCGTCAAAGCCGGTATCGACGACCGCTATGACATCTCACACGTCGTGACCCATGGCGGCGCCAAGATGCGAGCCGTCAACGCATCGAGCGCCGGCGAGGTCCGCCGGTTGGCCCGAGTTGATGGCACGTGCCGAGTTCGTCGACAAGCTCCAGGCCGTCTGTCACCGCTGCGGCGGCCCGGCGACCCGGACCCAGCGCCTCGTCAACGGCGAGCCCGCCCCGTTTTCGGGCCACACGATCCAGGTCGGTGCGCTCGACGCCTACGAAGCGTGCTGTCGCCGGTGCTACGAGCCCGGCAAGGACGCCGTCAGGGGTCACCGGTCAGCGCGAGTTCAGCGCGCGCTGACCGCACGTCCGGACGACCGTCAGCGGGTGCCCGGTACACCGGCGGCGAGGTGTCACAAAGTCCCGTCCGTAAGTGTCCCGCGAGGTGTCACAAAGTCCGGCCCTTAAGTGTCCGACACCGGAATGTCCCAAAACCTTTACCGCAAAACGGTTCTCGCGATGGCGGGAAGGGTCCTGATCGGGTGTCACAAAGTCCCGCGGTTCATGACGGCCGGCGGCGCGTTTCGATCGGCGCCGGGCGTCCGGGCCGCTCCGCTACGCTCCATGAGTGGCTGATCTCCTCGCCGGTTTGAACCCGCCGCAACGCGAAGCCGTGCTCCACGGGGATGGGCCCCTGCTCGTGCTCGCCGGTGCGGGGAGTGGCAAGACACGGGTGCTGACCCATCGGATCGCGCATCTGATCGGTGAGCGCGGCGTATCGCCGCACGAGATCATTGCGATCACCTTTACCAACAAGGCCGCGGGGGAGATGCGAGAGCGGCTCGAGGCGCTCGTCGGCCCGCAGGTGCGCGCCATCTGGGCGGCGACGTTCCACTCCGCGTGCGTACGGATCCTGCGGCGCGACGCGCCGGACGTCGGATACGAGCGCAGCTTCGTCATCTTCGACGCCGCCGACCAGCAACGTCTGATGCGCCGGTGCTACGAGGACGAGGACATCGACCCCAAACGCGTGCCGCCCAGGGCGCTGCTCGGCCGCATCAGCGACGCCAAGAACCAGCTCAAGGGACCGGACGAGGTGGACATCGACTCGTTCGGCGACGAGATCGTGGTGCGCCTGTACCGCCGGTACCAGGACCGGCTGCGAGCCAACCAGGCGATGGACTTCGACGACCTGCTGATGCTGACCGTGCAACTGCTCGAAGGCAACGCGGCCGTGCGTGAGCGCTACCAGAACCGCTTCACCCACGTGCTGGTCGACGAGTACCAGGACACCAACCACGCGCAATACCGTTTGGTGCGGGTGCTCGGCGAGCCACAACGCAACGTGCTGGTGGTCGGCGACGACGACCAGGGGATCTACTCGTGGCGCGGTGCCGACGTCGGCAACATCCTGGACTTCGAACGCGACTACCCCGACGCCTCGACCATCGCACTGGAGCAGAACTACCGGTCGACCGGCACCATCCTGCGCGCGGCGAACGCGGTCGTGTCGCGCAACCGCAAGCGCCACCCCAAGGCGCTGTGGACCGACGCGGGCGACGGCGACCCCATCGCCCTGCTCGAATGCCGTGACGAGCGGGAGGAAGCGCGGGTCGTGGTCGGTGAGGTCAACCGCGCTGTGGACGATGGCGCGTCATTGAGTGACATTGCCGTCTTCTACCGCACCAACGCGCAGAGCCGCGCGATCGAAGACATGCTCGTGCGCTCCGCAATCCCGTACCAAATCGTGGGCGGCCCACGGTTCTACGAGCGGGCGGAGGTCAAGGACCTGCTGGCCTACCTGCGCGTGGCGGCCAACCCCGCCGACGAGATCAGCTTCACGCGCATGGTCACCACCCCCAAACGTGGGTTGGGACCCGGCGCCGTGTCCAAGCTCGCCGCCTACGCCGCGGACAACGGCGTCCCGCTGACGGATGCCTTGGCCGATGTCGATCGGGTGGACGGCCTGCAGCCGGCGCAACGCAAGTCGTTCCAGACGCTCGCCGATCTAATCGGTGATGTGCGCAACGCCGCGCGCGCCGGGGTGTCGCTGGATCGGCTCGTCGAGGACGTCTTGGAGCGCTCGGGCATGCGGACCGCCTTTGCGACCGAGAACACCATCGAGGCGCAGGGGCGGCTCGAGAACCTGGAGGAACTCGTGCGCGTCGGCGCCGAGTACGACAGCCGTGCCGACGAGCCGTCGCTGGGCGGGTTTCTCGAGGAGATCGCCCTGTATGCCGATGCCGATGCCCTGGACAACGGGTCCGGTCGCGCCACGCTCATGACGATCCACAATGCCAAAGGCTTGGAGTACGAGCGGGTCGTGATCGTCGGGTTGGAGGAAGGACTCTTTCCACACCAGCGTTCCGAGACGCCCGAGCAGCTCGAAGAGGAGCGCCGCCTGTTCTACGTCGGCATCACCCGGGCGCGCAAACGCCTGGTGTTGACACACGCCCGCAGCCGGTCGTTCTTCGGCGGGCGCGACTGGCGCATTCCCTCCAGGTTCCTGGCCGAGATCCCACCGGACTGCCTGCAAGGCGGCGGCGTCCCGTCGCGGCCGATCAGCGCCGACGCGGCCGATATCGTGCCGGGGCTGTCGACGGGAGACGAGGTCGTGCACGCGACGTTCGGCGAGGGCGTCGTGACCGGAATCGAGCAGGGTGGGGAACTCGTGCTTGTGCGGTTCATGAAGGACGGGTCGGAGCGACGCCTCATCGCCGGGGCCGCCCCGATGCGCAAGGTGGCGGCAGGCTGATCACATTCGACGAGGAGTCATGAGTGAGCGCGACGATCATCGACGGCAAGGCATCGGGTCTGGAGCTGCGCGGGCGCATTGCCGAGGGCGCGGCGGCGTTCACGGCCAAGTACGGTCGCAAGCCCGGGCTGGTGGGCATCCAGGTCGGTGACGATCCGGCCTCCGAGATCTACCAGGCCAACAAGGCCAAGAGCGCGGACGAGGCGGGGATGATCTCGCGCCGGGTCAAGCTGTCCGACACCACGACGCAAGCCGAGCTGGACGCGCTGATCGACGAACTCAACGCCGACGACACGGTCGACGGAGTCCTGGTGCAGCTGCCGGTGCCCGACCAGCTGTCCGAGCCCGCCATCGCCGCGCGTATCCATCCCGATAAGGACGTGGACGGGTTCGGCGCGGTCAGTCTGGGACGGCTGATGCGCGGCGAGCCGGGCCTCGTGGCCTGCACGCCGAGCGGCGTCATGCACCTGCTGCACGAGGCCGGGGTCCCGATTGCGGGAGCCCGCGCGGTGGTCGTCGGCCGCAGTCTGATCGTGGGGAAGCCCATGAGCCTGCTGCTGCTCGCCGAACACGCCACCGTGACGATCGCCCATTCGCGGACGAAGGATCTGCCCGCGTTGTGCCGTGAGGCGGACATCCTTGTCGCAGCCGTCGGTCGGGCGGACATGATCCGGGGGGACTGGATCAAGCCTGGCGCTGCGGTGGTAGACGTGGGGATCAACCGAACGGATGCCGGACTTCGTGGCGACGTCGCCCAAGAAGAGGCGGCCGAGGTGGCGGGATGGCTGACCCCGGTGCCTGGAGGGGTGGGCCCCATGACCATCGCGCTGCTCCTTGCCAACACCCTCCAAGCCGCACAGCGGCGCATGGGGGAGTAGCGCACGAGCGCACCAGTGTCCCTGCTCACGAGGTTGGGCCGGAAACCGGCGGCTGCAAAGCCTCGCCGGATTCGGTACGTTTCCGCGGGACGCAGCGCCTCGAGGGCGTTGTCCTCGGTCGAAACCATGTTTCTGACTTGGCGTCGTCCTGCGTCCCCGTCCGGCGGGCCTTTCGCTCGCCATTTTCACGCCCAACGCTGCGAGCAGGGCCATCCGAGAGGGAGTTTGAATTGAAGATCGCGATCTTTGGCGGAACCGGCGATCTGGGCCGCGGCCTCGCGGTGAACTTCGCGGCTGCGGGCCACGAGATCATCGTGGGCTCGCGCAGCCAGGAGCGGGCCGACCAGGCGGCGGACACGCTGCGTGAAGACCTTCCAGAGGGCAACTTCGTGCCGATGGAGAACGTTGCCGCCGCCGAAGCGGCCGAGATCGCGATCGTGTCGATCCCGTGGGAGGGCGTCGAGGCGACGATCCCTCCGATGGCGGGCGCGCTCGCCGGCAAGGTCGTCATTTCGGTCATCAACGCGCTCGAGTTCGGCAAGAACGGGGCAACTGCCCTGACGAACCTGCCAGGTGGGTCGATGGCCCAACGCATCCAGGAGCTGGCGCCCGAGGCCAAGGTCGCGATGGCGTTCAACAACCTGCCTGCCGGGCGCCTGCAAAAGCGTGAGACGATCGACGCCGACGTCCTCGTCTGCGGCCGCGGCAAGGACACGCGTGAGACGGTGATGGCGCTGACCGATGCGCTGCCGGGGGTCCGGGCGCTGGATGCGGGCATCCTGGCCAACGCGCTCATCATCGAGGGATCGACCGCGATCATCATCAACCTCAACCGCCGCTATGGCGGCGAAGCCTCGATCAAGATCGAGGGTCTGCACGAGTAGCGGGCACCGCGACGGGTGGGCCGGCGTCCGGACGGTGCGCTACCCCGTCGGCGCCGTGGTGGGGCAGGTGGTTCCGGCTCGGGTCGCGTAGCCGGCCCACGTATCGGCGAAGGCCGCGAAGCGCAGTGTCGGGTATTGCGGAGCCAGGCTTCGCAACAGCGTGACGTGGTAGCAGTGGTACGTCGCGTTTGCGAGGTAGCTGCGAAACGCCCGTCCGGGCGTCAGCAGTCCGTAGTAGCTCCACTTGCCGGAGTCATGTGCCGGGAGGTACCGATCGAGCGTCGCAGCGCCTTCGTCGGCGAGCCGCTTGGCCTCGTTGGCTGCGGCCTCGCCGGTCGCTGATGGACCGGTCGTCGGCTCTCGTAGCGCCCGTTCTGCCGAACGCAGCTCGATGATCGCGACCATGAAACCGTTGAGCGCGGCACCCTTCCAGGGGTCCTCTCCCGGGTATGCCCGCTCGACAAACCACGGTGCGGCCACCGATCCGGCGGGATACGCGACCATGCTGCGCGTTCCCCCGGCTGACACGTCGACCGCCAGCGATGCCATCGCGTCGACCGCGGCGTTCGCAAACCGGGCGTTGCCGGTCGCGCGGTAGGCGCTCGCCATCAGCTGAGCGACGCGCGATTGTGCCATCGCGGAGACGCCGGGGCGGATCGCGGTGGGCTGATCGGGAATGTCGTAGTACTCCCAGTTCAAGGTCTGGCGTCCGCCGCGGATCTCGGCGACGCCGAGTTCCAAGAACGTCGTGGCGAGCTGCACGTTCGAGAACCCCTCGTTGAGCCGTTGCCAACGTCCTGCGGTACCGACCGGGTTCAACGCAAAGCCATGCCCGGGGGCATAGGAGTAGACGAGCCCCTCGGAATCACGCACCAGCACGCGTGATGTGGGCGCGCGTTTGCGGGCGTACCACCACGCGTTGACACGAACGGTCCGGCTGACCGTCGCCTTGCGTCCCGCAAGACGGGCGTCGGTGAACCTGCGGCCCAGCTCGAGGATGTAGGCGATATCGGTCCGCGTGGTCCCGGCCGCCGGCGCATCCTTCTGCGCACCCTTGAGCGTGGCCGTGGCCGCAGTCACATCGGCGGGGAGCGCACCATCCGGAACCAGGAATTGCGCGAGCGGCCGGCTCGCCGCCTCAGGGCGAAACGGCACGAGATCACCGGGATCCGCCGCGGGCGGCTGTACCGGTGGAGGTGTCGTCGTTGTGGTCGTCGTCGTCGGATTCGTGGCGGTCGGTCGGGTGGTCGTTGTGGGCACGGGCGGCGTCGGCACGGCCGGGACGGGCGCCTGGGTCACGGCCGGAGCGGGTGGTGGTGGCGCCGCTGACTCCGTGGTGGTCGGCGCGGGCGTCCCGACGGTGACCGGAGGGAGGGTCGGAACCGCCGCGGCCGTCGTCGACGTCCCAGGGTCCACCGCCTCGGGTGCCAGCGACGGCACCGGCGCCGCGATTGCGGCGGTCCGCCCCGCACCCGAGCCGTCCAACCCGGCGGCGACGACGAACCCCAAACCGGCCGCGAGCAGGGTCAGCCCGGCGAGGCCCGCGACGATGCGTCCATCGATCCCGAAGTCAATCGGTCTCACCGATCCCGCCACTCAACGACCGCCCCGAGTGGTGGGCGCTCGCGTTCGGGTGGAGCGACCGACGCGTGACCCAGGTAGACGAACGCCACGATGGCGTCACCCGGCACCAACCCGAGCGCGGCGAGGACTTCGGGTTCGTCGACCATCGCGCCCGTGCGCCACATCGCTGCCAGGCCGCGGATGTGGGCCGCGAGCAACAGGTTCTGGATCGCAGTTGCGACCGCATCGCGGTCTTCGCGGGCCTGCACGACATCGTCGGGATCGGTTCGGACGATGCATGCGATGACCACGGGGGCGCGTTCCAGCCGGGCGGACTCACGAGCGATCACGTCGGGCCCGGCATCGGGCCGTTGACGAACGACGGCCGTGGCGTGTGCCTCGCCGACCTGGCGCCGAGCCGCACCGGTCAGCACGACGAACCGCCAGGGCGCAGTCAGGTGATGGTTCGGCGCGTGTGTGGCCGCGACCAGGAGTTCTTCGACCGCGGCGCGCGGAATGGGGTCGGGTCTGACCCTGCCGATGCTCCGCCGCGACAGGAGCAAATCCATTTCGTCAGCCATCAGTCGCGATTGTAAACGCGCCGACCGGAGGTCTCGGCACGCACGGGTCGCCGCTCGCAGTTAGCCGTATCCCAGCGCGTCGAGATCATCCTCATCCATGCCGAGGTGATGGCCGAGTTCGTGCAGCAGGGTGATGCGAACCTCATCGATCAGATCCTGCTCGGTGTCGCAGTCGTCAACGAGCGGGTGCATGTAGATCGCGATCATCGGCGGCAGTTCCCCAGTCGCCGCCCAGGGTTCGTCGAGGGGGGCGCCCAGGTACAGGCCGTACAGGTCTGGATCGCCGGTGGGTGAGCGATCCTCGACGACGACTGCCACCTCACGGAGGGCGGTCGCGAACGGCTCCGGCACGCCGTCCAGCGCGTCAGCGACGAGGCGTGCGAATGCCGCGCGGTCCACGATGTGTAGCTACTGGACTTTTGGGGGGTAGGAAACAGCCATGAGATGCGGTTGAATGATGACGGAGAGAAGCCACCAAGGAGGGTTGCGCAGAACACCCGCATTCGCGTACTCGCACTCATCGCAGTTGTGATGTGTTTCGTCGTGCCCGCGATGGTGATCGCCGAGCCGCGTGAGCCCGCCCGGATCGACTACGTCACAGCACTCACCAAACTTGAGTCGGATCACTCCGTCACCAGGGCGACGATCAGCAATGGACGTGCGAAGGCCCTGCTCATCATCGAGACCTCCTCGGGCCCCGCGTTCGTCACCGATCTGGTCAGCCCGCGTTCGGTCGATCGCGTCATCGACGCGGCCAAGAAAGGCGAAGTCGAGCTGACTGAGCTTGCGGCGCCCGCCGGTCCGACCGCGCGGATCGGCGGCGGCGGCTTCAGCATCGGCGATTGGTTTCAGCAGTGGGGCCAACTTTTGCTCACAGCGATGTTGGTCGTGATCTTCGCGCTGACACTCAGGATGATGGGCGGCGCGCGGTTCAGCCACAAGACCAAGCCATCGAAGTCCGACACCAAGCTGGCGGACGTCGCGGGCATCGATGAGATCCGCGACGAGGTCATCGAAATCGCGGAGTACCTGCGCGATCCGGCCCGCTTCGAGGCCATGGGAGCGACCCTGCCCAAGGGCATCGTCCTCTACGGACCCCCCGGCACCGGCAAGACGCTGCTCGCCAAGGCCGTCGCGGGCGAGGCCGGCGTGCCGTTCTTCAGCGCCTCCGGATCCGAGTTCGTCGAGGTCTACGTCGGTGTCGGCGCCCGACGCATCCGTGACTTGTTCAAGGCAGCCCGCAAGAACGCGCCGGCGTTGCTCTACATCGACGAGATCGACGCCATCGGTGAACGCCGCAGCGGTGGCGGCGGTGGCGAGCGCGAGCACACGGCGACACTCGACCAACTGCTCTCCGAGATGGACGGCTTCGACGTGGATCCCAGCAAACCAGTCGTGGTGCTGGCATCGACCAACCGTCTCGAGCACCTCGACCCGGCGCTCGTGCGTGCCGGACGCTTTGACCGCAAGATCGCAGTCGGCCTGCCCGATCGCGCGGCGCGACGCCTGATCCTGGATGTCCACACCCGCAGCCGTCCGCTGGCGCCGGGGGTCGAGCTGGGGCAGGTGGCCGCGTTCACCGCCGGCATGGCTGGAGCGGATCTTGCCGCGCTCTGCAATGAGGCGTCCTTCGAAGCCACCCGGGCGCGCCGCCCCGCGATTGTCCTGGACGACTTCCGGCGGGCGCTCCTTCGCTTGGCGGCCGGACCCGAGAAGCGCACGCAGGTGCTCTCCGAGACCGAACGGACCCTGGTCGCCTACCACGAGATGGGGCACGCGATCGTCGGGCACATGCTGCCCAACTGCGAGCCAATCGAACGTGTGACGGTGATCCCGCAAGGCCAGGCGCTGGGCGTGACCGTGTCGTTCCCCGACGAAGACCGCTTTCTCGCGACCCGTCAGGAACACCTGGACCGGCTCGCCCGGATCATGGGCGGGCGCGCTGCCGAGGAGCTGATCTTCGGTCAGATGACCTCAGGTGCCGCGGACGACCTGCGCCGCGCGACCGAACTCGCCCGTGTCATGGTGCAGGACCTCGGTATGGCGCGCAGCACAACCGAGGAAAGCCTCGCAGCCGGCCTGACCGGCGGCTCGCGTGGACCGACCGGTGAGGAGCGGATCGAACGTGAAATCCAGTCCCTCCTTGGTGGCGCCTTCCGCGCCGCGTACGAGCTCCTTGCCGACAACGAGGATCTGCTGCACCGATCGGCGACGGCGCTGCTCGACGCCGAGGCGCTTGACCGCGAGGAGGTCGAGGAGTTGCTCGGCCCGCGTCCCGGGATGAACCGTCTGCGCCCCCTTGGTGAGACGATCCAACTCAACGCAGGCGAACTCGACGACTTCGAAGATCTCCCGAACGCGGGGGACGCGGTCGCCTGACCATCTACCGATGCTCCCACCCCAAGGTGGGCGCCGCGACCGCCACGCCCCCACGGACCAACGTGATGCCGGTACCGGCGACGACGCGACCGAGCGCGGTCAACGGCACGTCGATGACTGCTGCCAGTCGGTCGACGAGCGCGGCCGGCGCGGTGACGATCAACTCGTAGTCGTCGCCGCCGGTGGCGGCCAGGAGGTCGGCCGCGCATCCGGCCGCCTCGGCGACCCGGCGCACCCCGGGCGCCAACGGCACGGCGTCAAGGTCGATCTCGATACCCACCCCGGACGCCGCGGCCAGACGGGACGCGTCGAGCGCGAGACCGTCTGAGCAGTCCATCATCGCCGTGGCCCCGTCTGCGGCCAGGCGCCGGCCTGCCTGTATGCGTGGGGACGGACGACGAGATGCGTCGCGCAGCGCATCTGCCTCGGCAATGCCGCCTGCGAGGTCCGGCCGGTCGAGGAGCAACAGTCCGGCTGCGGCGCCTCCGAGCGTGCCCGTCACGCAGACCACGTCACCGGTCCGGGCGGTCGAGCGACGGCAGGGTTCGACCCCCGCCGGCATCTGCCCCAATGCCGTCACGGCCAGGACGAACGCTGGCGCGTAGGTGATGTCACCCCCCGCGATCGTGACCCCGTGGCGTGCGGCGACGGACTCCATGCCGGCGTACAGCGCGTCGATGTCGGCACCGTCGAGCCGGTCGTCGGTCGGCAACGCCAGCCCGATGAACACGGCGATCGGCGTCGCGCCCATGGCGGCGAGATCGGACAGGTTGACGGCCACGGCCTTGTGGCCGATGTCGGTCAACGTGCTCGTCGACCGGCGAAAATGGACGCCCTCGACCAGCAGATCCTGGGTGACGATGGTACGGGGATCGCCGTCGATGACGGCGGCATCGTCACCGATGCCCAGCATCACTCCTGGCCGGAGCGCGGTGGCGCGGGCGATGCGTTCGATGAGCGCGAGCTCTGAGATGGGTTCGGACACCGGCGCGATCGCTCCGAGGTTGATCTGTGGTGGCAGCGGACGCTATCGCGCGGCGCTCGTGACGAAGGGGGTGCGCGCGGTGTGACAGTTCGCGGGCGGCGTAGTGCGTCATCGGGCAGTCTGCATGGTCAGCGAGCCGAGTTGCGTTCCCGATGGCCCGTCGGAGGCGAGATGTTCGAGCTCCTTCCGTCCGGTGTTGCTTCGATGGCCCTCCCACTGGGTCGTTCCGTGCGCGCGATCGTCGAGCAGACCGATCTGGTCGCGGCGCGGCAGACGCAGGCGCTCTCGTTCGCATTCCACATCGTGTTGGTGTGCTTCGGCGTGGCGTTTCCGGCGTTGGTGTTGGTGATGGAGGGGCTGTGGCTGCGGACCGGCGACCCCGTGTACCGGGTGATCGCCAGGCGTTGGAGTCGCGTGATGTTGGTGCTGTTCGCGGTGGGGGTGGTCTCGGGGACGATCCTGTCGTTCGAGTTCGGGCTGCTCTGGCCCCGGTTCACGGCACGTTTCGGCGAGGTCTTCGGGTTTGCGTTCGCCCTCGAAGGCTTCGCGTTCTTCCTTGAGGCGATCTTCATCGCGATCTACGTCTACGGATGGGACCGGCTCCGTCCCCGCACACATTTTCTGGCGGGGCTCCCGGTGGTGGGAGCAGGTCTCGCCGGATCGTTGTTTGTCCTGTCGGTCAACGGCTGGATGAACAACCCGACGGGGTTCGACCTGGTCGACGGCAAGGTCGCCAACGTGCGGCCGCTCGAGGCCCTCTTCAACGTGCAGCTGTGGCACACGTTCGTGCACATGACGCTGGCTGCGTACATGGTCGTCGGGTTCGTCACCGCCGGGGTCTACGCGTTGGCCTGGTTGCGGAGCCGGCGCGACCGGATCCACCGGGTGGCGCTCGTCGTACCGCTGACGATCGCGTGTCTCGTCGCGCCGGTCCAGATCGTCGTCGGTGACTGGGCCGGCCGCCAGGTCGCGTCGAGCCAGCCCGTCAAGCTCGCCGCGTTCGAGGGCTTGCAACGGACACAGACGGGCGCACCGCTCAACCTGCTGGGGTGGTATCGCGACGGTCGGATCGTCGGCGGCATCGAGATTCCGCACCTGTTGTCGCTGCTCGCGACACACGATCCCAATGGGCGGGTGCCTGGTCTGGACACGGCGGCGCCCGAGGATCGACCGCCGGTCAACGTCGTGAGGATCAGCTTCCAGCTGATGGTCGGGCTCGGCACCGGGCTGGCGGCGTTGTCCGGGATCTACCTGTGGGTCTGGTGGCGCCGCCGGCGGTTGCCGCGGTCGGTGTGGTTCTGGCGCGCGGTCGTCGTGTCGGGCCCGGCGGCGATCATGGCCTTGTGGGCGGGCTGGACCACCACCGAGGTCGGGCGACAGCCCTGGATCGTCTACCGGGTCATGCGGACCTCAGAGGCGGTCACAGCAGCCGAAGGTGTCCCGATCGGGCTGATCGTGCTGCTGGTGACCTACCTCGCGCTGGGCGCGGTGACGCTGTGGGTCATGCGGCGGATGAGCCGGACTCCCTTGCAGATCCCACCGGATGCGCCGCCCCCGGCCGCAGCCTCGGCGGAGTCGGGATGAGCCTCGTCGACGCCGTGCTGGCGCTGGTGATCGCCGGTCTGACGGCCTACGTGGTCTTGGCCGGAGCGGATTTCGGCGCCGGGTTCTGGGAACTCATGTCGGGTCCGGGACCGAAGGGCGCCCAGATGCGCGCTGCGATCCATCGCTCGGTCGGTCCCGTGTGGGAGGCCAACCACGTGTGGCTCATCTTCGTCCTGGTGCTCTTGTGGACGGCGTTTCCGGTCGCATTCGGCGCGATCATGTCGACGCTCGCGATCCCGATGTTCCTGGCGGCCATGGGAATCATCCTGCGAGGGAGCGCGTTCGCATTCCAACCTCACGTGGGCACCGGGCGCCTGGCGGGGCTCATGAGCGCCGTGTTCGGCATCTCGTCGGTGCTGACGCCGTTCGTCATGGGCGCGGCAATCGGTGGGATCGCGTCGGGCCGGGTGCCGGTGGGCAACGCGGCCGGCGACCCGTGGCGCAGCTGGCTCAACCCGACATCGCTGTTCGTGGGAGCGCTGGCGGTTGCCCTCTGCGCCTATCTGGCGGCCGTCTACCTGGCGGCCGACACCGCGCGCGGTGGCGATCGTGACCTGGTCGAGGCGTTCCGACGCCGGGCATTGGCGGCGGGCGCAGTGGCGGGCGTGCTCGCTGTGGGTGGGCTGGCGGTCGTGCGCAGCGACGCCGAGCATCTGTGGGTCGGCCTGACGGGCGCGGCACTGCCGATGGTCATCCTGTCGGGCGTGGCGGGCGCCGCAACACTGGCCTTGGTGTGGCGGCGGCGGTTTGGCATCGCACGGATCGGTGCGGCAGTGGCGGTGAGTGCCATCGTGATCGGCTGGGCGGTCGCACAGCGGCCGGACCTGCTGCCCGGCGAGCTCACGATTGCGGACGCCGCCGCGGGCCGCCCCACGCTGGTCGCCCTGCTGATCGGGACGGGAACCGGCGCGGCGGTGCTGATCCCGTCGCTCGTCTGGCTCTTCCGACTCGCGCTCCGCGGAGAACTCGTGAAATCCGAACCGGGGGAGATGCCGTGAAGGGGCGGTGGCACGTGGTGGTCGCCGCGGTCTGCTTCGTCACGGGCGCTGCCGTCGTCGTGGTGTTCGAGAGCGCGCTTTCACGTGTCGTGGGCATTCTCGCGCTCGTCGCATTCGTGGTGGTCGGGGCAGCGGCGATCCTGTCGCCGAGCGCGCTCGCGGCGGACGACGACGAGGCACGAGACGAGCACGCCGCCGGGCGGTGACCCCGTCCCGGTCTGGTCGCCGAGGGTTGCCGCTACGCTGGCGGCGTGGAATCCCTGCGCGGCCTCTGGAATGCAGTCGAGGCGTTCGCGGACTCACTCGCCTCGGTCAGCTTTGGGGCGTTGTTCGTCGCGACGCTGTTCCACGTTGCGAACCTGGTCCTGCGGACACGCGCGTGGACGACGATTCTGCACGCCGCGTATCCGGTGCAGAACATCCGGTGGCGCGACGTGTTCGGCGCCTATTGCTCGGGGGTGGGGGTCAACGGCGTGGTCCCGGCACGCGGCGGCGATGCACTCAAGCTCTTTCTGGTGCATTCGCGCATCGCGGACGCGACGTACCCGACGCTTGCGGCGAGCCTGATCGCAGAGACCATCTTCGACTTGGCCATCGGCTGGCTGCTCTTGTTGTGGGCGTGGCAGATCGGCATCGCCGATGGGCTGCCCGGCGCCGGGCTGTTCGAGTTCTCATGGGTGACGAATCATCCCCAGACGGTGGTCACGGTACTGATCCTGGTGGCAGGTGTTGCCGCGGCGCTGCTGATCCTGCACGGGCAGCGGGTACGTGCGTTTTGGGGTCGCGTCGAGCAGGGGCTGGCGATCCTGCGCGACCGCAGGCGATACGGGCGCCACGTGGCGAGCCTGCAGGCGACCGGATGGGTCTGCCGCCTCCTGGCGGCCCTGTTCTACCTCAAGGCGTTCCACGTCGACGCCTCGCTCAGGAATGCCTTGCTGGTGCTGGTCGTCGGGTCGGTCGCAACGAGCCTGCCGCTGACTCCGGGAGGCCTCGGGCCCAAGCAGGCACTGCTCGTCGCGGTGCTCGGTGCCGAGGGGACGCGGAGTCAGGTGCTGGCGTTCAGCGTGGGGATGGAGCTTGCGATCCTGCTGTTCAACCTCGCGCTTGCCGCGATCTGCCTGAGCGTGATGTTGCGCGGGATGTCGATACGCGAGGCCATCCGCCACGCCCGCACGAGCCGCAAGAATGGCGACCCCTCGGGAGAAGAGCCGACGCACCCGCTCTGAGCGGGCGTCACCCCTTTCCCGCCACGCGGCCGACGTAGGCCGCCACGCGCACGGCGTCGGTGCCGGTCAACAGGTTGGCGGGCATGGCACCCGACAGCGAGCCGCTGCGGATCTGGTTCAGCACGCGTTCGCGCGATGGCCGGGCCTCGTCCAGATTGGGTCCGATGCCCCCGGTCGAACCCGCGGCGGCGAGTGTATGGCAGGTCGAGCAGGCGTGGCCGAACAGATCCTTGGGCGTCTGGGCGGTCGTCTGGGTCGGAGTCGTGTCGGTGTCTCGGTCGTTGCGACGGTCGGGGTTGCGATGTCGTCCGAGGTTCGCGACGACCGCACGCCGAGCACGATTCCCAGGCCAATGGCCAGCAGGAGCGCAACCACCGGGATTGCGATCATTCCCACCCGACGCGCGAGGCGGCGCTTGCGTGGCGGTCCGGGCGACGGGGGCTGCGCCGACCTCGGTACCGGCGTCTTGGCCCGAGCTTTGCCTTTCGGCCGTTTGGAGTCACGGGATTCCATGATCCGAACCGTACCGTCCGCGGCGGTTGGCACCGCACCAGGAGTCTCCGTCCGCCCTACTTCGGAAATAGCCGTCCTGAGGTTCGAGTTTCCACCCGTCGAGGTGAACCCCGCTCCAGGCCGTTTCGCTAGCATCGCGGCCGTGATTGATCTCGACACAACCCGCCACGTGGCACGCCTTGCGCGGCTGCGACTCGAGGGCGACGAGGAGCTTCGGATGCAGGCCGAGCTCAACGGGATCCTTGGTCACATCGACCAGATCCAGGCGCTCGACCTGGACGGTGTCCCGCCGACATCGCACGTCATCGCGTTGCGCAACGTGCTGCGCGAGGACACGCCGCGCCCGAGTTTGAGCCTCGAAGACGCGCTGCATGAGGCGCCCGAGGTGATCGACGGGGGCTTCGGGGTTCCCAAGATCGGATGATCGACCCGACCATGCTCACCGCCGAGCGCGCGCTTGACGCACTCGCGTCGGGCGACACCACGGCGCTTGAACTGACCGACGCCTACCTGGCGCGCGCCGAGGACGATCGATGGGGTTCGTTCTTGGCGCTCGACGCGGACCGCGCCCGTGCCAAGGCCCGCGCGATCGACGCGATGCCCGACAAACCGCCGCTGCGCGGCGTCCCGATCGCGATCAAGGACGCGCTGAGCACGGTTGACGTGATCACGACCGCCGGTTCGAAGATCCTCGAGGGCTTCCGACCGCGCTACACGGCCACGTGCGTGGCGCGGCTCGAAGCCGCGGGAGCGATCGTCATCGGCAAGACCAACATGGACGAGTTCGCGATGGGCTCGTCGACGGAGAACTCCGCCTACCAGGTGACCCGCAACCCCTGGGACACCGATCGCGTCCCGGGTGGTTCGAGCGGTGGCTCGGCGGCGTCCGTCGCAGCATGCCAAGCCCCGTGGTCGCTGGGCTCCGACACCGGTGGCTCCATCCGCCAGCCCGCTGCGTTGTGCGGGATCGTGGGGATGAAGCCGACCTACGGCGCGGTGTCGCGCTACGGCCTGATCGCGTTTGCGTCGTCGCTGGACCAGGTCGGACCTTTCGCACGGACGGTCCGCGACAGCGCTCTGCTGCTGTCGTTCATGGTGGGGCGCGACGAGATGGACGCGACGTCGCTGGATTGGCCCGAGCCGATCGCCCTGCCCACGGCCGAGCGCCTTGACGGCGTGCGGGTCGGCATCGTCGAGGAGCTGATGGGGCAGGGCATCGAGCCTGGCGTGCGCGAAGCGGTCGAGCGGTCGATGAAGTTGGTCGAGGATCTCGGCGGCACCGTGGTCCCGATCAGCCTGCCGTCCAGCGAACACGGTCTGGCGACCTACTACCTGATCGCCCCGGCCGAGTGCTCGGCCAACCTCGCGCGCTTCGACGGTGTGCGCTACGGCCCGCGCGCGCTCGCCGACAACCTGACCGACCAGTACGAGCTGACCCGCGGCGGCCTGTTCGGTCCCGAGGTCAAGCGCCGCATCATGCTCGGCACGTTCGCGCTGGCCTCCGGCTACTACGACGCGTACTACCGCCGGGCCCAGCAGGTGCGCACGCTGATCGTCCAGGACTTCGCCCGGGCGTTCACTGAGGTCGACCTGATCGCGTCGCCGACCTCACCGACGGTGGCGTTCAAGCTCGGCGAGCGCACCGCGGACCCGTACTCGATGTACCTGGCCGACACCTGCACCATCCCGATCAGCCTGGCCGGCCTGCCGTCGATCTCGGTCCCGTGCGGCCTCTCCGAGGGTCTGCCCGTCGGCCTGCAGCTCGCGGGGCCTGCATTCAGCGAGAACCGCCTGTTCGAGGCCGCACACGCGTTGGAGCAGGCCATCGGGTTCGACCCGACACCGCCGGGGTTGGCCGATGGCTAACTGGGAGGCTGTGATCGGGATCGAGATCCACGTGCAGCTCGCGACCAAGACCAAGATGTTCTGCGGGTGCGAGCA
>JANMKR010000228.1:0-2228 GCA_031372145.1 Actinomycetota bacterium | reverse complement strand
CGGCGACGCCCGTGTTCATGAACGGCCCCGATCGCTAATCTCTTCCGATGGCAGGTCGGGATGCATCGGACGACGGGTTCGCATCGATCGATCAGGGGCTCGCCGCGTTCCTCGATTGGTTCGGTCAGACGAAGCGGGCCTGGCAGCTCGAGGACATGGTCCGCGACCTGATCCCTCCCGACGTCGGCAACTCGGCCCACGGCGACGAGTTCGTCGAGACCATCATCACGCGACTCGCGGCGACGCCCGTCGGGGTGTCGGCCTTGCACGTCATGGGGATCGTGGCGGTACCGCTCGTCGCCCTTGCGGCGCGCAGCGCCGTCCGACGCGTCGCCGAGGAAGGCGGTCCCAAACCCTCAGCACTGGCGAGACGGTGCGGCGGACTCGATCCGGCGCAGGCTTGGCGCATGACGGCGCAGGACGGGGTCGATGCGTTCCTGCTGCTCTGCCGGCGCACGGGGAACACCCGCGTGCAGCTTGCCTTCATCGCCACGATGGACGCCGGCGACGGGCCCATCCTGGTCGAGGGCTCGTTGGGCGATCCGTTGCCCGAGTCCGACGTCCGCCATCTGCTCGAGGCGTTCGAGGCGCAGGGCCTTCGAACGCAGGCGGTGACCCTGGCGGAGATGGCCGGTCAGATCGTCACCCTCGCCGGGCACAACATCGCGACCGACCGCGGGCCGACGGCCGAACTCCTCCTGGTGCTGGTCGCCGTGCTGCCGCACCTGGACGTCGCCGAGTGGGAGGGCCTCGTCACCGCTCTGACCATGCTGCCGCTGGCCGAGGTCGCCGGTGACGACGACGACTGGTATGACGATGCATGGGACGACGACGATGGCGAGGACGACAAAGACCTGTCCGCGATTCACGACCCCGTGCCACTCGCGGACCTCGAGGTCAAGCGCATCGAGCGGGATCTGAGGCAGCTGTCGGCCCGCTTTGACGCGTGGATCGCCGAGCATGAGGACGACGACGATCGGCGCGAGCTGGCGGGCGGTCTTGCCACCACCATGTTCGAGTACCGCGCGTGGTATCGAAACGGCGATCCATGGGACGAGCGGATGCTCACCGAGTTCCTCATGGCGCACATGCCCCGCGCGGTGGAGATGGGACAGGACGACCTGGTCGCGACCCCGCTGGTGGTCCCGGATGTGCTGGAGTTCCTGGCCGAGTCCGGTGACATCTCGACCGGGATGTTGGCCGAGCTGACTGAGCTTGTGTCCCGGCTGGGACCGGAGTTCTTCGCGGCGATGACGGACCCCGCCAACTTCGGGATGGCCAAACGGATCACCGATCAGATGGGCCGCGAGGGCCTCGATCCGACCGACCGCGAAGCCCTGCAGGAGTGGATGGCGGACTTCAACGCCCGCCCGATCGACGAGCGCGCCGAGATGCTCCCGGATTCGATGTTGGGGCTGCCGCCCACGCCACCGCCGGCGCCGGGTGGAGATTGGGCCGATCGCGATGCCGCGCGCCGAAAGCGCAATGTGGCCCGCGACGCCCGCAAGAAGAACCGCCGCCGCGGGCGGTAGTCCCTTCGCCTCGATTCTGGTTGATCCGCTACACTCCCCGGCCGGTCCAGGAATAGGGAGCGTATGGCTAGGTCGTCACAGAACACAAACAGTGGGGCGCGCAAGGGCAAGCGCCCAAGCTTGGTGCCCGCCGCCCGCAAGCGTCGTCCGCAGCTCCCGCCCGAGGAGATCGACTGGAAGAACTTCCCGTCGCTCCGCCGGTTCTTGTCGGAGCGCGGCAAGATCCGCTCACGTCGCATCACCGGCTTGTCGCGTCGCCAGCAGAGCGAACTCGCCCGCGCGGTCAAGCGCGCCCGCACCATGGGACTCTTCCCGTATCCGGACCAGGAGCGCAACCTGCGCGAGAAGACGGTCGGCGGCGGCAGCCCCGTGCCCACGACCAGCACCAGGCCTCCCAGCGCCGACGACAACATCACCGTCGATGACACGAGCGTCGAGAACATCAGCGTCGAGAACATCGAAGGCGTCGAGGTCCACTCCGAGGACTGATCGGCGGGCCCCAGGGTCCCTGGGCGTGTCGCCGTGTTGCGGGCGTTGGGCGTGTGCGTTAAGCCGGCGCCGTCCGTCGCCGATGGGATACTGAACCCCGAATGGGAGTGTGTCCCGCATGCGACGCTGCATTGATTTGGCGTCAGAACGGACTTTGGTGCGACCGTTGCCATCGCAAGGTCGAATCGTGCTGCGAGGGTGCTCCGC
>JANMKR010000198.1:0-2443 GCA_031372145.1 Actinomycetota bacterium | reverse complement strand
GATCGCCTCGATGCGGTGGCCGTAGCGGCGTTCAAAGCCGGCGGCGACCTCGCCGGAGTCGGTGACGGCGATCGTTGCCAGGCGCGGCGAGAGACGCTCGGCCATCCGCAGGTAGGCGCGTGCCGCGGCCGGCCATTTGGCGCGTTCGGAATCCAGGCCGTCGATCTGCAGGATCGATGGGATGCCTGCCAGGCGGGCGAACGGCACGGCGGGAGCGTTGCCGGCGATGAAGTAGATGGCGACGTCCGGGCGGACGCGCGTTGCCATGTGCGCGGTCGACACCGCGGTGTGGATGAGGGTGTCGAGGTACTTGTTGCGGATCGTCGGCAGGTGCACCAGTCGCGCACCGGCGTGCCGGTCCCGGCGCTCGGTCATGTGCGGGCGGCAGTAGACGATGACCTCGTGTCCGCGGGCGCTGAACTGCTCGGCCAGGTTCTCTACCGCGGTTTCGAAACCGGAGTACGCGGCCGGGATGCCGCGGGTGCCGATCAGCGCGATCTTCACGCGACTTCCCGGATGGCCGACCAGGCCGCCTCGCCCATCGCCTGCGGGCTGAACTGCCGTGCTCGCGCCGGGCCGAGTTGGCGCAGGCGGTCGGCAGTCGCGGGCTCGAGTGCTGCCCGGAGCCCTTCCGCGAGGGCCGTGGGGGTGGGCGCCACCAGGATGGCCGCGTCGCCTGCGACCTCGGGGATCGCGCCACGGTTGCTCGCGACCACGGGTGAGCCGCACGCCATCGCCTCGATCACCGGCAGGCCAAACCCCTCGTAGAGCGACGGGTAGCAGGTGACCGCGGCGGCGCTGTAGAGGTCGGCCAGGTCGTCGTCGCCCAGCGGGCCGAGCCAGCGGGCGCCGCTTGCGGCAATGATCTGATCACCGCGGTGGCCCGCACGTCCGACGATTGCGAGCTGCAGCTGATTTGCGCCGTCCAGTCGGGCGATGGCCTGTGCCAGCGACGCCAGGTTCTTGCGGGGGTGAACGTCGCCGACGTACAGGCAGTAGCGGTCCAGGCCGAAGCGCACGCGGACGCGCGTGTCGGCATCCGGCCGCGGCGCGAAGGCCGGAGCGGGGACGTTGGTGACCACTCGGATGCGGTCCGGGTCGACGCCGAGGGCTGCGACCAGATCGGCCTTGGACGTCTTTGACACGGTGATGACACGCGCGGCGTGGCGCACCGCGTGCGGTACGAGCACGCCCAGCAATGCGCGCACGCGGGCCGAAAACCACTCGGGATGGAGTTTGAAGCTGACGTCGTGGACCACCACCAGCAGCGGGCATGGCGAGCGCAGCGGGGTGATGTAGCTGAAGATCGCCGCATCGGCACGGTCGGACGCAAGCGCCTGCGGGGCACGCAACACAAGGCGGGCGATGTTGCCGGCGGGGACGTCGCGCACCGGGACCGCCGGGTCCAGCAGGGCTTGGGCGGCCGGATGGGCGATGAGCGCGTTGACGCTGTCGTCCTCGCCGCGTGTCTGCTGCAGGGCGTTGGTCAGCAGGGTGTGGAACCGGGCGTTGCCTGCGTCACCTGCCTCCGGTTGGCCCACCATGTGG
This sequence comes from Actinomycetota bacterium, assembly GCA_031372145.1. Classification (GTDB taxonomy): domain Bacteria; phylum Actinomycetota; class Thermoleophilia; order Miltoncostaeales; family Miltoncostaeaceae; genus CALMEC01. The sequence continues at coordinate 895 of JANMKR010000198.1, read as the reverse complement.
CAGTCGACGGTGACCCTCACAATCCGATCGCCTCGCGGTAGACCGCCAGGATCTGGTCGGCGATCTGTGACCAGGAAAAGCGTGCGGCGTGGGCTCGCGAGGCCTCGCCCCGAGCCACGAGCGCGGACCGGTCGGCGAGGGCGTCGGTGAGTGCGCCGGCGATGCCGTCGGAGGTCGGCGTGGTGATGTAGAGCGCGACATCGCCACCAATCTCAGCAAGCGATGAGTTACGTGCGATCAGGGCCGGGCAGCCGTGGGCCATGGCCTCGAGCACCGGCAGGCCAAACCCCTCGTAGGACGAGGGGTAGACCAGGAGCGTCGCTCGCCGGTAGTGATCGATCAGGGTGGGGCGATCCACGAATCCGAGCACATCGCATTCGGGACCGGCGGCGGCGCGGACGGCTTGCTCGTCGTGTCCTCCCGCGCCGATCAGCACCAGACGGCACGGCGGTGGATCGCTAGCGGCATTCCGGAAGTAGCCGGCGTGTGCCGTGACGAGTTCGAGGATGCGCTTGCGCGGCTCAAACTCGCCGACGGCCAGCACAAATGGCTCGCGCGCAAGTGGGTTGGGCGCGTCGTCTCGACCGAGGCCGATGGGGACGGTGCGGATCCGTTCGGCCGGCACGTTGTAGAGCGCCGTCAGGTCGCGGGCGGTGGATTCGGAAGTGGTGATGACCCGTGCGGCGCCACGCGCGCTTTGGCGGGTGAACAGGCGGGCATATCTGCGAAACGCAGGTGGGAAGGTTGCGGGGACGCGTTCCCATGCCAGGTCTTGGACCGTGACGACGGTTGGGCAGGGGCTCCACCGGGGTGCCCAGTTGAACGGGGCGTGGATCACGTCGGCACCATCGCGTTTGGCCAGCAGCGGAAGCAGCACGTGCAGCCACGTCAGATC
>JANMKR010000162.1:0-2509 GCA_031372145.1 Actinomycetota bacterium | reverse complement strand
TGGGTCATCTCGATGGGCGCCTGCGCGTCGAGCGGCGGCGTGTTCAACAACTACGCGCTGCTGCAGGGCGTGGACAAGATCGTCCCGGTCGACGTCTACGTGCCCGGATGCCCGCCCCGTCCCGAGGGCCTGCTCGAGGGGTTCATGCTGCTGCAGAAGAAGATCGGCTCGGGCGGTCAGTCCTCGAGCCGCGAGTTGTGGAACGCGTCCCAGGGGAAGGACGCGGCCTGAGCGACATCAGCCTCGTCATCGCCGCGACCTGCCAGGGCGCGGTCCTGGCCGAATACGACGCCTTCGGTGAGGAGACGCTCGAGATCGCAGCCGGCCGGCTGCTGGACGTCGCGCGCGCGCTCGTTGCACCGCCCACCTCGTTCCGGCTGCTGTCGGACGTGACGTGTGCGGACTTCCCCGACGAGCCCGGCCGGTTTCGCCTGGCCTACCAGCTGTACTCGCTGGAGACGGGCGCGCGACTGCGCCTGCGGGTCTGGGCCGGCGCCGAGAACCCCGAGGTCGACTCCGTGACGTCGGTCTGGCCGACCGCCAACTGGCACGAGCGCGAGGTCTACGACCTGATGGGCGTGCGGTTTCGCGGCCACCCGGACCTGGCGCGGATCATGATGCCGGACGACTGGGACGGCCACCCGCTGCGCAAGGACTACCCCCTTGGTGGCGAGGAGGTGACGTTCACCGATGCCGTCTGAAGATCCCGGCATGGGTGGCGGCTTTCCGCTCGCGTCCGAGGCACGCGGCGTGTTGGAGGCCGCGCGGCGTGAGGGCCGAGAGCTGACCGAGACCGAGCGCGCCATCGCGCAGATCGAGGCGTTCACACCCGAGGAGGCCGCGGCCCGCACCAAGCTCAACGAGGCCCCGCCCGAAGATCCCGGCACCCGGCGGCCCATGGTCATCAACCTGGGTCCGCAGCACCCCTCGACCCACGGCGTGTTGCGCCTGATCACCGAACTGGACGGCGAGGTCATCATCGACACGCACCCGGTGATCGGCTACCTGCACACCGGCATCGAGAAGCAGTGCGAGAACAAGACCTACTGGCAGGCGATCACGCTCGTCACGCGCATGGACTACCTGGCGCCGTACTTCAACACCCACGCCTACTGCATGGCGGTGGAGCGCCTGCTGGGCATGGAGATCCCCGAGCGCGCGCGCTACCTGCGGGTCATCATGAGCGAGCTCAACCGCATCGCCTCACACCTGGTGTGGCTCGGCACGAGCGGCCTGGAGCTCGGCGCCATCTCGGTGTTCTTCTACACCTACCGCGAGCGTGACGAGGCCCTGGACCTGGGCGAGATGATCTCGGGTGAGCGGATGAACACCCGCTACTTCCACGTCGGGGGCTGCGCGGCCGACATGCCCGAAGGCTTCGAGGCGGCACTGCGCAAGTTCATCGGCAAGATGCCCTCACGCATCGACGAGTACGAGACCTTGCTGTCGGGCAACCAGATCTGGCTGGACCGGATGAAGGGCATCGGCGTCTTGTCGGCCGACCAGTTGATCGGGCTGGGTGTCACCGGACCGGCGCTGCGCGCGGCGGGCGTCGCACACGACCTGCGCAAGGCCAACCCGTACTCGGGCTACGAGCACTTTGACTTCGACGTGCCGACGGGCACCGCGGGCGACGCGTACGACCGGTACACGATGCGACTGCGCGAGATGCGCGAGTCCGTGCGAATCATCGAACAGGCCCTGGACGGCATCCCCGAGGGTGCCCACATCGCCGACGACCGCAAGGTCGTATTGCCGCCGCGCGAAGAGCTGGCGGTCTCGATGGAGGCGCTGATCCACCACTTCAAGCTCGTGACCGAGGGCTTCACGGTCCCGGCGGGCGAGGTCTACGCGGCGGTCGAGAGCCCGCGCGGCGAGCTGGGCTGCTACCTGGTCTCGGACGGCGGCCCCAAACCGTACCGCTGCCACATGCGCGACCCGTCGTTTGTCAACCTGCAGGCGCTGCGGCCCATGGCCAAGGGCGCGTACCTGGCCGACCTCATCACGATGATCGGCTCGCTCGACAACGTCATGGGCGGGGTTGATCGCTAGCGATGAAGAATCTCTCGCAATCGATGGAGAATCTCTCGCGGTGTGTGAGCGTTCTGCTCGACGGTATGTCGATTCTCTATCGGGAACCGGGCGCGTGGTCGCGAGCACTTGTCTTCCGTCGTGAGGGCCGTGTCATGAACGGCAGGCACGTTTCTTTCGGGTTTCGTTCGTCGCGCTTCCGGAGGCCGCGTATCGCTGATCGCGACACGCGTCCCGGCGGTTCTTGCGGGATCGTTGTCTGGCATGGAGTCAGTGTGTGTGGAGTCGATCGATGACGGCCGCGGAAGTACGCCAGCACATCGACCCGATCCGGCATGAGTTCGCGGATCAGCGGTCGCTCGTGTTGCCCGCGCTCAAGTGGGCGCAGACCGAGAAGGGGCACCTGACCGAAGCCGACCTGGCAGCGGTCGCCGAGGCCACGGGCTACTCACAGGCGTACGTCGAGAGCGTGGCGACG
>JANMKR010000153.1:0-35131 GCA_031372145.1 Actinomycetota bacterium | reverse complement strand
GCTTCGTCGTCGTCCAGGGCGAGTGATGCCCGGCGAGGATCTGCACGCGTTTCGCATCGACCCCGGCTCGGAACCACCGAGACACCGCTGCCTGGCGGAGGACGTGCCAGCCAAGGGGGTGACGCCGCGCCACGTTGTCGGTGTGAGATGGAGCACCCACGCTCTCAGGCAGCCAGTGGTCGCGTGGTCGTGTGGTCGCACAAGCGCCTAAAAGGCCCATGCGTTTCACGCGTCGATCGAGCAAGTCGCGAAGATCGGACATGGTGCGAAGGATCTGAGCGTCGAGGTCAATCGTTCGCATCTTTCTCCTTCTCCTCGGTCAGCAGGTCGACAAACTCTTGGCTGTCCACGTCTCCCTCGTGTTCCCCAATGTACGCGTCGGGGACGCGGCTGATAACTATTCGGCTTGGCGAAAAGTCGCGATTCGCCGAGCCGCATAGACCCACGCTCAAGAGAATCGAGAAGCACAAGGCGGCCATCGCTCTCTCCATCTCCCGGCAAGTTGCCGCTTAGGCCAGCGGCCCTTCGCCCGTGCCCACAGCTGTGCCCTCAACACGGCGACATTACCGCTCGTTCGGCGACGTTCAGCCCTCACTCGCGACATTGGCGTGAGCGGTCGCGATCCCTTTCAGGGAAAGAGATTCGGCATGTTGACAGGGGCCGGGGCGTCCGTGCCCTCAAGCCCCTTGCCGATCTCATAACCCGAAGGTCGTAGGTTCGAATCCTACCCCCGCTATACGAAAAGGCCCGCTTAGGTGGGCCTTTTTCTTTGCCCTCTGTGTCCCACTCCTGGGACGGATCGGGCTCCGTGCCCTCAGGGGATGTCACCCCGGATGCCCAGGCTTGGTTCGGATTGCCTCGGCGGCGTTGAATCGAACTCGAACCTCTCTCTCTCACGTGGGAGGAGGTGAACCCTGTTCGTCTCCATTGCAATGAGGGGTTAGCTTCCCAAGCATGCATGTGCACAGGCACAATCAACCAGGGGCGGCCTCGACCAAGGACTCGCACGGCGGGGTCTTCGACTCCGCGTCGTTCGCCGCGGTCCTCGAGGTCGAGGGCGAAATGACCGCGGGCCTCGCCGAGGAGGCGATCGCCGTCTGCTCGGAACTGTTCGCCGCCGAGCGGCAGGACGTTCGGCGCATCATCGACCTGGGGTGCGGTCCGGGTGTCGGGACGACCCTGCTCGCGCGGGCCTTCGGGTCTGCGACGGTGCTCGCGGTCGACGGATCGCGCGCGATGCTCGAACGCGCCGAGGCACGAGCGGCGCGCGCGGGGCATGCGGACCGGATCACGTCGCTGCAGCTCGATCTCAACGACGATCTTCAGATCTTGGGCCGATGCGACCTCGTTTGGGCAGCGATGGCCATCCACCATGCCGAGGACCAGGTGGCGACGCTCGCGACCGCCGGGTCACGTCTTCAACACGGTGGCCTGCTGTGCGTACTCGAACGCGCCGGTCCCACGTCGATCCGCCTTGCCGACGAACTGGGGCGGCCGGGCATCTGGGACCGCCTCGTCGCAGCCCGCTGGGCCTGGTCCAAGAGCGCCGGCAAGAGCCTTCCGGGCGCGATGAGCGCCGAGGCCTACCCCGCGATGATCGCTGAGGCCGGGCTGGAGCTCGTCGACGAGCGTCGCCTGGTGAGCACCGTGTCGGCACCGCAGGATGCCTCGACGCACAAGTTCATCGCCCGCCACCTCGCTGGGACGGTCCGAGACCTGTCGAGCGTCGCGGAGCCGCTCGACGCCGAGGCGCTGCGCAAGCTCGTCGACACGACGCTGCCGTTCCCCGCCGGCCGATGGGACGGTGCCGAGGTCACCTTCAACCGTCGGCTGTTCATCGCCAGATCGAGCATCGGCTGAGTCGCACCGGTAGGACGGCTCAGGCGGCGAGGATCGCGACGACGATCACGGCGCCTGCGAGCAGGTGCCCGCTCCGCCAGGCGTTCCTCCAGCCGCTCGCAGGGTCCGTTCTTCGCGGCGATCAAGGCCGGGGGGCGATCGGCAGGCGTGCGCCCCCCGGTGCGGCAAGAGGGTTCGTCAGACGAACGAGGTGGTGCGCGGCTCGCGCAGCTTGCGGGTGCTCATCAGGGCACCGGCCGTGAGGAGGGCGATCCCCGCGGCGGTCCCGAAGCCGACGCCGGCGTCCTCCCAGTCGAAGCCGCGCGACGCGGTGACGACGGTCTGCGGTGGGCTCACCGGCTGGGACAGCGCGGTGGTGGTGGCGGCATCGGTGCGAGCGTGATCGTCGCCGATGGCGACGAAGGGGATCGCGGCGGCGACGGGATGAGTGCGGGCGTGATCGTCGCCGGTGGCGATGATGGGAGCCGGGGTGGTGCGGGCGACGTCGCCCTGGGGCTGGCTGAAGGCGCGCGGCTCCCCTTGCAGCGATGCCTGCGCGGCGGGCGTCGTGATCAGGGCGCACGATGCGAGCGCGAGCGCGACGCGAGCGTGCCGTTTGACGTTCATTGGGATCTCCTTTTTCGTGACAGAAGTGGTGGGGAGGCCGTCGGGGTGACGGTTCCCGGCCCGTTGGCGACAAAGCAGCCGCTTTGGGCTTGTCAACAGGAGCGGGCAGGTCACGCCCTGATACGTCTGATCCCCTCCGCCGCGACCGCAGGCCTGCGGTCGTCAATACCCTCCGAATCGAACCGGTACAGTCAGCGCCATGAAGATGACCGTCGCTCGGATCAACGGATGGGCGCTCGCGATCACGGCCCTGCTGCTCGCGTTCGCCGTCGTCCCCGCCCGGGCCGACCAGGCGGTCGCGCTGATGAGCCCCGACACGCTCGCGGTGTTCGACACGACGGCCCCGACCACCGTCGCGTTCCACGCGATCACCGGCTTGGGCGCGAATGAGACGGTCCGCGGAATCGACATTCGGCCGGCCGACGGTCAGCTCTACGGCGTCGCCGTCACCGCTGCCTCTGCGAACAACTCGATCGTCCGTACGTACCGCCTCGACCCGGTGACGGGCGCTGCCACGCTGATCGGTGCGACTGCGGCAGGGCTCGTCGGCGCGGGGGATGTCCCCACCGACATCGACTTCAACCCGGTGGTCGACCGCATCCGCTTCGTCAACACCAACGACGAGAACGCCCGTCTCAACCCAACCAACGGGACGCTCTCCGGTGACGACCCCGACCTGACCCCCTCGGTGACCAGTGACATCGTCGCAGTGGCGTACGACCGCAGCCAGGCCGGGGCGACCCTCACGACGTTGTTTGCGATCAACCGCATCGGCAGCCAGCTTGCACGGCAGGGCGGCGTCGACGGCGTGCCGTCACCGAACAACGGCGTCATCACGAGCATCGGCGGACTCGGCTTGACGATCGGCGGCGCGGCCGACGGTGGCCTCGACATCACTACGGCCGGCACCGCGTACGCGGCGCTGACGAACGCCGCCGACAACCTGACCCGCCTCTACACGATCAACCTCACCACCGGCGCGGCGACGGCGACCTCGCTCATCGGCAGCGGTGCGAACGAGGTGCGCTCCCTGGCCATTCTGCCTCCGCCCCCACCACCGCCTCCGCCCCCTGCCGACATCGACGCCGACGGCGTGCCGGACGCGATCGATGTCTGCCCCACCCGCGCCGGACCGGCGCTGACACAGGGCTGCCCGACGTTCCAGCGCGGCACCGCGCGACGGGACGTCCTCACCGGCACGCCGCTTGCGGATCGCCTGCTCGGCCTTGCCGGCAACGACCTGCTCATCGGGGGCGCCGCCAACGACAACCTGGACGGCGGGTCGGGCGCCGACCGGCTGCTCGGAGGGCGGGGCAACGACCGGCTCACCGGCGGCCTCGGCAACGACACCCTCGAAGGCGGGCTGGGCCGCGACATCTACGCCGCCGGCCCTGGCAACGACATCGTGCGCAGCCGGGACGGTCTTCGCGAGGTGATCAGCTGCGGCACCGGCATCGATACCGCCATCGCCGACCGCCTCGACGCCGCAATCGGCTGCGAACGCGTCCTGCGGCGCTGACCTGTGCCGGCGACGTCCCCCGAACCCGATCCCCCGGGCTGGCCGCTCGACCTGCTCGATTGGAAGCGCCGGGTCGGGGCGATGTACGCGTCCGCGCGTGCGGGCGGTGCCGGTGAGGCGACGTTCGATGCGTTCCGGCGCGCCAAGGACGCGTTGTTCGCAACGCATTCCCAGAGCCCCATCCCGGCGGAGCACCGGGCCGGCTTCGCCGGTCTTGCGTACTACCCGTACCGGCCCGACATGCGGATGCAGGTCGCGCTCGAGCCGGATTCGACGGGCGGGGAGCTCGTGCTGCCCGCCAGTACCGACGAGCCATTTCGCTTCCAGTTCGTCGGACGGGTGCGTCCGGTGATCGACGGCGACGAGGTTTCGCTCGCGGTGTTCTGGCTGACCTCGTACGGCGGCGGGGTGTTCGTGCCGTTCCGCGACACGACCGCCGGGACGGCCACCTACGGGGCCGGGCGGTACCTGCTGGACACCGTCAAAGGCGCCGACCTCGGCGCAACACCCGCGGGGGAAATCATCCTCGACTTCAACTACGCGTACAACCCCTCATGCTCGTACGATCCGCGATGGAGTTGCCCGCTCGCCCCGCTCGAGAGCCGGATCGACATCGCCGTCGAGGCCGGCGAGCGCATCTGGCCCGGGCCCACCGCGTAGGCCGAGACCCACCCCGGCGGGCCCCGTCACACAACGCGGAACCTCGGTAACGCCGCTGAGTCGTCACTCGGCACGCTGGTAGCGTTGCGGCGCAACCTCGCAGAGGAATCGTGATGGGTCTCATCGCCTCGCTTCTGAGAACGTTTCTGGGCCGGTCGGGGGGCGGGATGTTGGCCCGCCTGCTCGGCGGCCCGATGCTCGGCGTCATCCTGGGCATGCTCACGAAACAGGGCGGACTGACCGGATTGCTCGAGAAGTTCCGCGGCGCCGGCCTGGGCCACAAGGCCGACTCATGGGTCGGCACCGGACCCAACCAGCCGCTCAACCCGGACGAGGTCGAGCGCGCGCTCGGACCCGACGAGCTCCAGCAGATCGCGGACAAGACCGGCATGACGGTCGAACAGGTCCGCGAGAAGCTGGCGGAGGGGTTGCCCGAGATCATCAACCACGTCACACCGGACGGCGCGGTACCCGACGACAACGCGCTCGGCGGGATGCTCGCGAAGCTGGGCAGGTTCCTGCCCAACTGACGCCGGTCAGCGCCCTGCCGAGCAGGCCGCGACGCGATATCCCCAACCGTTTTTCGATCCCCGACCACGCCGAAGGCGAAAGCCCTGTCACAGCGCGGCTTGGAGTGCGGGCCGTGCGCCGACGACCTGGATCATCCGCCGGGTTCTGGGAGCGTCCGTCATGTCGATCGGCAGTTGCGGCAACAACCACATTCGCGCGGTCGCGGCGATGTCAGCGATCGAGAACGCGCCGGTCACGTACCCGTCGGGCTCGATCAGCCGCTCCCAGCCGGCGAGCACCCTCGCCAAGCCGCGTACCGCCTCGGCGAGTTCTGCCTGCGGGACCGGGCCGTCGGCGTAGTACGAGCGCAGTTCGACCTCCCACAGGGCCGGACGGATCGCCAGGCTCAGCACGTCCAGCAGTTGATCCACGCGGGCACGGGCCCCGGGGTCGCGGGGGTACAGGTCGTCGCGCCCTTCACGATCGGCCAGATAGCGCAGCATGGTGTTGGACTCGACGAGCACCAGGTCGCCGTCCACGAGCGACGGCACCGTCGCGAACGGATGAACGGCCCGGTACCAGTCCGGGCGCTCCCCTTCGAGCGGCACATCCACCAGACGCGCCTCGATACCAAGCTCGCCGAGCAGGAACCGAACCTTGCGTGCGTTCGACGAGCCATGGTTGTCGTAGAGCACGAGATCATCTTTGGCCATCCGTCGAGCCTGCCGGAATACGACGTCCGTGGCAATCGAGGATTTGCATCCACACCATCAGATCATGCGATCGGCGGTCGACGAGGTCGCGGCGAAACGACCGGCCCTGAGTGACGGGTGTCCGACCTTCCCCACCCCCACGTTCGCTAGCGTGGACGACTGCAGCGTTCCCGTCGTACGTCCGAAGAGGAGCAGATGTCCACACAGACCGCGGAGCGGGCCATGACGGGTGAAGCGCGCATGCTGGGAGCGTGCCGCCTGGAGCAGGTGGACTGCACGCCGGTGTGGTTCATGCGGCAGGCGGGCCGCTGCCTGGCCGAGTACCGCGAGCTTCGCGAGAAGTACGACATCCTGACGATGACACGCACACCGGAGCTGTGCACACAGGTCACGCTGATGCCGGTCGAGTTGATGGGGGTGGACGCGGCGGTGCTGTATGCCGACATCATGCTGCCGCTCTACGGGATGGGTGTCCCGTTCTCGATCGATCCGGGCGTCGGCCCGATCATCCATCAACCGGTGCGCGACGCCGCCGCCATCCGTGCGCTTCGCATCGTCGAGGCCGAAGCGGGCACGCCCGAGATCTTCGAGGCCATCGGCATGGTGCGCAAGGAACTGGCCGGCCGCGCCGCGGTCGTGGGCTTCGCTGGCGCTCCGTACACGTTGGCCTCGTACATGATCGAGGGCAAGCCGAGCAAAGATCGCGCCATGGCCAAGACCTTGATGTACAGCCGGCCTGCGCTGTGGGCCGAGCTGATGGAGACGCTGACCGAGGTGACGATCCGGTACCTCACGGCCCAGGTCACCGCGGGGGCCCAGGTGTTGCAGCTGTTCGACTCATGGATCGGTGACCTGGGGCCGGCCGCGTACGAGGCGCACGTACTTCCATACAATCGGCGCATCTTCGACGCAGTGCGCCAGACAGGCGTCCCGACCATCCACTTCGGCACCGGTGTCGGGGGGATCCTCGAGCAGGTCGCCTCGGCGGGATCGGACCTGGTCTGCGTCGACTGGCGGGTGGGCCTGGCCGACGCGTGGCGGCGGATCGGCCCCGACAAGGGCATTCAGGGCAACCTGGACTCCACCGTGGTCCTGGCACCGTGGGAGGCCATCGAGCGCGAAGCCGACCGTGTGCTGGCCGAGGCCGCGGGCCGTCCCGGACACGTCTTCAATCTGGGGCACGGCGTGTTACCCGACACCGACCCCGGCAAGCTCACCCGACTCGTCGAGCACGTTCACGCGGCAACGGCACGGGGATGAGCATCGGGGTGCTCCTGATGACGTTCGGAACATCGGTCACCTCCGACGGCGTCGAGGAGTACCTGCGCAGTGTCTACCGGCGCGAGCCGCCGGCCGACACGGTCGCGGAGTTCAAGCGAAGGTTCGATCTGGTTGGCCGCTCGCCGCTGATCGACACCACGCTGGCTCAGGGCGTCGGGCTGCAACAGGTGCTCGACTCCGAGCACGGGTCCGGCGCATACGCGGTCGAGGTCGGGATGCTCCACTCCAACCCCCGCATCCCCGACGCGCTCGCCCGCCTCGTCGCCGCCGGGGCAAAACGCGTGATCGCCATCGTGCTGGCGCCGCAGTACTCGCCGCTGATTCTGGGCGGCTACACCCGGGCGATCGATGCAGCTGTCGAGGAGCAGGGCATTGCCGTACCGGTCATCGTCGCGGGCGCGTGGCATGACCTGCCGGGTTGGATCGATTCGTTGGCCGAGCGGGTGCGCGACACGGTCGCCGAGGTCGGCGACCTGCCGATCGTGTTCACCGCGCACAGCCTGCCCAAACCGGTCGTCGAGCGCGACCCCGGCTACATCGCGCAGCTCCACGAGACGATCCGCGGTGTCGCCGAGCGTGCCGGGTTGCACGATGACCAGTGGCAGTTCGGCTACCAGAGCGCGGGGCACACCCCCGAGGAGTGGTTGACGCCCGACTTCAAGGACCTCGTCCCCGCCATCGCCGCCGCCGGCCACACCGGGGTGATCTTCGTGCCGGTGCAGTTCGTCGCCGACCACCTCGAAACGCTCTACGACATCGACATCGCCGGACGTGAGGAAGCCGAGGAGGTCGGGCTGACGTTTCACCGCGTCCCCGTGCCGAACGCCTCCCCCGCGTTCGCCGAGGCCCTTCGCCAAGTGGTCGCGCGGGAGTCGGCCACCTTCGTCTGATCCGACACGGCGCTGCCCGCCGGCGGATCCGCACGTGCGTGGCGGTCGACGCCATCCGATCTCGCGACGCGCGCTCGGCACGATCCGCGGCCACCGTTCTGGGCATTGGCCGACGACGTCGCCGCGATCCCACTCGCGATGGCCGGACTGCTCGCCAGGGCCGCGATGGCGTGCTCGAGCGTCCTTCGTCGTGACCAACAGCGTGCACCTGTGACGTTCCGGACGGCCTCGGGCACCGCGTCAGTCGACATGATCGGTTCGTCCGGCGCGCGCGCCCGCCATGGCGATAGTGTGGCGCGGGTCATCTGAACGGGAGCGCGGAATGAACGAGGCGGGTCACAACAAATGGAAGGCGCTGGCGGTCCTTGGGATCGCCTACCTGATGGTCGTGCTCGACGTCTCGATCGTCAACGTCGCCCTGAGCGCCGTTGACAAGGACCTCAAGTTCAATCCCGCCGACCTGCAGTGGATCGTCAGCGGGTACGCGCTGACGTTCGGCGGGCTGCTGCTCCTCGGCGGGCGGATGGGCGACATCCTGGGACGGCGAAAGATCTTCGTCGCCGGGCTGATCGCCTTCGCCGCGTTCTCGTTGTTGTGTGGACTCGCGGCGTCCCCCGCCATGCTGATCACCGCACGCATCCTTCAGGGCGCGGGCGCGGCCCTGCTCTCACCGTCGGTGTTCTCGATCGTGTCGGTCACCTTCGACGAGGGCGCGGAGCGCAACAAGGCCCTGGGAGTCCTGGGCGCGATCGCCGGGTCAGGCGCTGCGATCGGCGTGTTGCTCGGCGGCGTCCTGACCGAGTACGCCAGCTGGCGGTGGTGCTTCCTGATCAACGTGCCGATCGCGATCATCGCGTTGTTCCTCGTGCCCAAGTTCGTCCAGGAGAGCCGCACCGAAGGCCGCTCGCGCCACTTCGACGTGGTCGGTGGCGGCCTGGTCACCGGCTCGTTGATGATGCTCGTCTACGGGCTGACCCAAGCGAACGGCAAGGGCTGGGCAAGCGGACAGACCCTCAGCTTCCTGATCGGTGCAGCGGTGCTGATGGGGCTCTTCCTGCTCGTCGAGCACCGTGGCAAAGCGCCATTGGTGCCGCTGGGCTTCTTCAAGAACCGCACCGCGACCGGCGCCAACGTCATCGGGTTCGGTCTCGGCACGATCGTCTTCGGGATGTTCCTGCTGCTCTCGCTTTACATGCCGTACGTGCTCGGCTACTCGACCCTCAAGACCGGTATCGCCTACCTCGCCGTCGCGCTGACCGCCGTCGTCGCCTCGGGTGCGGCGCAAGCGCTGGTGACCAAGATCAGCGTCAAGGTCGCCCTGATCATCGGCATGTCCCTGCTCGGGCTCGGCCTGTTGACGTTCACGCAGCTCTCGGTCGACGGCACGTACACACGCCACCTGCTGCCGGGCTTCCTGCTCATCGGCGTCGGGTTGGGCTTCTCGTTCGTGCCCGTCTCGATCGCGGCACTCGCGGGTGTCAAGCCGCAAGAAGCGGGACTCGCCTCTGGGCTCATCAACACCTCACAGCAGGTCGGCGGCGCACTCGGGGTCGCAATCTTGACCACTGTCGCGGCGAGCGTCGCAGGCGCCGTCCCACCGCGACCCCCGTTCGACGCCGTGCAGAAGAGCGCGCTGACCGACGGATACTCCCGGGCGTTCCTGGTGGCGCTCATCTTCGTCGCGGTCAGCCTCGTCGCAACGTTCACCATGCTTCGCGGCAAGGACCTCTCGGAGGCGGCGAGCGCAGGTCACGCTCCGGTTGGTTGAGGGCGCCGCATGGCGGTGACGTATGCGGGCGCTCCGACGTGTCATCGGGCCACGTGTGAGATCGGAGGACTGACCGCATGACCAGCGTCATGTGGTTCAGGCGCGATCTGCGCGTCGAGGACCACCCCGCATTGAGCGCCGCGGCCGCACAGGGGCAGGTGGTGTGCCTGTTCGTCGTCGACCCGGCCTTGCTCGCCCGGCGCCACCACCAGGCCCCCGCGCGACTGCGGTTTCTGCGTGCCGGACTCGATGCACTCGACGCCGAGCTGCGCGAGCGGGGAGGTCGTCTCGTCATTCGCCACGGCGACCCGGCCACCGTCGTCCCGGCAATCGCGTCGGCCATCGGCGCCACACGGGTCCACGTCACGCGCGACCTGTCGCCCCTGGGGCGCACCCGTGACGACCGGGTGCAACAGGCGCTGGCGGCGATGGGCGTCAGGTTCGCGACCCACGGCGGCGATCTGGTGGTGCCACCCGAGGCACTTCCGGGCCCTGAAGGAGCCGGCTACCGGGTGTTCACACCGTTCCATCGTGCCTGGCGAAACCAAGCCTTCGTCGCGTCCGCGCTCGCGGCACCCGATGACCTGACCGATCTCAACCTGCCGTCGGAGGACCTGGCCGCATTCCTGCCGGATGGCGAGCCGTTCGCACCCGCGGGGCCGGCCGCGGCGCACGCCCGGTTGACCCGGTTTGCGAGCCGCGATGTCAACTACTACCAGGAGGAGCGCGACATCGTCGGCGACGCCATGACGTCGCAGCTCTCGCCCTACCTGCGGTTCGGCATGTGCACCGCGGCACAGATCGCCCGAGCGCTCGGGGTGCCGCAGCCCCTCGGACTCGGACCCGAGTCGTTCTGGCGCCAAGTCGCCTGGCGCGAGTTCTTCCACCACCTGCTGTGGTGGCGTCCCGAGGCATCACAACACGCCCTGCGGCCGGAGTTCCGCAACATTCGCTGGGACAACGACCCGATGCACATCGCCGCGTGGACGGCCGGGCTGACCGGCTACCCCTTGGTCGACGCCGCAATGCGACAGCTGGCCGACACGGGCTGGGTGCACAACCGCGCACGCATGGTCGCCGCGTCGTTCCTCGTCAAGGACCTGATGGTGGACTGGCGCATCGGCGAGCGCATCTTCATGCAGGGGCTGATCGACGGCGACCCGGCGAGCAACAACGGCGGATGGCAGTGGGTCGCGAGCACCGGCACCGACGCGGCGCCGTACTTCCGCGTGATGAACCCGCTGCTGCAGGCCAAGAAGTTCGACCCCGAAGGGGTTTACGTCAAACGCCACGTCCCCGAACTGCGACGCGTGCCCGAGGAGCACATCCACGAGCCGTGGCGAATGGATCCCGAGCTCCAGAAGCGCATCCTCTGTCGAATCGGCACCGACTACCCCGCCCCGATCGTGATCCACATCGAACGGCAACGGATCGCCCTGGCCCGCTACCGCGAGGCCACGGGCGCGTGAACGGATGTTCGACGGGACCGTCCCCTTCGCTCGTTGGGCGATTGACGCGGACACCCCACAAATCGCAAACGACATCGCCCCGGCAGGGCGCGGTACCCTATGGGACGAATAGGTCGCCGTCGCAGTCAGCCGCGACCGTCTCCCACTGCCCACGACACTGAGTAAGAGCGTGCCCGAAGACAACGTACCCGTCGTCCTGCCCAGCCTGGGCGAATCCGTGACCGAGGCCACCATCGTCGAGTGGCTCAAGCAACCAGGGGAGCCCGTCGACCTCGACGAGGAGATCGTCGAGGTGACCTCCGACAAGGCCGATCTGCGCATCCCGTCGCCCGCCGCAGGTGTGCTTGCCCGGATCGTCGCCCAACCAGGCGACACGATCGAAATCGGCGAACTGCTCTGCGAACTGTCCGCAAACGGTGTTGCCACGGGGACGAACGGTGGCGCGCCACCCGCCGCCGCACCGGCACCCCTTGCCGCCGACGCCGAGATCGCGGACATCGTGCTCCCCAGCCTGGGTGAGTCGGTGACCGAAGCCACGATCGTCGAGTGGCTCAAGCAGCCCGGTGACGCGGTCAGCCTGGACGAAGAGATCGTCGAGATCACGAGCGACAAGGCCGACCTGCGTGTGCCGTCGCCCGTTGCAGGTGCACTGACCGAGCATGTGGCGCAACCGGGTGACACGATCGAGGTGGGTGGGTTGCTCGCACGGATCGCGGTCGGCGCCGCCGGCGCCACCGCCTCACCGGCTCCCGCACCGGTCGCGACCACGTCCGCATCCACCGCGGCGCCGGCGCCCACCGTCGCCGCGACCGGCGGTGGCCTGGCCTCGCCGCTTGCGCGTCGCATGGCCGGTGCCCACGGCGTCGACATCGCGGAGCTCGCCGGGAGCGGCAGCCGCGGACGCATCGAAGCCGCAGATGTCACCGCGGCGGCCAACGGGTCCGCCGCCGGGCAGCCAGAAGAGGCCGTTCAGCTCAAGGGCCCGCCCGCGATGCTGGCCAAGTACATGAACGAGAGCCGCGCGGTCCCGACTGCGACGACACTCCGCACGATCCCGGTCGGCACGCTCGACACGCGCCGCAAGCAGATCAACGAAACCCTCGCGGCCGCCGGCCGCAAGGAGAAGCTGTCGTTCACGCACCTGGTCGCGTGGGCCATCGTCAAGTCGGTCGAGGCCTTCCCAGTCATGACCACCGGGTTCGACGAGGTCGACGGCAAGCCGTACAAACTGGTGCGCGGCAACGTCGACATCGGGCTCGCCGTCGACGTCGAACGCCGCGACGGCAGCCGATCACTGCTGGTCCCGGTCGTCCGCGCCGCGGAGACGCTCGGGTTCAAGGGCTTCGTCGATGCCTACGACGACCTGGTCAAACGCACGCGGAGCGGCAACGTCTCGCCCGACGAGTTGCGCGGCGCAACGGTCAGCCTGACCAACACCGGCGGGTTCGGCACCGTCGCATCCGTGCCGCGACTCATGGTCGGCCAGGGCACGATCGTCGCGACGGGATCGATCGCCCTGCCGGTCGGGTTCGAACACACCGACGCCAAGGCCCTGGGCATCCAGAAGGTCATGACGGCGACGTCAACCTACGACCACCGTGTGATTCAGGGCGCCGAGAGCGGCGCGTTCCTGCGCCAGATCGACCAGTTCCTGGCCGGCGACGATGGCTTCTACGACGAGGTCGCGTCGAGCCTGGGCGTCACCCTGCCCGAGCTTGAGCAGCCGCAGACGCCCACCGCTGCTCCGGTCGACGCGGTGACGGTCGCCTCAACACAGGGAAGCATCCCCGATCACCGGACGCTCCAGGCCGTGTCGGCTGCCATGTCGCTCGTCAAGGCCCACCGCATCTACGGCCACCAGGCCGCCGATCTGGATCCCCTGGGGTACCCGCCGGTCGGCGACCCGGGTCTCGAGCCGGCGTCGCTCGAGTTGACCGACGCCATGATGGAGTTGGTGCCGGCCGACCTGCTGCGCGTGTTCATCCCCGGCCAGACGTTCGCCGAGGTCTACCCGCGCATGCGCGAGACCTACTGCGGCACCATCGCCTACCAGGTCGAGCACATCTCGAGTCACGAACAGCGTCGATGGATTCGTCGCGAGATCGAGAGCGGGTTCATCCGGGTGGTCATGCCGCAAGACGAGCGGATCAAGCTGCTCAAGCGACTCGTCAACGTCGACGTCTTCGAGCGCTTTCTGCAGCGGGCCTACATCGGCCAGAAGACGTTTTCGATCGAAGGCGTGGACGCGCTGGTCCCGATGCTCGACGAGACCATCGAGCTGTGCGCCGAGTCAGGCGCCAACCAGATCGTCATCGGCATGGCCCATCGCGGCCGGCTCAACGTCATCACCCACGTCGTCGGCAGGCCGATCGAGTCGATCCTCGGCGAGTTCGAGGGAATGACCGAGTCCGCCGGCGACGAGGACTGGATCGAGACCGCGGGAGACGTCAAGTACCACCTGGGCGCCGAAGGCACATACGTGACGCTCTCGGGCCGGCCGGTGGCGATCACACTCGCCGCGAACCCCAGCCACCTGGAGCAGGTCAACGCGGTCGTCGAGGGCGCCACGCGCGCGCGCCAGACTATCCGCAAGGGCCGCGAAGCCCACCACGATGCAAGCCTGGCGGTGCCGGTGCTCGTCCACGGTGACGCGGCGTTCCCCGGTCAGGGCGTCGTCGCCGAAACGCTCAACCTCGGCGCACTCGCCGGGTTCACCACCGGCGGAACGATTCACATCATCGCCAATAACCAGATCGGCTTCACCACCGACCCGCAGGACTCGCGCTCCACGCGGTATGCGAGCGACTTGGCCAAGGGCTTTGACATCCCGATCATCCACGTCAACGGCGACGACGTCGAGGCGTGCATCTCGGCGATCCGCCTGGCCGTGGCGTTCCGCAACAAGTTCAAGCGCGACATCCTGGTCGACCTGGTCGGCTACCGCCGCCACGGCCACAACGAGACCGACGAACCGGCCTACACCCAGCCGGTGATGAGCCAGACCATCAAGAATCACCCGCGCCCGTACGAGGTGTACGCCAGGCAACTCATCGCCGAAGGTGTGCTGAGCGACGCCCAGGTCGCCGAGCTCGAGGCGCAGGCCAACGCGAGGATGTCCGAAGCCCGCACCGCGGTGGCGGCGCTCGTCGCCCGGAACGGCAACGAGGGCACACCGCACCAGCCACCGACGCACACCGGCCACTCCGAAGTCAGCACGGCGGTCCCCGCCGACGTCCTTCGCAGCCTCAACGAAGAGCTGCTGGCGGCACCCGAGGGCTTCACCGTGCACCCAAAGCTCGTGCCACAACTCGAACGCCGCCGCGAGGCGATGGGCGAGGAGGGCGGCATCCTGTGGGCGCACGCCGAGGCGCTGGCGATGGCATCGCTGCTGGTCGAGGGGGTCCCCGTTCGGCTGACGGGCCAGGACAGCGAGCGTGGCACGTTCAGCCAACGGCACCTGCGCCTGCATGACGCCGCCGAGGAGGGGTGGATGCCGTTCACCGGCAAGACCCACACCCCGATGCGCCACCTGCAGAACGCGACCGCCAGCTTCGAAGTGTTCAACAGCCCGCTGTCCGAGGCCGCGACGATCGGGTTCGAGTACGGCTACAGCACGTTGGCCCCCGAGACGCTGGTGTTGTGGGAGGCCCAGTACGGCGACTTCGCCAACGGCGGCCAGATCATGGTGGACCAGTTCATCGCCTCGGGCCGCGCCAAGTGGGGCGAGCGGTCCCGCCTCGTGATGCTGCTGCCACACGGATACGAGGGAAACGGCCCCGAGCACTCCTCGGCCAGGATCGAACGGTTCCTTCAGGCGTGCGCCGAGGACAACATGCGGGTCGCCAATCCCTCCACAGCCGACAACTACTTCCACCTTTTGCGCCGCCAGGGCCTGTGGAGCGAGCTGCGACCGCTCATCGTGTTCACGCCCAAGAGCCTCTTGCGCTCGCGCGACGCCGCCTGCCATCTCGACGACCTCGCCGGCGGCGGGTTCCAGGCGATCATCGACGACCCGCGCGCCACCGAGCGGCGCAAGAAGGTCACCCGGCTGTTGCTCTGCTCCGGCAAGGTCTACTACGACCTGGACCTGGCCGACGCGCGCGCGGCCGCGACCGAAGTCGCGATCGCCCGCCTCGAGCTGCTGTACCCGCTGGCAGAGGACAAGCTGGCGGCGCTGTTCGCGTCCTACCCCAACCTGACCGAGGTCTCGTGGGTGCAGGAGGAGCCGCGCAACATGGGCGCGTGGACGTTCGTGCCGCGCCGCCTCGAGCGCATCCTGCCCGAGAACGTGACCCTGTACTACGTCGGGCGCTCGGCGCGATCGAGCCCGGCCGAAGGGTACCCACAGACCCACAAGATCGAGCAGCAGCGCATCGTCTCGGAGGCGTTCTCACCGGGCGCCGACCGCATCGTTCCGTAGATGTGGCACCGGCTGGAGCCGAGTCACGTCGCGGCCGGGTTCGCGCTCCAACGCGGGATGACGATGCTCCAGGAGGCGGGCCCGGATGATCCGGCGACGCTCGCCTGGTGGCTCGTCGACGCGGACGCCCTGGTGCTGGGTCGCGGTTCCAAGGTCGCGCCCGATGCGTTGGCCTGTGACGCAGCCGGCGTCAGCGTCGTGCGCCGGTCATCCGGCGGCGGACCGGTGCTGTGGGGGCCGCAACTCCTCGCGCTTGACGTCATCGTCCCCAAACACCACGCGTTGTACTCGGACGATGTCGCCGTGTCGTACCGGTGGCTCGGCGAGGTACTGGCCCGGGCCCTGACCGGACTCGGCGTCCCCGCCCGTGCCCTCGCCCCCGCCGAGGCGCGCGGCGCGGCGGACCCGATGGGCGCGCTGGCCTGCTTCGCATCGCTCTCGCCCTGGGAGGTGGTCGTCGATGGGCACAAGGTGATTGGCCTCTCCCAGGTGCGCCGCCGCACCGGGACCTTGCTGCAGGCCGGCATCCTCCTCGACATCGACGGAGCTCGGCTCGCGAACCTGCTGGCGTTGGACGCGGCCGACCGACATGCCCTGGCGGACACCCTCGGCCGGCGCGCAACGGGCCTCCGCGACCGGGTTGACATCGACTGCGCGGCGCTGATCGCGGAGCTGACCGCGGCAATCACCGACGTGACATGACCTCTGCGACAGCTCGGCGCGTCGCGGTCTGCAACCTCAGCCGTCGGGAGGCCGCCGGTCTTGCGATCGTCCTGGCCGCCGCCGTCGTGCTGCGCGTGGTCGGCCTTCGTGCGGGTCTCCCGGGCGCCGCGCTGCTCTCGGCGGACGAGAACACCGTCGTCCCCAAGACGCTCGCGATGATCCATGACGGCACCGCCAACCCGCACTGGTTTCTGTATCCCAGCCTGTACCTGGGCCTCCTGGCGGTGACGCTGATCGTCATACACCCGCTGATCGACACACCACACGGATTGGGGTTCGCGAGCCCCGATGCCTACGCGCTCGACCCCACCCCCTACATCCTGACCGGCCGGGTGCTGTCGCTCGTCGCCGGCGTCGCGCTGGTCATCGCCGTCTGGCTCCTGGGACGCCGCGTCGGAGGTGGCGCTGTCGGTGCCATGGCGGCTGCGCTCATGGCCGTCGCGCCGATGACCGTCGCCTACAGCCACGTGGCCGTGACCGACATGACCATGACGGCGCTGCTGACGTTCGGACTGTGGCAGCTGGTCGTCGCAGCGCAGGATCGCTCGCGGCGGGCACTGCTGGTCGCGGCCGCGTTGATCGGACTCGCCGCATCCGCCAAGTACAACGCGGGTGTGGCGGTGCTGCCACTCATGGGTGTCGCCTGGTGGCTGGCCGCGGGTGCACACATGCGACGCCTCGCGGCGTCCCTGCGTGCCGGCGGCGTCACGTTCGGCGCGTTCGTGCTCGGCACCCCGTTCGCGCTGCTCGACGCTCCGCATTTCATCCGCGACTTCGCGCGGCAGAACCGCATCGTCGCGGACGGCTGGCTGGGGTTCGAGCACACGTCGCCTGGCCCGTGGTACAACCTGCGCGAGGTCTTGTGGAGCGGGACGGGTGCGGGCCTCGTCGCACTCTCGGTCATCGGCCTCGGTTTGGCGCTCGTGCGCCGCACACGCGCCGACTGGGTGCTGGCACCGTACGCCCTGGTGTTCTTCGTCTACGTCTCGACCTGGAACGCGCACTTCGACCGTTACCTGTTGCCGATCGTGCCGGTGCTCGCCGTGCTGGCGAGCCGGGCCGCTGTCGAACTGGTCGCACACGTGGCGGCCCGCGGTCGCGTGGCCGGGGTGGCGGGTGCCACAGCGGGGGTCGTCGTGCTCCTTGGGCATCCGCTCGTCACGACAATCTCGCTGGTCCGCGGCTACGGCACGCGCGACCTCAGGTTGGACGCCGCCGCCACGATCTCGCGGCTGATTGCGCCTGGATCCTCGGTGGCAACCGACCCGCTCGGGCCGCCGCTGTTGACACGCGACGAAGGCGCGCGCCTCGTCGTCGCAGGAATCCAACGGCCGTCGTATGCGCTGATCCGTTTTGCAACGCCCCAGCCGGGCCAACCGACCGATCCCAACCGCAGCGTCGCCGGACTGCGCCGGCAGCGTGTGCGCTGGGTGATCACCAGCGGTGACATCGAGCGCCGGGTCATGCGGGCGCGCGAGCGCTACCCGGCCGAGACGCGTTTCTATGAGGACATCCGCTCCCAGGCGAAACTCGCGCTGCAGGTTCCGCCCGGTCCGGGTCCCGGCGCCACCCTGTGGGACCTCGGTGACGTCCACTCCGGCTGAACCGGCGCAGGACACTCGCTACAGGGGATAGCCGACGGCCGGCGTTCTGCCGGTGACCGGAACCACCAGGACCGCGGGACCGGCGACGGCACGACCCCAGAGATCCTCGAGCGCAGCCGCCAGCTGATCACGATGCTCGATGCGTTCGGCGCTCGCACCGAAGCCCCGTGAGACCGCCACAAGGTCGACCGTGGGGTCGGTCAATGCCAGGCCGGGCCACGCGCCCTCGGCACGGCCGGTCAGCCCCTCCATTCCGGCGCGAAGGATCTCGTAGCCGGAGTTGTCGGCAACGACCACCGCCAGACCGAGCCGCTCCCGCGCCGCGGTCCACAGGGCGTGGACGCCGAACAGAAAGCTGCCGTCGCCATGCACGCACATCACGCGCCGTGACGGATCCGCGAGCTTGGCTCCCACCGCCGCCGGCAGTCCCCACCCCAGGGCGCTGCCGCGGTGGGCGAGCCAATTCTGGGGGGTGTTGCGCCCGCCCAGCGCCGTGCGCAGCCAACGACCCGAGGTCAGGGCCTCGTCGACGAGGAGGTCCATCGGGCCGACCGCACGCGCGATTGCCGCGCTGAACACCGCCGACGTGATGCCAGGAGCCTCCTCCAGTTCTCGCAACCGCGCCGTTGCCGCGGCGCGCTCTGCTGCCACCCCGGCGACGGTTTGTGCCCGCCGTGCCTCGATCTGCGGCGTTGGCGGCGCCAGCCGCTCACCGATCATTCGGAGTCCGAGCTTGACCGGAATCGGCAGGCCGACGTCAGGGCGATGGTTGCGCCCGATCTCGGCCTCGTCCACGTCGAGATGGATCAGGGACACGCCTGCCGGCAGGGCGGAGCCCTCGCTGTGACCGAACAGCCTGAACACGGGCATTCCGACCGCGAGGACGACGTCGTAGGGGGTCAGCTTGGGCGCGATCTCCGCCGCGAAGCCGGGCAGAGGGCCCTTCCACAACGGATGATTCGTGGGCACCGGAACGCGAGCGGCGAACGGTTCGCCGAAGATCGGGGCTCCCAGCCGCTCGGCGACCGTCAAGAGTTCACCCGACGCGCCTTCGTGAACGACGCCATCCCCGGCGAGCACCACCGGCGACCCGGCCCCGGCCAGGAGCGCCAGGGCCGCGTCGATCGGGGCGTCCGCCTCCGTACGACTCCCGTTCCCGGATGCCCCGGAGACCCGATCCGTCAACACGTCCATCGGAAGGCAGAGCACAACCGGCCCACGCGGATGGGTGAGGGCCGTACCAACCGCCAGCCGGACGGCCTCCGGCAATTCCGATGACGATCGCGGCTCCCACGCCGCCTTCGCGATCGGACTCGCCATCTTGACGAGTTCACCGCCAAGGAACGGCGCGTGGTCGATGAGCGAGGTCACCTGCTGCCCGACGGTCACCAGCAGCGGAACCCGTGCCCTGGCGGCGTTGAGGATCCCGGACATCGCGTTGGCCAGACCCGGCTGCACATGAACGTTGACGACACCCAGACGGTCGCCCTGCTGCGCGTACCCGTCGGCCATCCCCATCACCGACGCTTCGTGCAACCCCAGGACATACCGGATCCGGTCTTGCCGGCCCAACGCGTCGATCAGCGGGAGCTCGGTCGAGCCGGGGTTGCCGAACACGACCTCGACCCCCTGATCGGCAAGCCATTCGAGCAGCCAGTCGGAGGCGTTGTTCATGCCAGCGGTGCCATCGTCAGGCCCGCGTCGCGTAGTTGCTCCCAGTACAGCTCGGCCTGCTCACGCTCCCCACTCCACACACGCGCACGACCGGCGCTGTGGATCCTGTTGGCGAGGACCATCCCTTTGGCGTAGTCGACCCCGGGAAGGTATTGCGCGAGCGCCATCGCGACGCCCTCGAACGAGTTGTGATTGTCGTTCAACACGATCACATGCGTCGGCTGGCCGTCCCCGGCCCCATCGTGGGGACCGCGCTCGCGTGGCTTTTGGACGGGCGGCGTGACGGTTTCGACGGGCGCCATGAGGACAATCCTACCCGTGTCCTGTGGCCATCCGGCCGCTACATCTCGACGCTCCCCGTAGGATATCCTGCGTCGTAAGAAGCGCGCGTTTCCAGGCGTTTGTCCTGTGCACGCGTCGGCTCCGGGCATGGCGGTCTGGTTCAGGCCCGCCCCGGCCGCTAGCCTTTCCTGTTCCGCCGAGACCGGCCCGGTCACCCGACCCCGGAGGTTCACATCAACCAGCCGCGCACAACACCACCCACACAGCAAGGTCTCTACAACCCGCGCTTCGAGCACGATGCGTGCGGGGTGGCGTTCGTCGTGCACATGAAAGGGCACCGGAGCCACAGCATTGTGGCCGCCGGCGTCCAGGCGCTCTGCAACCTGGACCATCGTGGGGCACGCGGCGCCGAGACCAACACGGGTGATGGCGCGGGGATCCTGGTCCAGATGCCAAGCCGGTTCTTCCGGAGCGTCGTGGACTTCTCGCTGCCTGCCGAAGGTCGCTACGCGACCGGGCTGGTGTTCCTGCCGACAGACCCCGCCACGGCCGCGGGCGTGGTCGCGACGATTGAGGGCGTCGTGGCCGAGGAGGGCCTGCGCGTCCTGGGTTGGCGTGACGTCCCCACCGACGGGTCGATGCTGGGCGCACAGGCCCTCGCCGCGATGCCCGCGTTCCGCCAGATCTTCGTCGAGGGCGACGGGGCGGCCGGCCTGGACCTGGAACGCCGGGCATTCATGTTGCGCAAACGGATCGAGCACGCAGTCGGCGGCCTGGACGAGGGCGGCTGCTACATCCCGAGCCTGTCGGCGCGGACGTTCGTCTACAAGGGAATGCTGATCCCCGACCAGCTGGCGGCGTTCTTCCCCGACCTGCTGGACGAGCGGGTCGACTCGGCGATGGCACTCGTGCACTCGCGATTTTCGACCAACACGTTCCCGTCATGGCCGCTCGCCCATCCCTACCGCTACATCAGCCACAACGGCGAGATCAACACCGTTCAGGGCAACCGCAACTGGATGCGGGCCCGCGAAGAGCTGCTCGCAAGCGACGTGCTCCCCGGGGACCTGGAACGCATCTTCCCCATCTGCACACCCGACGCGAGTGACTCGGCGTCGTTCGACGAAGTCCTGGAACTCTTGCACCTGGGTGGCTACACCCTGCCGCACGCGGTGTTGATGATGATCCCCGAGGCATGGGAGCGCCACGAGGAGATGGACCCGGCGGTGCGTGACTTCTACCGATTCCATTCGTCGGTCATGGAACCGTGGGACGGGCCCGCGTCGATCGCGTTCACCGACGGCACGGTCATCGGCGCGGTGCTGGACCGCAACGGCCTGCGTCCATCGCGCTACGTCGTCACCAGCGATGACCTGGTGATCATGGCGTCCGAGGTGGGCGTGCTGGACATCGCTCCCGAGAACATCGTGCTGAAAGGCCGCCTGCAGCCGGGCCGTATGTTCCTGGTCGACACCAACCAAGGCCGCATCGTGGGCGACCACGAGATCAAGGCGGACCTCGCCTCGCGGCACCCGTACGGCGAGTGGCTGCGTGAAAACGTCGTCGACCTCAAGTTCCTGGCCGCGCCGATGCACGAGCTGCCCCCGCATGCAGATGTGCTGCAGCGCCAGCAGACGTTCGGCTACACGACCGAGGAGATCAAGGTCATCCTCGAGCCGATGGCACGCGTCGGCGTCGAGCCCACCGGCTCGATGGGCACCGACACGCCGATCGCGGTGCTCTCGTCGCGTCCCCGCCTGCTGTTCGACTACTTCCAACAGCTGTTCGCGCAGGTCACCAACCCACCGCTCGACGCGATCCGCGAGGAGCTCGTCACGGCGCTCGGCGGCACGATCGGCCCCGAGGGCAACCTGCTCGATCCGCGGGCCTCGTCCTGCCGCCAGATCTTCATGGAGCACCCGGTCATCGACAACGACGAGCTGCGCAAGCTCATCGACGTCTCGTCGCAACCCGAGACCCCTGACTTCCGTTCGGCCGTCATCTCGTGCCTCTACCCCGTCGCCGAGGGCGCCGAAGGCCTCAAAGCAGCCCTCGACGACATCCGCCAACGCGCATCGATGGAGATCGCCGCGGGCGCCCAGATCCTGATCCTGTCCGACAAGGAGTCCACCGGGGAGCTTGCGCCGATCCCGTCGCTGCTGTCGACCAGCGCGGTCCATCACCACCTGATCCGCGAGAAATCGCGCACCAAGGTCGGCCTGGTGGTCCAAGCCGGTGACGCCCGCGAGTGCCACCACATGTGCCTGCTGATCGGCTACGGCGCCGCGGCCATCAACCCGTACCTGGCGTTCGCGACGATCGACGACATCATCGCGCAGGACCTGACCGTGATGGACGACCCCGAGAAGGCACGCCAGAACTACATCAAGGCGTGCGACAAGGGCATCCTCAAGGTCATGTCCAAGATGGGCATCTCGACGGTCGCCTCGTACACCGGGGCCCAGATCTTCGAGGCTATCGGCCTGGCCGAGGATTTCGTCGAGGAGTTCTTCACCGGAACCGTCAGCCGCCTCAGCGGCATCGGCCTGCAGGAGCTGGCCGAGGAGATCGCCCGCCGGCACCGGCGCGCCTACCCCGACCGGCCGAGCGAGCTGGCCCACCGCGGCCTGGACGGCGGCGGCGAGTACCAATGGCGCCGCGAAGGCGAGTTCCACCTGTTCAACCCCGAGACGGTGTTCAAGCTGCAGCACGCCACGCGCACCGGCCGGTACGAGATCTTCAAGCAGTACACCAAGCTCGTCGACGACCAGTCGGAGCAGCTCGCGACCCTGCGCGGCCTGTTCGAGTTCCGCCTCGGGACACGCCCACCGGTGCCGATCGAGGAGGTCGAGCCGGTCAGCGAGATCGTCAAGCGCTTCTCGACCGGTGCGATGAGCTACGGCTCCATCTCGGCCGAGGCGCACGAGAACCTCGCGATCGCGATGAACCGCATGGGCGGGCGCTCGAACAGCGGCGAGGGCGGCGAGGACCGGGAGCGCTACGACAAGGAGCCCAACGGCGACTGGAAGCGCAGCGCCGTCAAGCAGGTGGCTTCCGGACGGTTCGGCGTCACCAGTGAGTACCTCGTCAACTGCACGGACCTGCAGATCAAGATGGCCCAGGGCGCCAAGCCCGGTGAGGGCGGTCAGCTGCCCGGAAACAAAGTGTGGCCGTGGATCGCGAAGGTCCGGTACTCCACGCCGGGCGTGGGCCTGATCTCGCCGCCGCCGCACCACGACATCTACTCGATCGAGGACCTGGCCCAGCTGATCCACGACCTCAAGAACGCCAACCCCGAGGCGCGCGTGCACGTCAAGCTCGTCGCCCAGGTGGGTGTGGGAACCGTGGCCGCGGGCGTGTCCAAGGCGCATGCCGACGTCGTGCTGATCTCGGGGCACGACGGTGGGACCGGCGCGTCGCCGCTCACCTCGATCAAACACGCGGGTGCGCCGTGGGAGCTGGGCCTGGCCGAGACCCAGCAGACGCTTCTGCTCAACCGCCTGCGGGACCGCATCGTCGTGCAGTGCGACGGCCAGATGAAGACCGGGCGCGACGTGATCGTCGCGGCGCTGCTCGGCGCCGAGGAGTTCGGCTTTGCGACCGCGCCGCTCGTGGTGTCCGGCTGCGTGATGATGCGCGTCTGTCACCTGGACACGTGCCCGGTCGGCATCGCCACGCAGAACCCTGAATTGCGGCAGCGGTTCTCGGGCAAACCCGAGTTCGTGGTCAACTTCTTCGAGTTCATCGCCGAGGAGGTCCGCGAGCTGCTGGCCGAGTTGGGCTGCCGCACGATGGACGAGGCCATCGGCCACGCCGAGTTCCTGGACACGTCGAAGGCCATCGAGCATTGGAAGGCGTCCAAGCTCGATCTGACGCCGATCCTGCAGATGCCGGAGCCGGCTGAGGGCGACGCACGTACCTGCACCCAGGTCCAGGACCACGGTTTGGAGCGGGCGCTCGACATCGAGCTGATCCAGCGCGCCGCGCCGG
This sequence comes from Actinomycetota bacterium, assembly GCA_031372145.1. Lineage (GTDB taxonomy): Bacteria > Actinomycetota > Thermoleophilia > Miltoncostaeales > Miltoncostaeaceae > CALMEC01. Next base: position 11,162 of record JANMKR010000153.1, on the reverse strand, counting down.
CGCTCGACGACCGCCGGCCCGTCGAGTTCAGCGTGCCGGTGCGAAACGTCAACCGCACGGTCGGCACCCTGGTCGGCCAGGAGATCAGCCGCCGGTGGGGCGAGGGACTGCCCGACAACACAGTCGTGATCAACTTCACCGGCTCAGCCGGACAGAGCTTCGGCGCGTTCGCCCCCCGCGGCTTGACGCTGCGGCTGTTCGGCGACGCCAACGACTACACGGGCAAGGGCCTGTCGGGCGGCCGCATCGTCGTCCGTCCCCAGGACGGCTCCCGCTTTGCCGCCGAGGAGAACATCATCGCCGGCAACGTCATCCTGTACGGCGCGACCGCCGGCGAGATGTTCCTGCGCGGGATGGTCGGCGAGCGCTTCTGCGTGCGCAACTCCGGCGCGATCGCCGTCGTCGAAGGTGTCGGCGACCACGCCTGCGAGTACATGACCGGGGGGCGCGTCGTCATCCTGGGCGCGACCGGCCGCAACTTCGGCGCGGGTATGAGCGGGGGGATCGCCTACGTCCACGACCCGGACGGGGTGTTCCCGCGGCGGGTCAACATGGAGATGGTCGACCTTGACCCGCTCGACGCGGATGACCGGATGTTCCTGCTCGATCGCGTCAACCGCCACCTGACGGAGACCGGCTCGGCGGTCGCAGAGCGGCTGCTCTCAGGTTGGGAGACCGCGGTCGAAGCGTTCGTCAAGGTCATGCCCAAGGACTTCAAGCGCGTGCTGGCCGAACAGGCCGCGAGCGCGGACAGCAGCGATCCCACCACCGCGGTCCTCACGGCCGCCCACCACTAGGAATCACGCATGGGCGACCCCAAAGGCTTTCTTGAGCACACCCGCGAGCTGCCCGAACGGCGACCCGTTCCCGAGCGCCTGCGCGATTGGCACGAGGTCTACAAGGACTTCCCCACCCACAAGGTCCGTGACCAGGCCGGGCGCTGCATGGACTGCGGCATCCCGTTCTGCAACCAGGGCTGCCCGCTGGGCAACATCATCCCCGATTGGAATGACCTGGTGTACCAGGACCACTGGCGTGAGGCCAGCGACCGCCTGCACGCGACCAATAACTTCCCGGAGTTCACGGGGCGCTTGTGTCCCGCGCCGTGTGAGGCGGCGTGTGTGCTCGGCATCAATCAGCCGGCGGTCACGATCAAGCAGATCGAGGTTCGGATCGCCGACCGCGCCCGTGACGAGGGGTGGCTCGCGCCGATCGTGCCGACCGTCATGACCGGTCGCAGGGTCGCCGTGGTCGGATCAGGCCCCGCAGGGCTTGCCGCCGCACAACAGTTGACGCGAGCGGGTCACGAGGTCGTCGTGTTCGAGCGCGCCGACAAGATCGGCGGGCTGCTGCGCTACGGCATCCCCGACTTCAAAATGGAGAAGCACGTCCTGGACCAGCGGCTCGCCCAGATGGCGGCCGAGGGCACCGAGTTCCGTGTCAACGCCAACGTCGGCGTCGATGTCCCGGTGCAGGAGCTTCGCCGCGAGTTCGATGCGATCGTCCTTGCCGGAGGCGCAACCGCCTCGCGCGATTTGCCCATTCCCGGACGCGAACTCGGCGGCATCCACCAGGCGATGGAGTACCTGCCGCTCTCCAACATGGTGGTCGCCGGGACCCTGGCCGAGACGCCGATCACCGCAAGCGCCAAGAACGTCGTGATCATCGGCGGCGGCGACACCGGGGCCGACTGCCTGGGCACCGCCAACCGGCAGGGTGCCGTCAACGTCGTGCAGCTCGAGATCATGCCCCGGCCCCCCGAGACGCGTGCCGACAGCACCCCGTGGCCGACGTGGCCGCTCATGTACATGAGCTCCTCGGCACACGAAGAGGGCGTCGACCAGCAGTACGCGATCTCGACGGCGGAGTTCGTCGGCGACGACGAAGGTCACGTGCGGGCGCTGCGGGCCACCGCGGTCGAGATGGTCGTGGTCGACGGCCGCCCGACGTTCCAGCCGGTGCCGGGTTCCGAGACCGAGATCCCGTGTGAATTGGTCCTACTGGCGATGGGCTTCGTCGGCCCCGAGCGCGAAGGTGTGCTGAGCGAGTTGGGCGTCGAGCTCGACGAGCGCGGCAACGTCAAGCGCGACCCCGACTGGAAGACCACCGAGGAGGGTGTCTACGTCTGCGGCGACATGGGCCGCGGCCAGAGCCTGATCGTCTGGGCGATCGCCGAGGGACGCGCGGCCGCCGCCGCAGTCGACCGGTACCTCGTCGGCGACACCGTGCTTCCCGCACCGGTGACTCCGGCGAGCATGCCGCTTCGATGAGGCCTCGGCGAAACTGAAGTCGTTTCCGCAGCCGGGCAACGGGCACCGATGACCACGGTGCCTCCCGAACCTGATCCGGCGGCCAATGGCACGCCGGCGGCATTCGACGGATACGAACCCGACCACGACGGCTACGACGAGCTGTTCGCCGGCCGCGGCGAGCCTCGCGAGCACGCCCGACGGCTGATCGACGGAATCGAATCGCTGGGACGGGAACGACTGGTTGCGGCCGGCGACCGGCGGGACGCCATCTTCATGCAGCAGGGCATCACGTTCGCCCTGGTGGGCGAGGGCGGAGCCGCCCGAGACCGCCCGTTCCCGCTCGACCTTGTCCCCCGGGTCATCCCGGCCGAGGAGTGGACGGCCATCGAGCAGGGACTGATGCAGCGCATCCGGGCGCTCAACGCGTTTTGCGACGACGTCTACCACCGCCGTGAGATTGTCAACGCCGGTCTCGTCCCGTGGTCCCTGATCGCCTCGCGACCGGCCTTTGCGCGTGCCGCGCACGGCATCACACCACCCAAGAGCATCTACTGCCACGTGTCGGGGTGTGACCTGGTTCGCGATGCGGACGGGACATGGAAGGTGCTCGAGGACAACGTCCGCACACCCTCCGGGGTCTCGTACGTCCTCGAGAACCGCAGGGCGATGCGCCGGCTCGTTCCGCGACTCTTCCTGGATCATCGGGTGCGGCGGGTCGACGACTACCCCGCACTGCTGCTCGGTGCCTTGCGCTCCGCGGCACCTGAGGGCGGTGAGTATCCGACGGTCGTGGTCTGGACGCCGGGGACCTACAACAGCGCCTATTTCGAACACGCGTACCTCGCACGCCAGATGGGCGTCGAGCTGGTCGAGGCGTCGGACCTGGTCGTCCGCGACAACGTGTGTTACATGGCCACCACGAGCGGTCCGGCGCGCGTGCACACCATCTACCGCCGGATCGACGACGCGTTTCTGGACCCGCTCGAGTTCCGCGAGGATTCCATGCTGGGAATCCCGGGGCTCATGCGCGCCTATCGCGCCGGGAACGTCGCCATCGCCAACGCGGTCGGCACAGGTGTCGCAGATGACAAGGCGGTCTACCCCTACGTCCCGGAGATGATCCGCTTCTATCTCGGCGAGAAACCGATCCTGCAGAACGTCGCCACCTACCACATGAGCGATCCCCAACAGCGAGAATGGGCGCTCGGCCGGCTCGAGCGGCTGGTCGTCAAGCCGACCGCCGAGTCCGGAGGCGCCGGCGTCTTCATCGGCCCGACCGCCACCGACGAGGAGGTCGCCGTACAGGCCGCGCTCGTGCGCAGCGCCCCCGACCAGTGGATCGCGCAGGACGTCGTCCGACTGTCGACCGTGCCGACGGTCCAGGCGGATGGAACCCTGGAGCCACGGCACGTCGACCTGCGTCCGTTCGCGGTGTTCGGCGACGACGTGTCCGTGATTCCCGGCGGGCTCACCCGCGTGGCCCTCCCGGCCGGCGAGATGATCGTCAACTCGTCGCGCGGCGGGGGATCCAAGGACACGTGGGTGCTCGAGGGACCGTCGGCCCCGGCCGTGCGCGGGACGCCCGAGCCGCTCAGCCCGTCACCGCTGCCCGGACTTCGCACGGGCGGATGGGTCGAACAGCAGAAGCAACAGCAACAACAGGGAGAGCACGACTGATGCTCGCCCGCATCGCCCACGAACTGTTTTGGCTGGGGCGATCCTTCGCACGCGCCGACCACACGTCACGTCTGCTGCAGGGTGTGCTCGACGCCGCCGTGGAGGGCCAGCGCGCGGATCCCTCGGCGATGACGCTCTCGTGGGACTCCCTGCTCGCAATGACCGGAACCTCCCACCTGGTTGACGACGCACCGACCGCCGACGCCACGCTCATCCTTCTGGTCGCCGACCGGACGCATCCCGCCTCGATCGTCGCGTCGATCGCGGCGGCGCAGACGCATGCACGCGCGGTGCGAGACGTGCTGTCGCTCGACATGTGGGAGGCGATCAACACCTTCCACATGCGGATCTGTCAGCAGGACATCACGCCTGAGCTGCGCCGCGAGCCGTCGGCGTTGTTCGACCTCGTCCGTGAGCGATGCTCGCTGTTTTGGGGCGTCCAACGGCGGACCATGCTGCGCGACGACGGCTGGGCGTTCCTGCATGCCGGAGCGGACCTCGAGGCGGCGGACATGGTCCTGCGGATGCTGTTGGTCACGCTGCCGTCCGCCTACGGCGCGGACGACCACGACTCGGCGCGGGACGGTCCCGCGCTCGCGCTGTTGCGCGCCGTCGGTGGCCTTCAGGCATTCCGTCGCGCCACCTCCACGTCTCCCCACCTGGTGCCCGTGGCGCGGTTCCTGCTGTTCGAGGACGCGTTCCCGGATTCGATCGCCGCCTGCGTCGACGGCCTCGGTCGCGCCCTGACGAGCGCGGACATCGGCGCGGCGATGTCCCCGCCAATTCTACGACTCACGCGACTCGCAGCCGATCTCGACTTCCGTCGCCGTGAGCTGCCGCGCGTGCCGGCGCTCCTCGAGGCGCTCGCGATCGTGCGCAAGGAACTGGCGGCGGTCGACACGGACATCTCGGATCGGTACTTCGCCGGCGCGGAACGGCCTGCCTTGCATGTGAGCCGCCGGTGATCTTCGACATCGTCTACACGACCGAGTACCGCTATCCGGGACCGGTGACCGACAGCATGAACGCACTCCGGGTGCGCCCGGCCACCACGCCGACCCAACGGCGGCGGGACTTCACGCTGACGACGACACCCGACGCACGGGTCTACGAACACGACGACTATTTCGGCACGACCGTCCACGAGTTCGAGGTGGTCCAGCCACACGAGGTCCTGACCATCGACGTCCGATCACAGGTCGAGACGCTGGCGCCGGCAGTCCGGCCTGACCCCACCTGGAGCGAGCTCGCGTTGCCCGGCTACCGTGAACACGGTGGCGAGTTCCTGTTCGCAGTCATGCCCACGCCGTCGGATTCCCGGATCGGTCCCCTGGCCGCCGAGGTCCGGGCGGACACCCCACGCGCAACCGCACTCGCCATCGCCGAACTGATCCCCACACGATTCGAGTACCGCCGCGGCGTCACGTATGTGGGGTCGACCGTGGCGGACTTCCTGGCTGTCGGAGCAGGTGTGTGCCAGGACTTCGTCCATCTGGGGCTCTTGATCTTCCGTCGGCTCGGAATCGCCGCGCGGTATTGCTCCGGCTACCTGTTCGTGGACCGCGGCCCGGGAGCGCCGTCGGCAGAGGTCGAGACCCATGCATGGCTCGAGGTGCTCCTCCCAAACGACGGGGGGCCCGGGACGTGGGTCGGGCTCGACCCGACGAACCGCGGGCTGACCGGCGAGAACCATGTCAAGATCGGCCATGGGCGCAGCTATTCGGACGTCCCACCGATCAAGGGCATCTTCCGAGGCCCGGCCGGCGCAGAACTCACGGCGAAGGTCACGATGACCGCGGTCCCCGGACCCTGACCAATCCGGTCGGGTCCGTCGAGGCACGTTGCGCGTTGTATGTAACTTCTTGAAGATTTAGGTGTAGGTTGTCGTTTATTGGGATTCCTCGCCAGCGCGGTTTGAGACGGACTCCAGCAGGACGAGCCGCTGTTGACACACGTCCGCGAGTGGCGATCGTCGTCGGACTCGTCGCCGTGGTCGGGCTTCTTCTGGCCACGCCGCCCACCTCGGGCCGGGCCGTGGTCGCGAACAGCCTGGCGCAGGCGGGGTCGTGTCGAACCACGACGACGCTGACCGTTCCCCGGTCGGTCGTGTGGGGCCGCCCCGCCAAGGCACGTGTGACGGTCACATCACGGTGCGGAGTTCCGCGCGGCGTCTGCCGACTCACCGTCGGCGGCGGCATCCAGTTCATGCACACCAACGGTCGGGGTCGCTGCGTCTATTCGCGCTTCGTGTTGGATCGCTTGGGTCGGCAACAGCTGCGGGCCACGTTCGTGCCGCAACCGGGATGGCGCACAAGCCGCTCGCCCGTCACGCCGTTCGTCGTGACCCGTCCGGCCGTCGCCGTGCAACCGTCGATCGCGCTCGAGGGGACGAGGTTCGCTCCCAACGGGAACGTCGGTCCCGGCGACCTGCCGATCGTGTCGTTTGCAACCCCGCTCATGTGGTGTGCCGGCGACCCCGGCAGCCTCGCGTTCGTGTTCATCGCCACGAGCCGGGCCGACGACACATTCTCGGTCAGGGTCACGCTGCCGGACGGGAACACGGAGGCCTACGGGCCGCTCGCCCTTGACGACGGGTTCGGCGTCTTCCACGCGCGCCAGGAGGTCACCCTCGCGTTCCGCCCCTCGGTGCCCGGAACGATCCACATCGACCTCCAACTGCGCCGGCCCGGCGTCACCGCATCGCTCGCGTCGAGCTCCGCCGACATCACCGTCGCTTGCGACACACCACCCGCGGCCTGATACGCAACCGACGCGCAAGCGTCCGCATTCCAGAAGACGGAGCGCGCCCCGATCCGCTGGCGCGAGGACGCACGGGCTCCCCTCGTGACGCTCGTCACCCGTCGCCGACGGGGAACGGTCAGCCCGCGACCTCGTTGAGGGCCTGTTCCAGGATCTCGAGCCCAAGGTCGATCTCGGCGTCGGTCACGGTCATGGGCGGAGCGATGCGGAATACGCCGCCCATACCGGGCAGGTTGACGATGTTCATCGACAGCCCCAGCGCGAAGCAGCGATCGGTGATCGCAGCGCCGAGCTCCGGGGCGGCTCGCTTGGTCTCGCGATCCGCCACGATCTCCATGCCCAACAGCAGACCGCGTCCGCGCACGTCGCCGATGCATTCGAACCGTGACTGCAACTCGAGGAGTCCCGAGGCCAGACGGGCACCCGCCACCACCGCGCGTTCGGCCAGCCGTTCACGCACCACGACTTCGATGACCCTGAGCCCCACCGCGGCAGGCAACGGATCGCTGACGTGGGTCGTGTAGAACAGGAACCCGGCCTCGTGGGCCGCCTGCTCGATCTCGGGTGTGCACAGCACGGCCGCCAGCGGCAAACCGGCTCCGAGCGTCTTTGACAGGGTCACCAGATCCGGCGGCACCCCGTCGCGCTCGAACGCGAACATGGTGCCAGTCCGCCCGACGCCAGTCTGCGCCTCGTCCAGGATCAACAGCATCTCACGTTCGGTGCACTTGGCCTTGAGCGCCGGCAGATAGCCCTCGGGCAACTCGAGGATCCCACCGGACGACAGAATCGGCTCGGCGATGAACGCTGCAAGAGCACCTGAACTCTGGCGATCGATCAGGTCGAACCCGTCGTCCAGCTCCGCCTGCCAATCCAAGCCGCCGTCCGAGGTCCGAAAACGCGGTCGGTATGCGTTGGGCGCCATGATCGCCATATTTCCGACGTCGGCCGGACCGTGTCCCTGGCGCCCGGCGGAGTATGTCGCCGACGCCGCGCCACCGGTCATCCCGTGCCAGCTCTGCGCGAACCCCACGATCTCGTAACGCCCGGTCGCGGTCTTGGCGAGCTTGAGCGCCGCCTCGTTGGCCTCGGCGCCGGTCGTCAGCAGGATCACCTTCGACAGCGGCGGCGCCAGCGTTCCCAGCGCTTCGGCCAAGTCGATGACCGGCCGGGAGAGCATGCCGCTGAACAGGTGGTCGAGGCGACCGATCATCTCGGTCACCACCTCGACGATCTCAGGGTGACAGTGCCCCAGGATCGCGCTCATCTGCCCGCTCGTGAAGTCGAGCACCCTGCGCCCGGATGCATCCTCCACGAACGAGCCTGCGGCTCGCTCGGCGATGAACGGCTGAAACGCGCCGCCGTAGCGGATCAGGTGGCGGGTGATCTGCGCGAGATCTGTCGCGGCGGCCTTGCTCACGTCCCGAGCCTACCCATTGCGGCATCCGACGACGGCATACCGGCTTTCCGGAACCCCGGCGGTCGGCGCGTGTTCGCACGAGCGCAGGGAGGTCACCCTCCGAAGGGTCTGGCTTGGACCGACGATCCGTATCATCACCGTCGTCCACTCGGGTCCCAAGCGCTCGTAGACGGCTACGATCCACGGGTGGCGACCGCTCCCGCCCGCACGGCTCCGTTTCATCCGCTCGTTGCGGACTGGTTTGCGCGCGCGTTCGCCGAACCCACGGATGCCCAGCGGATGGGCTGGCCTGCGATCGCAGCCGGCGAACATGCGCTGATCGTCGCTCCGACCGGGAGCGGCAAGACGCTGGCCGCGTTCCTGTGGGGGCTCAACGCACTCATCGAAGAGCGCCTGCGCGGCGAGACGGCCACGCGACTCGTGTACATCTCGCCGCTGAAGGCCCTCAACTACGACGTCGAACGCAACTTGCGCGGTCCGCTGGCCGGCCTGGCCGATGCCGCCCGCCGCCAGGGACTCGAGCTGCCCGAGCTGTCGGTCGGGGTACGCACCGGCGACACACCACAGCGGGATCGGGCGCGCATGTTGCGCACGCCGCCCGACATCCTCATCACGACACCTGAGAGCCTCTACCTGCTCTTGACGTCCCGAGGCATCGCGATGATGCAGGCCGCCCGCACGGTCATCATCGACGAGATCCACGCGGTCGCCGCGACCAAGCGCGGCGCGCATCTGGCGCTGAGCCTGGAGCGTTTGGAGCGCGCAACCGACGGGCCACTGCAGCGCATCGGACTCTCGGCGACCCAGCGCCCACTCAGCGAGATCGCCCAGTTCCTGGGTGGACAGGACGAGTCCGGGACACCACGCCCGGTCACGATCGTCGATGCCGGTCAGCGGAAAGAGCTGGATCTCGAGGTCATCGTGCCTGTGGATGACATGCGCGATCTGGCCAACCCCGGAGCGCCGACCCTGGACGACGCACTGGCAGCGCCGGGTGACGGCGCCAACCGCAAATCGATCTGGCCGGCGGTCTACCCGGCCATCCTCGACCTGGTGCGGGCGCACCGCTCGACGCTGATCTTCGTCAACAGCCGCCGCCTGGCCGAACGCCTGGCGTTGCGGTTGAACGAACTGGCCGAGGCCGAGGTCGCCCGCGCCCATCACGGGAGCCTCGCCGCCGAACAGCGGGTGCTGATCGAAGAAGAACTCAAGGCCGGCCGACTGCCTGCGCTCGTGGCGACCAGCAGCCTGGAGCTGGGCATCGACATGGGCGCCATCGACCTGGTCATTCAGGTGGAGAGCCCGCGCAGCGTCGCACGCGGCATCCAGCGCGTCGGACGCTCGGGCCACCAGGTTGGTGCCGCCAGTCGCGGGCGGATCTTTCCCAAGTTCCGTGGTGATCTGCTCGAGTGTGCCGCCGTGGTGTCACGTATGCGCGAGGCGGCGATCGAGGAGACCCACATCCCTCGCCTGCCACTCGATGTGCTGGCCCAGCAGATCGTGGCGACGGTCTGCAGCGACCCGTGGACCGTCGACGAACTGCACGCTCTGGCCCGCGGCGCATATCCGTTCTCCGACCTATCGCGCGAACAGCTGGAGGGCGTGCTCGACATGCTCTCGGGCCGCTACCCCAGCGACGAGTTCGCGGAGCTCGCGCCACGGATCGTGTGGGACCGCACCGAGGGCACCGTGCGTGGGCGTGGCGGCGCCCGTCAGCTGGCCGTGCAAAACGCAGGTACGATCCCCGACCGTGGCCTCTACGGCGTGTACCTGGTCGACGGCAACACGCGCGTCGGCGAGCTGGACGAGGAGATGGTCTACGAGGCGCGCACGGGTCAGACGTTCCTGCTGGGTGCATCAAGCTGGCGCATCGAGGAGATCACGCGGGACCGCGTGCTCGTCTCCCCCGCCCCTGGCGTGCCCGGCGCCGTACCTTTCTGGAAGGGCGAAGGTGTCGGCCGGCCGGTGGAGCTGGGTCGGGAGGTGGGCAGGCTCGCGCGCGAGTTGGTGGCCGCGCGCCCCGATCGTGCGCTCGCGCGCCTGCGATCCGAGTCGGCGTTCGACGAGCGTGCCGCCACCAACTTGATGGCGTATCTCAACGACCAGGTCGATGCGACCGGCGCCGTGCCGAGCGACACCACCGTCGTCGTCGAGCGCTTTCGTGACGAGATCGGCGACTGGCGGCTGTGCGTGTTGACGCCGTTCGGCGCGCGCGTCCACGCGCCCTGGGCGATGGCATTGCAATCGCGTCTGCGCGATCTGGGTGGTGTGACCGCACATGCGATCTGGAGTGACGACGGGATCGCGATCCACCTGCCCGATGCCGATGAGCCTCCCGCAGCCGAGATCGCCCTGATCGAACCGGGAGACATCGAGGATCTGGTCGTCGCGGAGCTTGGCGCAACGGCGTTGTTCGGCGCGCGATTCCGCGAGAACGCCGCGCGCGCACTGTTGATTCCCCGGCGGCGCCCTGGTCGGCGCACGCCGCTGTGGCAACAGCGCCTCAAGGCCGCATCGCTGCTCGAGGTCGCCCGCCGCTATGGCAGCTTCCCGATCATCCTCGAGACCTATCGCGAGTGCCTCAACGACTGGTTCGACCTGCCTGCCCTGCGCGACCTGCTGCGGCGGATCCAGTCGCGTGAGCTCGCCGTGGTGGAGGTCGAGACGGCCACTGCCTCGCCGTTCGCCGGATCGTTGCTGTTCGAGTACGTCGCCACCTACATGTACGAGGACGACACGCCGGCCGCCGAGCGCCGCGCCACTGCGCTCTCGCTCGACCGCGACCTGCTCCGCGAACTCCTCGGGCAAGATGAGCTCCGTGACCTGATCGATGCCCAGGCGCTCGAGACACTCGAAGCCGACCTTCAGGGACTTTCGGAGCGCGCCAAGGCACGCGGCGCCGACGGATTGCATGACCTGCTGCGACGCCTCGGTGACCTGACCGTCGCCGAAGCAGCCGAGCGTTTGGTCGAACCGGACCGGGCGCAGGAACTGCTGCAGGGACTTCGTGACGAGCGTCGTTCGACGCTCATTCGACTCCGTGGCGAGCAACG